>JBLNAX010000080.1:0-9233 GCA_050259595.1 Acidobacteriota bacterium | reverse complement strand
GCAGGTAATCCAAAGATGCCTGCGTCAGGCCTGCTCCCAGCTTGATGGTGTCGTTGCCAAGATCCATTTCGTTGTAGTAGTTGTAGACCCAGTCGAAGTACAGCGTTCCTATGGTGTCATTTCCAGAGCCTTTGCCCCATATGTAGGTATCGTCCCCGGCTCCGCCGCCTAACCAGTCGTTGCCGGTCCCGCCATCCAGGATATCATTCCCGGCACTGGCGAACAAAAGGTCGCCCCCGTCTCCTCCATACAGGCTGTCATTGCCGTCATAGCCATACATGCTGTCGTTGCCGCCCTGACCTTGTATGACGTCGCTATCAGTAGTCCCCTGCAGAATATCGTCGCCCTCGGTTCCCGTGATATTAGCCACTAAATTTCCTCCCTCTCATTTGATTAACCCCATTGCTTTCTGCCAGTATTTCTTTAGCATTTGAATCGTGTAGACATATGACTATCATCAAGGTTGCTACTAATGTCACAATTCCCTTTCCTCGCCGATTCTGAAGCTGCCCAATTATTTACCTCATTCACGGTTTGTGGTCCTGGTATTCAGAAGAATTCCTTGTTTCCAAGAGATCGCCACAAATCCGCATATCATTAATCTAATTGGCACCCTCTTCGCCAGTCTTAAATGTCCATCTTTTCCTTCAAATCCCATTTTGTCACACTTGGTTATTGGTGTCCAGTATAATCTTTTTTTGTCTTTTTTTGACATCGGGGCAAAGCATGGATCTGCCTATCACTCTTATTTATTATTCAAAACATAGGGTTTATCTTTTTTTTCTTAAATGATAAAATATGTCATTACATACATAATGTGCTTTGGGCAAGTATCAATCATGGTCACCATTATCTGGCGCCACTATAGAATTGAGGATTTTCATGAGTGACAACATACATACAGATGAAAGACCACAGGAACAAAGTAATCTTGATTCCGGAATAATATGCTTAGTAATGATAGCCAATATGAACGGCATTGCAGCAGACCCCGAACAAATCAGGCACAGTTATGCCATCGGCAGCGAGGGCATGCAAACTCTCGATATGCTGAGGGCAGCTAAGGGATTGGGCTTTAAAGCCCGAAGTGCAAAAATCAGTTATGATAGGTTATATAAACTTCGCCTCCCGGTAGTAGCGGAAACCAACGATGGTAAGTTCGTGATACTCGCGAAAATTGAAGATGACAAGATCCTTGTCTTCGATCCCCATGAATCACGTCCCAAAGTTACCGATAAACAACAATTGCTGGGAAACTGGAACGGACAAATCGTTTTATTTGTTCACAAAGGAAATCGTTTTCGCAGCGGATTGTTCAATATAAAATGGTTTATTCCGGTTATCCTTAAATACCGCAAGCCACTCATCGAAGTATTATTGGCCTCGCTGATCATTCAGCTGTTTGGCCTGATCACCCCGATTTTCACTCAGGTCGTTATTGACAAAGTATTAGTCCACAAAGGCCTTACAACACTTGATGTGTTGGCTCTAGGCTTAATAATCATTGCTATCTTTGAAACCGTCATAACTTTAGCACGCACATATGTCTTTAATCACACAACCAGTAAAATCGATGTTTTATTGGGCACCCGGCTGTTCAGACATTTGTTTTCACTCCCCCTCAGATATTTTGAGGTCAGGCGAGTGGGCGATACTATCGCTAGGATACGTGAATTGGAGAATATCCGTTCATTTCTAACGGGTCAGCCGCTGACCCTGGTACTTGACCTTATGTTTATCTTTGTATTTATCATTGTTATGTATTTTTATAGTCCTACCCTAACCTGGGTAACACTAGCTTCCCTGCCCTTTTTCGTAGTTTTATCGGCTGTTGTCACTCCCATTCTAAAAGAACGCTTAAATGAAAGATTTAATAAAGGGGCCGAATCACAATCATATCTGGTCGAAGCTGTCTCGGGCGTGCAAACCGTTAAATCCTTCGCTTTGGAACCCGAGGTCCAAAAGAAATGGGAACGGCTGCTCGCAAATTACATAACCGCCAGTCTCAAAACCTCCACCCTAGGTGGGAGTGCAGGTTCGGTAGGCCAGTTCATCCAGCGTGCAGCCAATCTCGCTATCTTATGGTTTGGGGCCAAGCTGGTAATGGGCGGAAGTCTCACCGTGGGCGAACTGATCGCCTTTCAAATGTTATCCGGCCGGGTCAGCGGTCCGGTGTTAAGGCTGGTTCAGATGTGGCAGGACTTCCAGCAAATCGGCATTTCTATCGATAGACTAGGGGACATTTTCAATTCCACTCCCGAACCTACAACCGATGCCACCAAAGCAAGGTTACCCGCCATTCGCGGGCACATTAGGTTGGAAAATGTACGTTTCCGTTATCGCGTGGATGGGCCTGAGGTTTTGCGCAACTTTTCCCTGGATATCCTCCCTGGCACCATTGTAGGTGTCGTGGGAAGAAGTGGCTCTGGGAAAAGCACGCTGGCCAAACTCATCCAAAGATTATACATACCCGAATCAGGCAAAATAATGATCGACGGAGTCGACATTGCCCTGGCTGATCCCGCCTGGCTGCGGCGGCAGATCGGCGTTGTACTTCAAGAGAACTTCCTTTTCAATGCTAGTGTGCGCGAAAACATTGCTATTCATTATCCATCTGCATCGATGCAAGATATTGTTCGTGTTGCCCAATTAGCAGGCGCTCACGAGTTTATTCTGGAATTACCGGAAGCTTACGACACCATGGTCGGAGAAAAGGGCACTGCTCTCTCTGGTGGCCAGCGCCAACGGATAGCTATTGCCCGGGCTTTATTAATGAATCCTCGTTTACTTATTTTCGACGAAGCTACCTCAGCTTTGGATTATGAATCTGAGCGGATCATTCAACAGAACCTGGATATGATATGCAAAGGCCGCACGGTTATGGTAGTAGCCCATCGTCTTTCTACCTTGCGCAATGCCAATCTTATAGTGGTGGTCGACCGGGGTGAGTTAAAAGAGATAGGTACTCACGAACAGCTGTTGAATAGAAAAGGGCTCTACCATTATTTATACAGCCAGCAGGAACGGGGAGCTTAAACATGTTTAAATGGTTTGCGCAGGATAACCTGGAACACGAATTTCTTCCCCCGGCATTGGAGATCGAGAAAGCCCCTCCTTCTCCGCTGGGTAGACTACTGATATGGATAATCGTCATCTTGGTCTTTCTAACAGGATTGTGGTCATATCTTGGCAAAGTAGATGTAGTAGCAGTTGCTCGCGGCAAACTGATTCCCGATGGACGTGTCAAGCTGGTACAACCCCTCGAAGAAGGCATTATTAAATCTATCTGTGTTGAAGAAGGGGAACGTGTCAAAAAGGGGCAGATTTTGATCAACCTTGATTCAACTATTAACCAGGCCGATTTCCAGGCTAATGAAAGCAATCTGACATATTATAAGATCGAGCGGGATATGCTGGTGGCCGAATTGAATGGCCAGGAAATAGATAGCACTCTGTGGAACGCTGAGACTTTGAACGAAGAAGCCGCCAGCGCTTTAGAGTACCAACGCAGCCTTAAAATAGCCCGCGAAACCGATTACAAAGCTAAGGAAGAGGCGCAAGAGTTAGTCATCAATCAAAAAAAGAGCCAGTTAAAAGCAGCCAAGGCCTTATTGCCACTGCAAAAAGAGGCAGTACGCCTGGTCAGGGAAGAAGCCAGCGCATACACCGAACTGCACGAGGCCGGAGGAATGTCCAAACTTGAGGTGATTTCTAAACTCAAAGAGGTAAACCAGGAGTGCCAGAAACTGGAGGAACAAAAGAAGTTGGTGGCAGAGGCAGAAGATGATCTCAATGGCGCGGTTTCAGCACTAACAGCACTGCGCATGGAAAGAGAAAAAGAAATTCTGACCGAACTTGAAGATAAGGAAAAAACCATTGCCAATCTAGAGGCTGAGGTTACCAAAGGAAAGCAAAAAATCCAGATGGAAAAGCTGACCTCACCAGTTGCCGGAACTGTTCACGGAATGGCTTCATACACCATCGGCGGCGTAGTTACCCCAGCCCAGCCTCTGGTAACCATCGTTCCCGAAGAAACCCCATTGATAGTCGAAGCATCAGCCCTAAATCAGGATGTAGGGTTTCTAGAGGTCGGGCAAAAAGTGGAAGTGAAAATCGACACCTTTCCTTTTCAAAAGTATGGCACTATTCCAGGCAGACTAGAAGCAATCAGTCCCGATGCCACAGACGATGAGAAACTAGGTCCCATTTTCACCATTAAAGTAAAACTAGACCGCCAGTGGCTGGCAGTTAATGGCCGAAACGTTACACTTACCCCCGGAATGACAGCCAGCGCTGAGATAAAGACTGGTAAGCGGCGGATAATAGAGTTCTTCCTATCTCCAATAATGAAGTACTTCAACGAAAGCCTGACCCTGCGGTAACCGCCTGAATTGTTTCAGGTTAAGTACGGAAGTCAAGGTCAAGGCATGAGATAAGCCCGTGATTGAGGCGTACAGCGGTACGTTGATTGAACGGGATTATCAAAATAACTCAGAGATTGACTTCTGTAATTAAACTGAAAACCGCCCCTGGGGGCGGTTGAAGATGAAACGAATAAGACCAGATGCGATCGACCTGTTTAACCATTTTCCCCCATGTTATTGCGCACACTCGTTAGAGGCTCATTGTCTGGGCCATAGATAGTCGTGGTGTTGCGAGCCCGGTCCCGGGCAGTTCTTTTGACCCATGCTGCAAAGGTATGCTTCATATCCGGAAGAACATGCTTATCCTTATCCAAGGCTATCACCTCCGGTATTAGTATTTGATATTCCGAGCAATTCATCCTATTGATTTTCTATTATTGTTTAGCATCTAAACTATACGCAAATGATTTCAAGCCAAGCTCATAGAATCTTCTTCACCGCTCCTCACGGTCGTAGGCTGCACCCAAAGCCTGGGGCGGTCCGGCTTCATCCTTCTTCAGGCGCACCGCCATTACCAGAACTACGATAGTAAGGATGTATGGCATCATCTGCAGGAAGAACGGCGAGATCGACACTCCTACGGCCTGCAGTCGATAAGTCAATGCTTCCACGCCCCCAAACAGGTAGGCTCCCAGCATCACCTTGCCCGGCGCCCACATACCGAAGATAACCAGTGCCACTGCTATCCAGCCCCGCCCGGCAGTCATGTTCTGCATCCATGCCGGAGCAAAGGCCAGGGATAGATAAGCACCGCCAATACCGGCTAATGCACCGCCCAAAATTGTGTTGACATAGCGCACCTTGCTTACACTGATACCGCTGGCATCAGCCGCCGATGGGTCCTCTCCCACGGCTCGGAGGGACATGCCCCAGGAAGTCTTGAACAGAAGGATGTAAAGGACTAACGCAACGCCAAAACTAAGATAGACCAAGGCATCCTGGCTAAAGAATATCTTACCGAGTGCGGGTATTTTCGATAGGTACGGTACATTCACTGGCGCAAAACGGTCACCAATGGGCAGCCCAATGTAGTTCTTGCCCACAAAGTCGGATAATCCCATTCCGAATATGGTCAAAGCCAGACCGCTGACCACTTGATTGCCGCGCATGGTGACGGATATAAATGCATGTATGCAGGCCATTGCGCCCCCGGCAGCTGCTGCCGCCAGCACACCCCACCAGTGGTTGCCCGTAAGGTAAGTAGCGATAAACCCGCATACTGCTCCCATCAGCATCATGCCTTCGACGCCCAGGTTCAGGATGCCGGAACGTTCGGCCATCATTTCCCCCGCTGCAGCAAACAGCAGGGGTGTGCCAGCAGTTATTGTGGCGGCCAGGAAGGCTATAAAATACGCTTCATTCATTTAATTCGCCCTCCTGCGCACGATTTTAACACTGTGGGTAATAAATATCTCCCCACCGAGCAGGAAGAACAACAAAAAACCCTGCAGCATTTGAGTTATCGAGAACGGTATACCGATGGTCTGCACGCTGTAGCCGCCAGTCAGTAGTCCCCCAAATAAAAACGATATTATTATAATGATAAACGGATGCAGTCTTCCCAGCCAGGCCACAATTATTCCGGTATATCCATAGCCCGGCGATAGGCCCTGCTGCACTCGATGAGTAACACCAGATGTTTCCACCATGCCGGCTATCCCAGCAACAGCGCCGCTGATGGCCATGACCAGCATTATGTTCCGCAGGTTGTTCATACCCGAATAGCGGGCTGCCTCCAGGCTTTCCCCCATTACCCGCACTTCATAACCCCACCGGCTGTAACGCAGAACATACCAAAGAGCAACAGCTACAATGATTGCTAAAATCAGCCCGGCATGGACCCTGGTATCCCCTAGAGTAGGCAGTGATGCGGACTCGGGAAAAAATGCAGTAAGCGGGAAATTGCGGCCATTGGGGTCTTTCCATGGGCCGAAGATCAGGTAGTCCACCCAGAATATCGCCACGTAATTCAGCATCAGTGATGTAAGTGTCTCATTTACCCGCCAGCGGGCTTTAAGGAATCCCGGTATGAAGCCCCAGAGCCCTCCGGCAATAATGGCACAAATCAACATCAGCGGCAGTACCAGCCAGGTCGATAAGTGCCCTAAATACAGAGCAATGCCACCCGAAGCGAAAGCCCCCATGTAGAGCTGTCCTTCTGCTCCTATATTCCATAGCTGCATGCGAAACGCGAGTGATACGGCTAGAGCACATAGCATCAGAGGTATGCCTTTGACAAGGGTTTCTGAAATGCCGTAGGCACTGCCGAAAGCACCACCGAACATTTCCGAATAGACTTCAGCCGGATCAAATCCGTAGAAATACAGAAATATTGCCCCCAACAGCAGTGACATCAACACTGCCAGCAGGGGTACGAACAGTCCAGCCCATTTGGAAACATTCAGCCGCCTTTGCCACTGTAACGATATCATCCGCGCACGTACTCCTTTAATGCTTGTCCGAAATACCCGCCATGAGCAAGCCCAGCACCTCTTGATCGACTTCTGCAGTAATCATGGGCTCGCTGATACTGCCCTTGAACATGACAACGACTCTATCTGCATAACGCATGATCTCTTCCAGGTCTTCCATAACCAGAAGAACCGCACAGCCTTTGCGTTTTTCGTCCTCCAGCATGCCATAAACGGCTTCGGTAGCCGCTACATCTAGTCCTCGCGAGGGATAAGCCGCCACTATCAGTTTAGGATTATGGGAAATCTCCCGCGCCACCAGCAGGCGCTGAAGGTTGCCGCCGGACATCATTTTGACCGGCTGCTTGAAATCGGGAATCGCGATCTCAAACCTATCCACCAGTTCGCGAGCCCTTTCATTGATCAATTGGTAATCGAGTGTCGATCCCTGTCCGTATGCATAAGTATAGTAATCACGCAGGATAAGATTATCCGCCAATCCCATATTACCCACCAGTCCCATGCCGATGCGGTCCTCAGGGATGAAACGAATGCCCATTTCAATTACTTCACGCGCCGACATTTGGCTGATATCTTTACCTAGAAGGATTATGTTCCCTTTTTCCAGGCTCCGCATGCGGGCGATGGCCTCCACCAGTTCCTTCTGGCCATTTCCAGCTACACCAGCGATAGCTGTGATCTCCCCGCCTCTGAGTTCCAATCCGGAATCACGTACGGCGATCGTCCCTTCATCGCCGGCGATAGTCAGGTTCTGCGCACTTAGTACCACCGGCCCCGGCTCTGCAGGTTCCGCCGTTCTCTTCCAGAAGTAATCACGACCCACCATCATCTGCGCCAGGTGGTTTTCGTCAGTCTCCCCGGCCATAGCCGAGCCGACTACCTTACCGCGGCGCAGCACCGTTACTTGGTCGGCCACAGCCACTACCTCGTTCAATTTGTGAGTTATCAGAATGATAGCTTTACCTTCATCGGCCATTCTGCGCAGAATGGCAAACAGTTCACTAACCTCCTGGGGGGTCAGCACCGATGTCGGCTCATCCAGAATAAGCACCTCACTGCCGCGATATAGGGCTCGCAGGATTTCCACCCGCTGCTGCTGTCCAATAGAAAGCACGCCCGTTTTCTGTTCCGTATCTATATCAAAGCCATAGCGCTCCGCAATTTTGCGTACCAGCGCTGAAATCTTGTGTTTACTGATTATAAAAGGAAGCCTCTCGTCTCCAACGACTACATTTTGGGCAACCGTAAAAGAAGGAACCAGCATAAAATGCTGATAAATCATGCCAATTCCAGACCGCAGGGCATGATTGGGTGATCTGAGCGAGATAGTCTTGTTACGCAGTTTTATTTCACCGCGATCCGGCTGGTACATACCGGCCAGGATGTTCATCAAGGTGGTTTTACCCGCCCCATTTTCTCCGAGTAGTGCATGTATCTTACCTGGCATGATCTTCAAGTTTATTCCGTCGTTGGCTACCACACCAGGGAAGCTTTTTGTAATGTCTGTCATTTCGATTAAGGGGGTCATAACACTCCGTCCATTAATTAAGATAGGGGGCGGCTCTCAGCCACCCCCTCAGCATGATTATTCTGTATTATTTTGCTTTTGGAATTGTACCTTGTACTCCTTCTACAAACCAGTCAACCGTCAGTTTATTAGCATCGGACATAGTCTGACCAGCGGGAATCCTTACCTTGCCGGTCTGATCCTTGATCGGGCCTACAAAGACATCAAACGATCCGTCAACGATCTTAGCCCGTTCCGCATCAGCCAGCGTCTTGACATCAGCCGGAACCATCTGTGCCATGGGGGTCACATCCACTACACCGTCTTTGATACCGCCCCAGAAATCGCCGCTCTTCCATGTCTTGTTTTTAACGGATTCAACAACACTTACGTAGTATTCTTTCCAGTTGAATACAGCAGAGGTCAGAACAGCTTTAGGTGCGAATTTACTCATGTCACTGTCACAGCCAACCGAATAAACACCTTTTTCCTGAGCTGCTTGCTGTGAAGCATAGCTGTCCTGGTTCTGGGATATCAGGTCGCAACCGCCGTCGATCAGGCTCAGTGCGGCGCTCTTCTCTTTAGCCGGATCATACCAGGTATTGGTCCATACCACTTTGATCTCGGCTTTCGGATTTACTTTTCTAACACCCAGAGTGAATGCATCAATGCAGCGTACTACTTCTGGAATCGGATAAGCTGCTACATAACCGATTTTGTTGGTTTTGGTCATTTTACCGGCAACGATACCGGTCAGGTAACGAGCTTGATAGTCACGCCCAAAATAGGTGCCCAGGTTGGCGGAACGCTTATAGCCTGAACAGTGCATGAAAACGACATCAGGATATTTCTTGGCCACATTCACGGTGC
>JBLNAX010000079.1:0-51191 GCA_050259595.1 Acidobacteriota bacterium | reverse complement strand
CGGGAGTGAAGATCAAGCCGCTGCTCATCTGCCGCAAACGCCAGATTCTATTCCATCGGCATTTGGCGATACAGTTCGCCGTCAGGCGATTGGAAAGCCCGCGATTGATGCGTACTTAACGTACGTTGATTGAACAGGGTTTACTAAACAACGCAGAAATTCGCTTTTGCCATCAGCCTGAGCCGCTATTACTAAAATAGCGGCTTTGATCCTAGCTATCTTTACAGCTTCTTAGCCAATTTGGTCATCTCTTCAGCAGCACTGGTCATTTCCTGAATGCTGGCAGTGATCTCCTGAGTGGCGGCAGCTTGTTCCTCACTGGCACGCATTGCTTGTTCAGAACCCTTAGTAGCAACAGCGATCTTCTGTTCGATCTCTTTGGTCAACTCTCTGATCTTCTCAGTGGTATTCTTTGATGTTTCAGAGAGTTTTCTTATTTCCTCAGCTACCACGCCGAAACCGCGGCCTATATCACCAGCCCGTGCGGCTTCGATGGCTGCGTTTAACCCCAACATCCTGGTCTCATCGGCAACCTTTTTAATAAAATCAAGAACGGTGACGATCTCCTCAGATATCTTGTGTATTTGGCTTATTTCCTGGTTTAGCTTCTGTTCATTTTCATTGATTGTCCCTGCAGCAGCGGCAGTTTGTTGTATGGCTGCCGATATCTCGGTCAAACCCTGCAAGAGGTTCTCAATATCTCGGCGAACAGTAAAAGTAACATCGCGCGGCATAGCCATACCAAAGGTTCCCGCAACCGTGTGGGGATCATCGTCGTCGAAAACCGGTAAGTTTGCCACTTTGAGCGGCATGCCGTAAAACTTCGCATCAAGCTCAATTATCAATAGCTGCTTATTCTGAATGACTTTATCTGCCGGCCCACCTTTGGCAAAATCTTTGCCCACTTGAACCATGGGAACATCAAATCCATGAGCTTCTTTAACGATAAATTTCTCTAAATCAGTAGCATAAAATGCTAGTCCTTCCGGAAACAGCTTAACCAGCTGAGCAGCAACCACAGGCAGGTATTCCAGAAACTTACTACCCATAAAACCACCCTCCTTGCCAATTAGAAACGTTTCGACATCAAACGACAATAATTTAATATTCGAGCTTGAACAGCATTTTACCTTTGCCTGAGGCACCAAATTTTTCGACATTTGTATTGAATATCAATTTATAATATACAATTCGCCAATCAAACCAAGATGAGATAGACCCTTAGGGGGATAAATGTGGGAAAATTCTTTACAAGTAGGAAATTTGGACATACAATGCCAATAGGGACGCTGGTAATTAAGCGCTTTTTATTATTTTTATTACGAGAGGGACGGAGGAGGTTATAGGTATGGAAAATAACGAATTAAAACTCGGTGAAATGATGAGCCGTAATTTGAAACTTATGTCAGATTTCAACGGTAAAATGATGGACTTGATCATGGTCAATCTTGGCACTTATAGTTGGTTTGATGAACAGTGGGTCAAGATGGTCAACAACCGGATCAATCAGAGCAAGACTCTCAATGAAGAATTGGTGAGAATCAGCAAAGAAATAACAACACGACTTCAGGAAAACCGCGCCTTTGTAGAGGATATTGCCAAGGAAAGCCTGGCCACTATCGGTGATAACCTAGCAGGACAGGTGCCTTTATTAGACTATTCCGATCTTGTTGAACAAGTTGATGAGATATCAAAAAAGGCTGAGGCAAAAACTGCAAAAGTTCCGCTCGCCAAAAAAGCCGCCGCCGCACCCGCAGCAAAGCCAGCTGTTAAACCTGCTGCCAAGACTGCTGCAAAACCAGCCCCTAAAGCAGCTGCCAAACCTGCACCGAAGGCCGCCGCTAAACCGGCGCCCAAAGCAGCAACTAAGCCAAAAGCTAAAAAAGCTGCTCCGAAGGCAAAAGCGGCTCCTAAAACAGCTGGAAAGCCGAGACAAAAAGCCGCCCCTCCGGCACCCGCAGCACCAACTGCTGAATAGAATAGACAATATAGACATTAAAAGCAAAAAGCCCTGAAAACTTTCAGGGCTTTTTTTACTCATTGAATTGATTTCAAGTTTTATTCGAATGCGCTAAGTCCGGTCTTTAATGAGTCGAATCCGGCAACATAGTATGTTATCCTAATAGCTTCAGCAATTTCTTGGTCAGAAGCACCTACAGCTCGGGCCTGCCGGGCCAGCACACGCACACCATCAGCCGCACCCTTAAACGAATCCAGGGCCAGCGTTATCAACAGCTTGGTCTTCACATCTAATGCTCCAGGCTCCATGGCCATATTAGTCACCCGCTGCACTTCATCGTACAATACCGGGTCGATACTTTTGTAAGACTCTACAAACTTCGGTACATCTGCCATTGACGGGACCCCTTTCGAATTGGTTTATATATGATTTATTTGTTAACTTCCCTTTGATATTCTAATGCATTTGTGCATAAAAGCACAAGCATTTATATAATAATGTTTTATTCGGAAAATTCATTAATAACGACCAGGGTATCCGCAAGCACGAAACCGGCTCTCCTGTCACTCGGAGAATCACCAACGTCTGGCAAGTATGAATTGATCGACCTCTAGGAAAAATACATCTATTGATAAGAAATGCGGAGGAATTATTTGTGCTGCGCAGGTTATTGGCGACTATTCTGTTGGTTATCCTTTGTCTCGGCCTGAATGCATCATCCGCCATTGCTGAATCAGGCGACGAACAGCCCATGTGCTCTTGTTTGGACCTGCACTTTCCGGCCCTTAAACTAAAAGAACCGCCTATGAAAGGGGCGCTGGTAAAACTACTGCAGGAGAAACTGCTGCTGATGGGACTCAATCCCGGGCCAGTAGATGGGGAGTTTGGCGCGGGTACACGCGATGCCATAATTATCTTTCAGTCCTTGCGGGGTATGCCGCCCACCGGTGAAGCTACTGTTGAAACCTGGCAGGAGATCTATAAGGCTCTGGGCGAGATCGTATCGGAGGACGTCGATCCCGGTTCACAAACTTCTATAATCATAGATCGCGCCAGCAGAACACTTATCCTGCATGTAGGCGGTAAATTCCATAAACAATACCGAGTGGCGGTGGGCAAGGATGAAACCCCTACCCCTTTGGGCGACTGGCTGATCGTACACCGCGCCAAAGACTGGGGGACAGGATTTGGGACTCGCTGGATGGGCCTCAACGTCCCCTGGGGAATATATGGAATCCACGGAACTAACAAACCATACTCGATAGGTTCGTACGCCTCTCATGGGTGTATCCGCATGTTCAATGAGAGTGTGGAGGATCTGTTCCCTCTGACCAGAAATGGAACGCCGGTCAAGATAATCGATTCACGTATAAACTGGCCGCCTCCCCTGCCCAGTAAAGATATGAAGCGCGGAAACAACAGTCAGAATGTAGTCTTCCTACAATGGCGATTGAAGGCTCTAGGATTGCCTATTAACGGAACTGGAAGATTTGACACCATGACCGAGTGGATGATCCAATACTTTCAAACAAAAATGTGCATTCCAGTAACTGGTCGCTATGATGCCGCCACTAGAAGAGCGCTAGAATTATGCAACAACCGGCTTTATCCTGTAAAGGCCAAAAGAGCGGCCAAAGGCAAATGATCCGAGGCCTGTGATTCTATGACTTCAACCGACACAGTTTTTAGAAGCCGATTATGCATTATATAATCGATGCGTTGGTCAGGTTTATCGCTGGAAAATGTGAAATATCCTGACTTGGGGAATGCTTCGATCAGCAGGTTTTCGAATTCCAGAACTTCCGGCGACCGGGGATCACAGTTGAAATCCCCCACCAACACCAGAGGGTCATCCGTTATCAACAGCGGCTTGATTATATCGCGAATATGCCAGAGCCGTTCCTGTAAACTAAGTCCCAGATGGGTCACTGTGAAATTCAGTATATGCCCCGAAACATCAATCACCGCCTGCAAGACCGCCCGGTTCTCGCGATAACTGGCCAGGGGGTGAACCTGCGAGGATAAGATGGGATACCTGCTTAAAACAGCATTGCCATACTGAGCACTTCCTCGGGTTAAAGCGGGTCCATATACGTAATGCATGCCTAATGCTTTGGCCAGGTAACGCGCCTGGTAGATATTCTGGCTGCGCCGCCAATTCCGATCCACTTCCTGCAGCCCGATTATATCGACGTCCATATCACCGATTACTCGGGCAATACGAGCAATATCTACCCGGCCATCGATCCCTTCCCCGCTTCTTATGTTATAAGTGGCTACACGGACCTCAGACATTTTAGAACCAACCTCACCATAAATATCGGCTATATCTCGGGGTTTCGTCATCACTGCAAAATAAATATATTGACTTAAACTTCTTCAGCAGGTAAGTTTATTATATAGTATTATTAGTTGAGTTAATGAGTTTACAATTTCATCAGTTGAGTTGAGAAGAGTTGAGTTTAGAGGAGATTAGCTGAGATGAGGAAGCTTGAGCATGTAAATGCCGGCGCTCATTTGAGTGTCGGCATTAGTTTGTTTAATGAGGATTTGTCATTTTTCCCTGGCCAGAATGAATTCTTGGCAGCTGCCAGCAAATACGAATATGCGGCTGTTTGCAGCCGACTGCGCCTGGATGACTTCGATGTTACAGCCTTGTTCGAAAAGCTGGATCCTGCAGCACCCTGCTGTTTACTAGAAAGCCTGATCGGTGATGATAATGGCCGTTATTCCATAATTGGCTTCAATTCACTACTGGAAATCCAAGTTGATTCTTATACTGACCCTACTTGTGTTGACCCTATTCAAGATTTCTTCATATCGCGCCATGCTCAACCACTGGATTTTCCGCATTTTAGCGGCGGGTTGATCGGGTTCTGGAGTTATGATCTGTCGCTTACCTATCAAAATATTCCTAGAAAAAAAGACAAATCTATTATAAATCCAGTTCAGCAATTCTTTCTACCGGGCACGGTTGTAGTATTCGATCGTCACGAGAAGGTGCTGAATGTTATCCAATGGCTAGAATCAAAAAACATTAATGACGATTCTTACATATCCGCATGCACCGAAATAAAGTCAATAATGGCAGCTGCCGCTGCTTGCCAGACTGGCACTGTGAAGCGTGACAGACCTCGTCGAGACCAGCCGGAAGTGGCGGAATACTTCAGCGTAAACGTGGAGCAAGCCGAGTTCTACAAGCAGGTGGATACAGCCCTAGAACATATTCGAGTGGGCGATATCTTTCAGGTCCAGATCTCCCGGCGCTGGAAGCGCGAAAGTCCAGCCCAGCCCTGGGATGTGTACCTGGCCATGCGAGAACTGAATCCCTCACCATATATGTTTTATCTTAAAGGGTCTGAGTCGGTGCTTATCGGGGCTTCCCCTGAGATCCAGCTCAAGGTTGCTGGCGAAAGGGTCATCTCCAGGCCTATCGCCGGAACCCGCAAGGTGACCGGCAACGCGGTGAAGGATGAAGCCCAGCGGCGGGAACTGTTGACCGATGAGAAGGAACGGGCGGAACATCTAATGCTGGTAGACCTGGCCCGCAATGATCTAGGCCGTATAAGTCAAACAGGGACCGTAGAAGTGACCGAACTTATGAAACTGGAGCCTTATTCTCATGTAGTCCACCTGGTCTCGACGGTGGAAGGCCGTATCAAGCCCGGCCTGGATGCTCTTGACGCTTTCAAAGCCTGTTTCCCGGCCGGCACATTGACCGGTGCACCAAAGCGAAAGGCCATGGAGATAATCGAGAGCCTTGAGCAGGAACCCCGCGGCCCCTACGGCGGTGCAGTCGGCCATATAGATTTTAATGGTGACCTCGATTCATGCATCATTATCAGGACTATTTTACATCACCAGGGGGCCTATTACCTGCAGAGTGCAGCTGGTATAGTTGCCGATTCAGTTGCCACTCTGGAACACAAAGAAACCCTGAACAAAGCCCGGGCACCTATGCTCGCTATTATAGAAGCGGAGGAAAGATATCATGATCCTAATGATCGATAATTACGATTCATTTACCTACAATCTGGTCCAGTACTTGGAAGAGCTAGGCGAAAAAATCGTAGTAGCCACCAACGACGGTATCAGCTTAGAAGAGATCCGGACGATGTCGCCCAAGGCCATTGTAATATCACCTGGCCCCTCCAGCCCCCGGGAGGCAGGAATATCCGTCGAGGTGATCAGAGAATTCTATCGGCAAACACCTATCTTAGGTGTCTGTCTAGGGCACCAGTCTATAGGCTACGCTTTCGGCGCTGACATTATAGTGAATGACAAACTGATGCACGGCAAGACATCTATGATCTGCCACGACGGCCGTACCGTCTATCGCGACCTGGAAAACCCATTTTCCGCCACCAGGTATCATTCACTGGTTATTGACGAAGAAACCATGCCTGATTTCCTAGAGATCACAGCCCGCAGCGAGTCAGGCGAGATCATGGGTATAAGACACCGCGAGTACCCGTTGGAGGGGGTCCAGTTCCATCCCGAGTCGATCATGACTCCTGAAGGCAAAAAGCTGCTGGCTAATTTTCTGGCCATAGCCAATGGCGAGCCAAACGCTGAAGAACCGCATTTTACGGCGGTTTCATAATAAAATCCGAGAAGAGTTGAGAGGAGTTGAGTTTAGTGGTATTTGACACTTACTTAAAACAGGTGGTGGGAGGCCAGCCTCTGACCAGCGACCAGGCCTACCAGGCAGCCAATATGCTGCTAACTGATAACATCAGTGAGATCAAAGCTGCCGCCTTTTTGACGGCCATGCGGGTGCGGCGGGAAAATGAAGCCGAACTTTACGGCTTTGTGCAGGCCTTGCGGGAACATGCAGTCCCCATGGAAGCCGACGTCGAGCTGCTCGATACCTGCGGCACCGGTGGCGATGGCCATGGAACCTTCAATGTATCCACAACTGCCGCCCTGGTAGTCGCCGCCTGCGGGGTACCGGTCGCCAAGCACGGCAATCGCGCAGTCACTGGCAAAGTGGGCAGCGCTGATGTTTTGGAATATCTTGGTGTACGCGTGGACTTGACCCCCGACCAATCGCGCCGCTTACTGGACGAGGCGGGGATCACATTCTTATTTGCTCCCCATTACCACCCTATTTTGAAACAAGTAGCGGGACTACGCCGCGGTCTGGGTGTTGCTACCGTGTTCAACTTCCTGGGGCCGCTTCTGAACCCGTTTGATCTGGCATATCAGGTCATGGGTGTGGCCGATCCTGGAATACAGGGAACTGTTGCCACCACACTGCAGAGACTTGGTCGCAAAAAGGCCCTGGTGCTGCATGCTGAAAACGGCATGGATGAGATCAGTCCTGCCGGGATCACAACGGTATACGAAGTAACTCCGGGCAATATATTGATCAACACGGTTGATCCATTAGAGATGCATATCCCCGCCCATTCGCTGGCCAGCATATCTGGCTCCGATGTGGAAGTCAATGCTGGCATTCTCCTCAATGTTCTGGATGGCCAGATCGGACCTTGCCGGGATGTGGTTCTGTTAAACTCGGCAGCTGCTCTGATTGCAGGAGCCAAAGCACACAACATGACCGAGGGCATGCTGCTGGCAGCTGAAGCTATAGATTCGGGACGGGCACTGACGGTACTTAAGAACATGATAAACTTCAGCAGGGATGGTATCGATCGTGTTAGCTAACATTTTAGATGCAAAGAAACATGAAATCGAGAAACTTCGCCAAACCATAGATATTGGAGAGCACCTTGAGAATTCTAAAGATGCCAGCTTTCTTCGAGCATTGGTAGCCAATCCTGAAAGAGTCGCACTCATCGCCGAAGTTAAGAAAGCCTCTCCGGTAAAGGGTATTTTAAATAATGAGCTGGACCCGCAGGAGCTGGCATATGTTTACCAGAATAACGGTGCATCGGCGGTATCGGTCATTACCGACCAGCAGTTCTTTAAAGGGAGCCGGGACTATATTCCACTTATCAAGCAGAAACTCGATATTCCGGTCCTACGTAAGGACTTCATTATCGACGAAGTCCAACTATATGAAACCGTTATGTTAGGAGCCGATGCAGTCCTCCTTATCGCGGCGGCTTTAGAATACTCACACCTGCTAGATTTAATAGAAAAGTCGCTGAAACTAGGGGTGGAACCACTGGTGGAGGTTCATGACCGCGATGAACTCAATATGGCATTAGACACCCCGGCGCTTTTATTGGGTATCAACAACCGCAACCTGAAAAGTTTTTTGGTCGATATAAATACTAGTCTGGAACTAGCTTGTCTAGTTCCCAATGCACGAATCAAAGTTAGTGAAAGCGGTGTCAGCAGTCTATCGGATATCGAACTGCTGCAAAGTGCTGGTTTCAATGCAGTGCTGGTCGGAGAGGCTCTCGTTACTGCCGGTGATATTCCGGCCAAAGTCAGAGAACTGGCCCAGTATAGGAGTTGAGTGACATGACCCTGGTCAAAATTTGCGGAATACGAACAATCGAAGAAGCACTAGCCGCACAAAATGCCGGCACCTGGGCCATTGGCCAGGTATTTGCGCCATCCAAACGCCGGGTTTCCATAGAGGAAGCGGCGGCCGTCAATCACATGCTAAGCGAAAGCATAGTAAAAATAGGTGTTTTTATGGATGAACCATTTAATTCATTATGCTCTATCGCTAACGAGTGCGGCCTGGATATCGTACAGTTGCACGGCAGTGAGTCTCCGGAATATGTGGATTCACTACCGATGCCGGTCATTAAGACCTTCAAATTGGATGGTCCAGTGGAGTCTATGGAGGTAAAACGATGGTGTGCTTGGGGATTCCTTTTCGATACCGGCGGCCCCGGGATCAACGGCGGCAGCGGCACCAGCTTCGACTGGTCCTGGCTGGACGGGCTGTACGGGGTTCCCAATCTAATGCTGGCTGGCGGTCTGAATCCACATAATGTCCAGCAAGCGATCAAGAAAGTAAAACCTATGGCAGTCGATGTCTCCAGCGGGGTCGAATACCCCGAAGGCGGCAAAGACCCAGTAAAAATAAAAGATTTTATTCAGCAAGTTAAGGAGGCGGATGCAAATGTATCCCGATCATAAAGGATATTACGGTACTTACGGGGGGCGCTTTGTTCCCGAAACCCTGGTCCCGCATCTAGAAGCGGTAGAAAAGGCTTATATGGATGCTGTAGCAGATCCCGAATTTCACCGGGAGCTTGAATCATATTTGAAAGACTATGTAGGGCGGCCTTCACCCCTCTACTATGCCAAACGGCTGAGTGAGCAACTGGGCGGAGCCCGAATATATCTCAAACGGGAAGATTTGAACCATACCGGTTCCCATAAGATCAATAACACCATGGGCCAGGCATTGCTGGCCAAGCGCATGGGTAAAAGCCGCTTGATTGCCGAAACCGGTGCTGGACAGCACGGTGTGGCATCAGCCACTGCAGCAGCAGTAATGGGTATGGAATGCACGGTATACATGGGTTCGACCGACATTGAACGCCAGCGGCTCAATGTCTTTCGCATGAAGATATTAGGTGCCGAAGTGATATCGGTAGATAAAGGCAGCCAAACCTTAAAGGACGCTACCAATGAGGCATTCCGCGATTTTACTGCTAGTTTCGATTACTCTCATTATGCTATTGGATCAGCAGTGGGGCCGCATCCCTATCCGTTGATCGTGCGCGATTTTCAATCGATTATCGGGCACGAGGTCAAGGAACAGATGATGGCCATAGAAGGCCGGCTCCCGGACTGTGTTATCGCCTGTGTAGGCGGGGGCAGCAACGCAATCGGCATTTTTCACCCGATGCTCAATGACGCAGTCGAGTTGATCGGTGTCGAAAGCGGCGGACAGGGCCTTGAATCTGGCAAGCACTGCGCCACCCTATGCTTAGGCACTGACGGTGTTTTGCACGGTTCCCTGAGCCGCCTGCTGCAGGACGAGCAGGGCCAGGTAATGGAGACGCATTCGATTTCCGCCGGTCTGGATTACCCAGGAGTAGGCCCGGAACATGCTCACTTAGCCAAGGAAGGGCGGGTCAGCTATGTCAACGCCGACGACCAGGAGGTTTTGGAGGCATTTCTCATGCTTTCCCGTACCGAAGGTATAATCCCCGCTCTAGAAAGCGCCCACGCGGTAGCTTATGCCTTGAAACTAGCGTCTAAGATGTCAACCGAGAAAACTATAGTGATCAATTTATCAGGACGCGGAGATAAGGACGTGGAAATGGTATCCGGCTTTATAGGAGGTGCAGAATAATGTCTCTCATAAAGAATCGATTTAAAGAGTTGGCGGAGAATAACGAACAAGCTTTGATCGGCTTTATGATGGCCGGTCTGCCCGACAAGGAACTGAGTCTGGATTGTATAAAGGCTGCAGAACAGGGCGGATGCGATATTCTGGAACTAGGGGTGCCCTTCTCCGATCCGGTGGCCGATGGAGAGATCATCGAACGTTTCCATCACCGCGGGGTGGCCATGGGCTTGAACCTGAATAACACACTTGAATTCGCAGCTCTTGCAAAGCAGGCTACCGAATTCCCTTTAATTCTGTTCTGTTATTACAACCCCATCTTCCAGCGCGGGGTGAGCCGTTTTATGTCTGAATTAAAAGACATAGGTATCAGCGGGTTGATCGTGCCAGACCTACCCTTGGATGAGTTGGAAACCTTGAAGGGTTACGATATTGATGCTATCCCTATGGTAGCCCCCAGCAGCAGCGACGAGCGGTTGAAACTGGCGGGAAGTTTTGCGCCCAGCTTTACGTACTGTGTTTCGGTACGAGGAGTGACCGGGGTCCGTGCACTGCCTGAGCAGGAGATCAAGGACTATCTAGACCGGGTCAAGCTGCATTCACAAAGCCCGTTGGCTCTGGGATTCGGGATATCCTCACCAGAACAGATCCAGGCTTTTAAAGGTCATGCCGATGCCTATGTGGTAGGCAGCCATCTGGCTCAGATCATTGAGCAGGGAGCTTCGGATCCCAGTGCCCTGCCGGGGCGTATGGAGCAGGCTATAGCAAGATTGAAATCGGCTACCCGCTAAGACATGCCGAGGAGGAGTTATTGTGAAACCTTTCAAGCTAGCCGCCCGCAGTGAGGGCGGCGCCAGCACCATAATAAATATCCTGACACCAAATAACCCAGTAATGATCGGCACTGGATACTGCACCATCATCGCCGGTCCCTGTGCTGTTGAGTCACGCGACGAATACATAAACCTAGCCATTACACTAAAAGAACTTGGAGTACATATCCTGCGGGGAGGTGCATTCAAGCCCCGCACATCGCCCTATTCCTTTGCCGGTTTGGGTCTGGAAGGACTCTCGATACTGGCTGAAGCAAGGGCGATCACTGGACTGCCGATATGCACTGAGGTAATGGATGCCCGTGATCTGGACCTGGTGTGTGATCATACCGACATCATCCAGATCGGCAGCCGCAATATGCAGAATTTCGCCCTGTTAAAAGAAGTCGGCTGCTTTAAGAAACCGGTTCTATTGAAGCGCGGCCTTTCGGCCACTGTCGAAGAGTGGTTGTTAGCCGCCGAGTACATCCTGGATTCGGGCAACAGCCAGGTCATCTTGTGTGAGCGCGGAATACGCACTTTTGAGCCGATGACCCGCAATACGGCTGATATCAGTGCCGTTGCATTGGCTCGTGAGCTGTCACACCTGCCAGTGATAGTCGATCCCAGCCATGCTACCGGGCACTGGTCACTGGTCACGCCAGTGGCTAAGGCGGCTATTGCAGCAGGCGCGGACGGACTGATGATCGAGGTTCACGCTCAGCCGGAACAGGCTCTATCGGATGGCCAGCAGTCGCTGACCCCGGCAAACTTTGCTAGATTATATGGGGAAATCGAAAAACTGGCAGGAATAGAAAATAGGATATTAAACTAAATAAAAAACCGGGGTAATTCCCCGGTTTCATAAATCACACCTTGCCCGCAAACACCTGGAATGCTGCAATCACCGTGCTCCTCATGTCATCGAGATACTTGGCATCATCCATCTTCACATACTGGTTGCCCTTTGTAGGATGAATAAATGCCACTTTGAGAGTATTAGAGGCTATTAATAGACCAATAAGATAGTCTATTTCAATGTCATCCCCATACTTGCCGTCGATCATGCGGAAAAAGAGCATCCAGGCCGCCTGGCGGGTATTACCGGGCCGCTGCCGCAAGTACGGACTTATGCAGAACTGCAGGAACTCGCGCGGATATGCATTATTCAGATACACCAACAACTGAGGCTTACGATTGGAAAGTTCGGCCCGCACCTTGTCAAAATCGGCATCGTGCATACCAGCTTTCACTTCGTTTTGCACGAACTTACATTTCTTAAGTTCCTCAACTGGTATGTTGATGAGCTTTTCAGCTAGCTGGTCCAGAGCTGCGGCATATTGGAACAACGGCAGACTGCCATCTGGGATGATATTTGAAAGCTTACCCGTTTGCAGGGCTCGATACATTATCTCCGCTAGTACTAGTTTCCAACAGGCCAACTGAAGCGCTGGATTATTTCCCAGCTTACCATATCCGCTAATATCCAGACTCAGATTATCTCTGATACCGGTTATTACTTCCGAATCAACACTATCGGCCACTGAGTCCTGGATCTGGGCCAATTTCTCGCTAAGTTCCTGCCACCTTTTCTCTACCATCATATCCTGCCAAGCTAGACTCATCAGGACTCCGTTGGCATCATCACGCATTTGGGTCAATTGCTGTTTCATATCTGTAAGCTTATCAACAAAAGTACTGCTGATCCTTCTTTCCCCCATGACCCGATCAGCCAATTCAATCAGTTGGTTGATGCCATTTATCTGATTCATGACAAAACTCTGTACTTCACCAATGACCCTCGCTGCCATATTTTCGAGCTTAACCGAGATATTTGACTCCACCTTCTGCATTTTAGACTCTACACTCTTATCCAAAAAGAGCCTGAATTGCTCAGTCAACGCATCCATTTTAGGGACCAGCATTTCCCCAGTATGTTCAAATTCTTCGGTTATCTGTGTAGTGAGAAGATTTTGCAAGTAGCTAAAAACCACATCTTTTTCCTTGCTTAGACGGGTTTCCAATTCTTTGACTAATCTCGCCGTCATGCCTTCGAGATCTTCGCGATCACGCTCCTGTACTCGCACTACATCATTAATAAACTCCAGCAGTCGCTCCACCCTAATATCCATGGCTTTTAGTCCATGCATGATCTCTTCATGGGGGAAGTGCCCGCATAAAGCCTTAATATCATTTTTGACTTGGGTAAGCCCGGCATACAAAGTAGTCTTGAGCCCTTCCCCACTCTGCCAGAGCCAATCCATTCCTTCACTAAAATCGTTGCTGGCGTCTTCCACGACACTACGCACTTTTTCCTCTAATTCCACAGCAAAGATCTGTTCGCATGAAGGCCGTAGTTCTTCCATTGTTTCGGCAACCTTAGCCGCTACATCATTATGGACCTTTTCAGAATTGCGCGGCTTATCGATCAAAAAGATCAAAGCTCCCGAGCCACCGGCACTGAGCAGAATAAAGAACAGAACTGAAAGAAACGAAATGTGGAAATTAAGATTATAGATCAGGAAAAAATTCAAAGAAAGCAAGAGCCATACGGCAACGTACAGCTTCTTATTGGATTTGGGCTGGAGGACATTTTCTTCCGGTTCCACTCTTGTTCACCCCCAAATGGCCGAGATTTTCTATACTCAGTCTAAGGATGTTATCGGTTAGAACAGGATTAACCATTAGCTGAATCAAATAGCCTTAACAAGCATGACAGGGCAGCAAGCAAGATGACTTACCCGGTTACTGACACTGCCGATCAGCAGCTCAGTAAAGGCTCCTATACCCAAGCATCCCATAACAATCAGATCATACCCCGCTGACCTCGACTGTTCGATTATTACTTCCGCCGGATTTCCCCAAACCGCCAAAGTTTCGATATGGCTTGTTCCATTATCTATCAATTCGAGAGTTTCCTGCAAAATCCTCTCGCCTGATGCATGCCATTCCTTTAGAACTGCATCTGTTATGGTGGGAAGTGCTTCCGGAGGACATGCTACATTGACCAGCGATCGGTTCACTACATGCAAAAGGGTTATCTCACTTTGGAACTTTTCGGCTATTTGGGCAGCCACACGAGCTGCATTATCAGAGTAGTCTGAACCATCGATCGGAACAAGTATTTTGCGAAACATATTCCCGCCCCCCTAATAATTCCTTCACTGGATCACTAAGCTAATTATAAGCTCTTAACTTCAGCTACAGCAAACCGGTCTGACCAGATCGATTCCGCATTTTATGCCCTCCGGCCTTTTTCAACAACTTAAACGCAACTAATCGAAAACCTCCATACTTTGGCGTCAAAGCCTAGAATTAGGCGATAAATTAACGATCGATCTTGGAGGTATTTATTTGCATTTATAGAATTTGATAGTGCAACAGATATTTTAGAAATAAAGGAGGCATGGCATTATTGCTCACATTCCTTGACAAGGAAGGACACAACAACATAGATGCTACTATCATGCAGGAATTCCCTCCCGATGTGGTCCTTGATTTTTTTCAGCACAGTTTTCTTAACATCAGCCTAGAGGTATATAAGGAGCTGAAGGATCAGTTCTCTGACCCGGACAATTTCAATGAAAACATACCTAAATGGGTTCTTTTTATAGACAAGCTGCTGGCTATGGAAAATGACCTGGATGTATTGATTGAAAACCATCATTTGGACTCTGTTGGCCCCGCTTACTACATTAAAACCAATACTAGATTTTATTTTTATCGCACCGCCTTTCAGCACGAGGTAGTAACGGCATCTGACATTCGTGAATTAGTTGAATTGAACGGTACACCTTATCTTGATGATCCGGTAGCCAAATTCTATGCGAATTTAAAATGTAAACCATCGAACCGTAAAACTCGTGAAGAGCTACTGCATGACCTCGACATCTGCACCTTAGCGCTTGATGCTTCGGAAGAGATAAAGCTGCAGAACCGTTTCCAAGAGCATCTAATCGGCCTGCGGGAACAATTCCTCAACGCACCGTATACAGCCCTGGTAGAGCCAGAAAAGCCTGGAGCCAAACCGGTAAAACCCGAGTATAAGCTATCCCGATTGCGCAGCCTGCTGACATGGGATAAAACTTTGACCCAGGAGTTTAAGGAGGCATGTGCTAGCTATAATTATGAGCTCAAAATATATTACATGAATTACCGGGAATACGAAAAATCCTGTGACCGTTACAAGTTGGCCCTCCGGGAGTGGGAGACCGAGAAAAACCATTTTATCAACCGCAGTATCGAAGATATTAAGAAAGCCCGCTTAAAAGTCAAAAAGGGCAACCGGGTATTAAAAATATACGGTGAAGTTCTAAAAAGCCTGGACATACACCCTAATTATCACAGTAAGGAAGTACTCCAACGATTCCGTTATTTCATTGAAACTGGACGTGCACAGAATCTGCAGGAATGCATGAACCTCTACGAACAAGAGGCTAGTTGGGAGGATTTCAAAGAAAGCCAGGCAAGGATTGAAAGAAATGTTCTGGCTACCGTATATTATCTGCATTCGGAAACTGCCGCCACAAGTGACAGCAAGGAATCAGAGTCGCCTGATAACCTGCTGGAGACAATAGTAAGAAGAATCAAGGGGGGATGGAGAGCGTTATAATGCTGAAGTCGGGGATGGGGCCCATTGGCAGGGCCCCATCGCTCATTCAGTGTGTTGGAGAGGCTAAACAGGAGGTTTTATTTTGGTGCGCAAATTCTGTTTCGGTCTCTGCACATGCCTCATCAGCTTAAAGATAGCTATTGTCGGATTCCCACCAGAGTCGTTGGTGCAGGATCTCACAGCACCCCGAAACCGCACACATTTTTCCGGCTTTTCCAATCCCCAGACCATTACCCGCGCAAACACCAACAAAAAAGTGATAGCTCTAACCTTCGATGACGGACCTGATCCCCGCTTTACACCGCGTATACTGGCGATTTTGAAAGACAAGGATGTTAGGGCCACCTTTTTTGTAGTAGGTGAGGAAGCATATCTACATCCCGAAATAATTGAACAAGAAGCAGCGCAGATGCATGAAATAGAAAATCACACCTATACTCACCCTAATTTATTGGCTAAGACCGATTTGACCACCAATGAAGAAATCATTTGGTGTCATGAAGTCATTGAGGGTCTGACTGATCGGCCTCCCGTTTATTTCCGGCCACCACGCAAACTTTTCAACCATAACATCATTGCTCTATCAGAAATCTATGGATACAAGACTATATTATGGACAGTCTGCCTTGAAAACAGTCTGGCCCGAACTCCGCAAGCGATGGTTGATAGGGTAGTATCCAAGTGTGTTCCCGGCGCGATAATTTTAGCCCATGACGGCCACCTTGACCGTAGCATGACTATTAAAGCACTACCCCTGCTTATTGCGGAACTAAAAAAACAGGGCTACGAATTTGTAACCCTGCAGGAACTGCTAAACAAATATGAGGTTTTTCAAAATATAAGTGCAACTGACCTGCTCAAGCCTGCTGTTCCGTTTCTTCCGGCACGCTAGACTTATTTGAAGTGGGTGGCTTGATTCCGGCTGCGTTTACGTAGCCCAAGATGGACCCAGCATTCAGAGAGTTTACCATGTCAGACGGCACAACCACCAATGCGCCTCGCTCTTTGATCCCCTCGTAAAGAATATTCATTGCTCTAAGATTGAATGCTACCGGATTATCCTGATAAAGACGGGAGGCTTCGCTGAATTTCTCGGCGATCTGCAGCTCGGCGGTGCCCAGGATGATTCGTGCCCTCCTCTCCCGTTCAGCCTGTGCCTCTCGGGACATGGCATCCTGCAGTTCAGGCGGGATCATGACATCACGGATCTCGACTGAACGCACCGCAGCTCCCCATGGCTCAGTTCGCAGATCAATAAGCTCCCTTAGCTTTTGATCGATCAATTCCCTCCCTACCAGCATCTCGTAGAGTTCAGTTTTGCCTATTATGTCACGCAAAGCTGTCTGAGCAGCCCAGGTCACTGCTCGCTGGTAGTCTTCGACTTCTAGAGCAGCCTTAATGGGATCGGTCACTATCCAGAACATGACCGCATCCACATTGACCGGCACATTATCCTTAGTCAAGGTCTTCTCCGCAGTGAAGAAAGTGGAGCGGGTGCGCGTATCGATCCACATAGCAGTTTCATCAATGATCGGTACAATGAAGAAAAGTCCTGGTCCCGCTAATTTGTGAAATCGTCCCAACCTCAATATGACAGCTCTCTGCCATTGATCTGCGATTTTTATTGACCAGGCTACCAGTGCCGCCACAATGATCCATCCAACTAATCCCCAAAACTGCGATGTCATTTTCCAATAGAACCAACCAGCACCAGCAATTAAAAGAAAAACTGTAAAAGAGACAGCACTTAAACCGCCGCTCCGACCACCTGTTTCATAACTGCCCATAGGCCATCCTCCTTCACCATTTACCTTAGAATAACCACTTAAATAGGATATTAGTTACTATTTTATCCTACGCTAACCTTTATGTGAACTTTCGTTAGCACTGTCCATGCGGGACATTTTTATCGTATAATAAAATATGGAGGAGTTTATTCAGCTATGCATCATTCTGCCAAATCCCCGAGAGATATAACGAGGTTTAGGCGATACCTTACCAGGTTTTTCTATGGAAAACAAGATGATACTTTCTTTCAGTTCGAATCGGAGTTTATTGCCGACGAATACTTCTATACAATATTAAGAGAAAAGTATGTGGCAATTCTGCTTCTTATTGTGAATCTGGTTTGGTTAGTCTTCACCGACCTGGCAAGCTGGAAGTCCGGCCTATGGCCTGACAATTCCGGATATTTGCACATGTTCTACCTGCATGTCATCTTTGCCATCGCTAATATCGTGTTTTTAGTCCTTGTATATATTAATTCGCCAAAAAATGCTGAATCCATATCAGATTTCCATAAAGCGCTGGCTGTTCTATGGGGTTTGTTCCTGCTGGGGTGGAGTGCCATTGCTAGCGGTGTAGGACAGTTTGCCTCCGATAACTTTGCCATATACATGCTGTCTGCACTTATCGTCGCAGCACTACTGCAGTTCAGTCCAACCATGATCGTAGTTGCACAGTTGTTCGGCTTTGCTTCTTATGTATGGGCAATAACCTATTTCCCCAGCAAGTTGGACAGTCATATCAACCAGTACGCTAGCAGTACTCTGATCTTGGTGGTAGCAATGATCCTTTCGATCTCACTGTTCAGGGCCCGGGCCAGCGCTTTCATCAACCATAGAATCGCTGTCCGTCAGAAAAAAGAGATGGAACACCGGGTAAAAACGCGGACAGCTGATTTGGTACGCATCAATGCCGAACTCCGTGCCGAAATCGCCGACCGCAAGGTCGCCGAGGAGAAACTCAAATACTTGAGCATGCACGATTCTCTAACCGAGCTGTATAACCGTTTGTATTTTGAAGAGGAATTGCATCGCTTAGATACTGGCCGTTTCGGTCTTGTAGGAATGATTGTCTGTGACTTGGATGGTTTGAAGCTGATAAACGAGTCTTTGGGGCACGATGCTGGGAATAGGATCCTGGTCGGGACCGCCAAAGCCATCAAGAAATGCTTTCGCGCCTCAGATGTGGTAGCCAGGGTCGACGGAGACGGCTTTGCCGTGCTCCTGCCACACAGCAACGAAGAACTAGTCAAGGATGTAGCTCACCGAATGCAGGCGGCCATTGACGAGCTTAATTCCAATGACAATGATCTGCCGGTCAGTGTCTCCCTGGGCTGGTCGATCCAACATGAATCTCGAATCTCCCTCAACGAGGTTTTTAAAGAAGCGAACAACAACATGCATCGCGATAAGCTATACAGGAGCCGGAACGCGCGCAGCACCATCATAAATACAATAATGAAAATCCTTAAAACCCGCCGTTTGACTGATGAAAGGCAGACCGAACACCTGCAATACTTGGTTACCGAAATGGCCAATTCATTGGGGCTTGCAGAACACAACATTCAAAACCTGCGCCTTCTAGCCCAATTTCATGACATTGGCAAAATTGGTCTCCCAGAGCGCCTTCTCTTCAAGCCCGGGCCCCTCACCGACCTTGAACGCCATGATATGCAGCGCCATTGTGAGATCGGACATCGCATATCTCTATCCGCCCCCGACCTTATCCTAGTCGCTGATTGGATTCTCAAACATCATGAATGGTGGAATGGAAAAGGCTATCCGCTGGGCATCAAAGGCAACGAAATCCCACTCGAATGCAGGATCCTTGCTATAGCCGATGCGTATGATGCCATGACCCATGATCGCCCTTATAGAAAAGCATTGACTCATGACGAGGCATTGACCGAACTTAGGAAATGCGCTGGTGAGCAGTTCGACCCATCAATTGTAGAAACGTTCACCGTGATCATAGAGAAAATCCGTTCTACCCGCCACTGGAGTGATTAGGCAATAAAAAACCCCGCCCATTATTAGAAAGTGGGCGGGGTTTCATTTCAAAATATTACTTGCCTTTGAACACCGGTTTGCGTTTCTCAAAGAAAGAAGCAATCGCTTCTTTCTGATCCTCGGTTCCACAGCAGTAAGTTGACTGTGCATATTCAAAATGAAGCGAAGCCATCCGGCTGCTCTCAACTGCCATGTTGATTCCTTTCTTGGCCATCTTGACCGCGATCGGCGGCATACCCGCAATGCGTTTGGCGAGTTTGACTGCTCTTTCCATCAACTGGTCTGGTTCCACGACTATTTCTACCAATCCAATGGCTTTAGCCTCATCTGCGTCGATTTCTTCACATGCTATGATCAGGCGCTTGGCTTGCCCGGGCCCTACCAGCTTAGTCAGGCGAGTCGTTCCTCCCATATCCGGGGATAAGCCGAACCTGACTTCCGGAATAGCAATCTTAGCGTTGCTGGCAGCTACTCTTATGTCACAAGCCAGGATCAACTCGGTCGCCGACCCATAGCAAAGCCCGTGAATCGCGGCTATCACCGGCACCGGGAAACTCTCCCATTGTCCATAAACATGCTGCAGCCAGTCCAGGTTCTTCATGACAAACTGCGAATCGACTCCGGCCAGCATATTCAAGTCTATTCCAGCGGAAAAATGTTCACCGTTAGCATTGATCACTACCGCTCCCAAATCATCCATTTCTCTGAGTTCCTGTGCGGCAGCATCTAATTCCTTCAGATACTCAACATTGACCAAATTGAACTGTTGTGGCCGGTTGATGGTGAGGATCGCGATCTTGTCATCCCGTCTTAACAGAAGGGTTTTATATTCGTTCAAATGCTGTCCCTCCCAATGTGAATGTGTAGATGGCCAATAGACGATCAAACTATGGCCAGAGTCTGTTACTCGGAATGCTTAGTGCGCCGACGAACATTTCTGTCTACACTATCAACATTGACAATGGTCGGCCGCCTCAAGCCCCGATGAACATGCTGCATCAATTCAGGTGGTATATGGTCTACCTTGAATACCGCTTTGACGACCATAAGTGAGTATTCCCAGGTCAATCTCTGCAATTCTTCAATGGTAAGATCATTATCAAGTACGTAGCTGCGGGTCGATTCGATCGTACCCCAGACTACGATCAAGGTTGTATTGAGCGACACTCCATCGTTAAGCAATCCCCACCGTTGGGACCATTTCCCTTCCTGGTGGACAAAGTCAAATATATTGGAAGTAGCTTCATTCCATACTCTACGAAGATCGGCATCATATTCCAGACCACTGCGAACGATTTTCCACATATTCTTACTGTTATGAAAAATCTCGAGAGCGCTGAGCAAGCTGATATAGACCCGGACGTGAAGGCTGGCTTCATCGGGCGGTGCCCATGTAACACCCTGACGGGCCATCTCGATATTCTCCGCCACAATGTCCATGACAACATCTTTTTTACTGCGGTAATAATTGTAGAATGTGGCATATCCCAGCTCAGTATTGTCCATTATATCCTTGATGCTGGTCTTGCCATATCCCTTTTCCAGAATCACCTGTTCAGCCGCCTGTCGGATTTGATTACGTATCTGCAGGTGGCGACGCTGTCTTCTTCCTAGGTATGATCGTTCCTGAACCATGGCCGTCAATCTCCTTCAGCATGTAAGATGTTGCGTGTTCGCAGATAGCTGGTTAGCATTACCCCTAAAAGCGCTAACACCCTTATCTTTTGAGCAGTGTGGGATTGAAGGTTTTTACTGTTTATAGTTTGACATAACCTCAGGAAGATGTCACTTATTATGTGAAAATGTTGTCATATAGCGCTGTATACTCAGTTAAAACCGAGCTAAATTCTTTTTCAGGATCGCTTCGGCTTCGTTAACCATGTCATCCAGCAATTCTTTGCAGGGCTTGATCTCGTGAATCAAACCGATCGATTGTCCTACCATGAAAGCAGCATCATCTACATCGCCGGAATCCCAAGCCTTCTTAACTCGTTGACCGGTCAAGAGGGGAAATAGATCATCCCATCCGCCGCCCTTAGCTTCGATATCCAGGATATTTGTTACCAGATTATTCTTTAATGCTCTGCCCTGCAAATGTACGGTCTTACAGATCAGAGTGGTGTCCTGTTCTTCACGTTTGACCATTTCCTGGCGAATGTTTTCATGCACCTGGCATTCAGGAGTAGCAATGAAACGTGTGGCCATCATGACCCCTTCTGCGCCCAGCGTCAGTGCCGCGGCTAAGCCTCGACCGTCAGCAATACCACCGGTGGTTATTATTGGTATTTTGACCGTTTCAGCGATCCTGGGGGTCAAGATCATGGTAGTAACATCATCGTTCAAAGGGTGTCCGCCCTCTTCGATGCCCGCCGCTATTACTGCATCATAACCGTACTTTTCGATGTTACGAGCGTGACGCACTGCACCTACCTTATGCATGATCTTGACTCCGCCTTTATGGACCATATCTATATACTTGGTAGCCGGAGCCCCTGACACTTCTATCGCAGCCACTTTTTCTTCGGCACATACCCGGAAGAAATCATCATATGTTTCCGGAGTGATCCGGAATGAAGGCAATAATGTAATATTAACGCCAAAAGGTTTGTCAGTCATTTCCTTGGTCTTTTGGATGGCTGAGCGCAGTTCCTCGCCCGTGTCGTAGTTGCCAGCAGTAATATTACCCAAGCCCCCGGCATTGGAAATAGCCGCACACAACTCTGGCTTGCACAACCAAAGCATACCTCCGCATATAATTGGGTGCTGTATTCCGAGCATTTCAGTAATTTTGGTTTTCATCCACTTATAACCCCCTATAGCGAATTTATCTAACTAAATTTTATCAAATCCTGTAATGTTTGTATACGTAATATTCACGGATAATCAACTTATTAGGTAATAAAAAAACCGGACTTGCATCCGGTTTTTTAGCTGATACTATTCAGGCGTTGCAGGTTCGCTCCTCTCGTAGAGCTTTCCTACTTCAATAAATACCCCCGAACTCAAATACATCATAATGATCGGCACAATGGCCAGTCCCAACAATCCTAACCAATTCATTATCATTATGCAAATGACAAATCCTACGATCCAGAGCTGAACGACCTTGAGATAATCTACGAAAGCCAATCTGATCTTAGCCCTGATCTCCCCTACAGCAAAGGCAGCCCCAAGATTCTCTTTGTGCAGAAAATTGGCCACTGCCATTGGAATAAAAAAGCTCGTCACTACAAACATAATAGCAGCTATAAACTGGCATATGTCCCGAATCTGAATAGCTGGCCCCACTTGTCCAGGCGGAAGAACGGCTACTTTTTGGGCGTATAAATAACCACTGATAAAGAAAAAAATGATTATTGGTACGATCAGGTAGACCAGGTTAATGATCAGAACCAGCAACCCATTAGTGAACATGGTCCCCCAATTACTAAGCTCTGGTAGTTTGACATCTTCATTGAAATCAAACCCGGCTCGCATCGCTTCCAGCAAATAACCAAAATACAAACACGACCCCAGAGCCAAAGCCAACTGCCAAACCCAAGATGCGCCATAAAAACCGTTGCCTTGCATAAGATCATTAAAAAATGATTCTATGCCAAACAATGCAGCGATACCTAATATAGATATAACAATGACCTTGGAAATCCAGTCATCGTCGCCTATAGGATGCTTAAGAGACTTAAAGACTTCATCCAGCAAATCCTTCATCCGTACCCCCAACAACTTTCCCGAAATTCTTTTTGATCAGAAGGCAACTTACTAATACTGAATTTCCATTTCGCTATTAGTAATAAATATCCTGCCTTGTTTTTTGAACAAGCTTTCACTATTGTTCGGTCATCCCCAGAAATTCCTATTAATTCTTGTATTATATCTCTTTCGTGTCTACAATCATTATTAGAGGAGTGAAATCAATGAGAGAACTATTTGGCGGGGCATTAGCTAAAGTCGCGCGTAAAATGACAGCTGCCCTATTAATAATTATTGCGGTGGCTATTGGAATATATTATTTTTCCAATACACAGCCCCAGGTCAAGTTTGACGAAGTTGATAATCCATTGCATATGCCTCCGCCTGACCCTAACTTCTCCAAGGCCCAAACCCCGGTTTCTCCAAAACTGATACTGCCCAATTTGCCAAAAGCATTCAGGGAACGCAATGCCGGCTTTATCCTGAAATACCCGGCCAATTGGATTTTCCAAAAACCCGACCCATCGACCTGGGTCTTTAGCGGGCAGCCGAAAACTGAAGCCTACAGTTCCACAGTGACAATACAGGTCACTTTACCCGAGGAAAAGGGCGGTTCCTACCACAATATCAATGACGTCTACACAGATTACAGCTCCCAACTGCAGTCGGTAAAAGGTAAGATTTTAGATAAAAGAAACTATTTGATGCGCCAAGGATCATCTGTCTACCCATGTGTTGAGTTCAAAGCTCTATTTCCCCGCGGACAAAAAAACGTTTTACAGTGGGTGATCATAGTCCAAGGACACGATCGCAACTTCTACCAGTTCCGTTATTCCGCACCTCAAGCATTGTACATAAAGTACCTCCCCGATGCTCAGGCCATGGTCATGAGCTGGTTCCTGATGTATCAATCCAGCCCCGACCTCTATTATACTAACTAACGAAAAAGAAGGCTCTTTCGGGAGCCTTCTTTTAAATGATTGACTATGTATTTCAGGTCTTATTTCTTAGGCATCTCTGTAACCTTCACTCCTGCCGGCAGCTCGAACATGGCAGCAGGCTGAGGTCCGAATTTATAGTTCTTGAATTCCATGGTCATAGGATCACCATAAACAGTTGCTGCAAACTTAATGGGCATGCCTGTATCCTCTGCTATCCATACCTTGACATTGTCCATCCCCGCAGGCTTCCCTTCCATAACTTTGCACGATACTCCGTCTAAGGTCTCGCTACCAGTAATCTTATAGACATTGGAGCCCTGGGTTGTCCACTGATCAGCAGTATTCTGCGTCATGGCCTTCTTACTGTTCGCATCCAGCACCGTTGCGCTCCCCAGTGAAGGCATGTAGCTTACAAAAAGGTTTTTATCTGGATTGACGATCATGGCCACCTTCATACCTGCAAACTCGGTTTCTGTCCGCATTTTTTTGCCTTGTTGCCACATCTTGGTGGTCGTATTCATGCCCTTAGCTTTCATTACCATTTCATAATAGACACCTTTTAGTGAGCTGGACTTCCCTGTTGCCATCAGGGCAGCAACTTCGGGATCAATATTGGAGTTTGCTGATGAATCAGTTACCGAACTTGATTTCTCAGCTGGTTTAGAGTTATCCTTGGTTTTGCCGCAGCCTGCTAAACCAATGCATGAGATTACGAGGACAGCGATCAATAAAACAGTTAATACCTTTTTCAATATAGGACCCCCTCAATCATTAGAATTGCTCAAGACTTCTACCCAAAATGCCTATATTCCTTCTTTATCAATAGATAGTTAATAGTTTAGTCCTATACCATTAGACAACGGCACTTGCTCCAAACCTAATTCAATACTATTTTTTACTAGAAAAACCTCTAGCTCGACAAGAAATGAAAAAGCCGTTTCCATAACCAAAGAAACAGCTTAACAGCATTTTTATTATCCTACAAAAAATTGATAACCCCGACCACGAATGGTATGTATGTATTCAAGTGATGCAGTGGCATTCTCAATCTTCTTACGCAGATTACTTATGTGGACCATTACTGTACGTGTATCCCCATGACTTTCTGCGCCCCAGACCATCTTGAACAATTCTTCTAGAGAAAATATGCGTTCAGGTTCTCTAGCCATAAGATAAAGCAGTTGGAACTCCTTCATCGAAAGATCTATGATCCTATCATTGAATTCAACTCTATAGTGTAAAGGATCGATCACCAATCCCGGAAACTGTAAAACGAACTCACTGGGAGCGTATTCCGAAAGCATCTGGCTTCGTCTTAGCTGGGCCTTGACCCTGGCCAGAAGCTCGTCCGGGTTGAATGGCTTGGTTATGTAATCATCCCCACCCAGTGTGAGCCCGGCAATTTTGTCAACATCGGCATTTCGACCGCTAAGAAACATTATAGGTGCCAGCGTAAACTTTCTCAGCGCCTGGCATACCTCAAAACCGTCCAGCCCGGGCAGCATTACATCCAGGATGATCAAGTCCGGGTGTTCTGAACGTGCCAGCAATAGTGCCTCTTCACTGCTGTTGGCCGACACCACCCGGTAATCATTCAGTTTTAAACACTCTTCCAACAGCAAACAGATCGGGGCTTCATCATCCACTACTAAGATAGTCTCGTTCGCCACAGCCGTGTTCTCCTATTGCAGTTTCTATATATTTCTAGATATCTACGGATTAATATTCTAAATTAGAGTTCGATTTACCTTCAAAAAACACTCAAGTATTTAAAATAATTGCTGGAATATTTATGAAAATTGACATTCTGAACCAAAGCCCAGGGGTTCGCTCCAAAAATCTACTGCCAAAATGCCTGTATATCTTTGTTGGCTGTCAAATAGATCCTTTTGACTAATTTGCCCTTAAAATGCACCTCGACATAGCCCACCCGGGTGCCCTTTTTGACCGGAGCCACCACATGAGGCATTAGTGTTTTGTGAAATGTCACTTCTTTTTCTTGCCCCTTGGGGGTCATAAAACCGATGGTTTCATCAGCAACTGCGTATATGGTCCTGCTTTTGCCAAACCAGACCTTAACCGCACCAAGCTTCTGATTCCGGTCCCCGTATTTGGGATACGAGAAGTGAGAATAGCCATAGTCAAAGAGTGTGATCGCATCATTAAACTGCTGGTATACACGAGGGTTGGCAAACACTGCCGCTACGAGCCTCAAATCGCCTTTATTAGCGGTGGCGACTACACAGTGCTTAGCCTTCGATGTCCACCCAGTTTTCAAACCATCGACTCCTTGGTACCACCATAAAAGACGGTTGGTGTTGGAAATCGGATAGGTCCCATCACGTATCTTGCAGTCTTTGATCGATGTATACTCGAAAATCTGCGGGTGTTTTACGGCTTCACTGCCCAGTATCGCCATGTCACGTGCACTGACATAATGGTTGTCGATCGGCAGCCCGTTCACGTTAGCAAAGTGGGTGTTTTTCATGCCCAGTTCCTGGGCTTTGCGGTTCATAAGCTGCACAAAACTATCGATGTCCCCTCCCACATGTTCAGCAACGGCTATAGCCGCATCATTAGCCGAATGCACGGCAACTGCCCTCATCATATCCCGAAAGGTAAGCTCTTCGCCCTGCTGCAGGTAGATTCGTGCCCCATCGGCCAAAGCCGCCTGCTCACTGGCTGTTACCGTATCATACTTCTTTACTTTACCCTTTTCCATGGCTTCTACAGCTAGCAGCATAGTCATCAGCTTGGTAGTGCTAGCAGGCGCTGTCTGCAGATCGGGATTCCTAGTGTAAAGAACTGCGCCGGTATTGGGCTCCATAAGCACTATACAATTGGACGTTAATGACAGTTCACTAGCCTGGCGGGAGTAGTCCAAATCAACTTTCTGAGGTTTGGTGGTTGGCTCTTCTAGAACTGGGTGATAGGTAAGCAACGAAACGCCGGATATAAGTACAATAGCCAAAAACATTGCCAGCAGTTTTTTAGGAAGTTTCAATCGGATAGCATTTTTTGGGCGGTCCGCAGCTACAGATCCAAGTTTCGCATCCGGCCTGGGCTTTTTCAGGACAGCATCGTTTTGAACAAGGCTGCTTCCGCAATATATGCATGTCTTACTTATGTCGGAATTAACATGCGAGCATTTGGGACATATAAGCACTCCAGGTACCTCCTGGCTAAATCTTTTTGGGCGTAGAGGCTGCAACATTGCTGCAATAAGAATACCCGAATTCAATAATAGTTTTTTTTGCCTGGTTGGTAAAGAACTAATTATTGCATGTCTCAGAATTCATATTCAAGAGGCGCCTAGAACTCTTCAACCTTGTGTCATCAACCCAATTTGAAACCTATGCATAGCAGATGCCTAAAGTATCTTCTCCTGGTATTGAGCATTGTATAATAAATTCTATTCCAACAGCTCCTTGATTGCATTATAAATAGACTGAGCAGCTAAATAATCCTTTTCCAGGGCATGCTTCTCCAGCTCCGCTGCCAGGCTGTAGATGCTCTCAATATGCAAAGATCCAGAAGGGCCCTTGAACTTATGGGCTGTTTCGCGTAAGCGGGTGAAATCTTTAGCTGACAGAGCTTCTGCTGCTTCATGCAAAAACTCTGGAAGTAAGCCTATATAACTGTCGAAAAGATCACGGACATCGTCCTCCAAGAATCCGGTAGAGGCAATAAATTCTGCCATGCATTCATTTAGGAAAGCAGGGTAGCCAGGTTCGCTAGATTTCAAAGCGTATTGCTCGATCATTGCAACGATGTATTCCATTTTCACTGGTTTGCTTATATAGTCATCCATGCCAGCCGCCAGGCATCTTTCACGGTCACCCTCCATCGCATTGGCAGTCATGGCAATGATCGCAGTATGTTTCTGGGTGCCTTCAGCTTCCCGGATCTGCCTGGTCGCTTCATATCCGTCCAATACTGGCATCTGACAGTCCATAAAGATGATATCGTATTCCTTGGTCAGACAGGCATGCAATGCCTCATATCCATTTGTGACCACATCACATGTCAGGTTGCTATATTTTAATGCCATTATGAAAACCTTACGATTCACATCATTATCTTCAGCCAATAGAATTCTAGGCTGGTGCGCTTTAAGGTGTTCTTTGACTGTATATCGCGTGATCAGTTCCGCATTCTGGCCATGGTCCTCTCTAAGCCCCAATACCAGTGATATGCAGCCTAAGAGTTCATACTTTCTTATAGGTTTGGTCAGGTAAGCTGAAAATCCCATTTTTTTGGCCTTGGCTGCATCACCTTTGTTCGCTATAGTCGTGAGTTGAATCAGTTTCACATACCTCATCGATGGCATTTTATCAAGGACCACCGCCATTTCACTGCTGTTGAAGCCTGGCAGCCGGTCAAAAATGACTATATCTATGCTTTGCGGTGTATCCTTTCTCTTGAGTAGTTCAGATAGAGCGTTCTCGCCGCTATCAACTGTAAAAACTTTTATTCCGGCATCTTCAAGATAGCTGGCCAGTATAGCCCTTTCATTCTCATGTTCATCAATGACCAATACTCGAACCCCGGCAAGCTCCGCGTACTCGAGCACTTTGCGCGGTGCATTCCGGTCGACCCCGAAAGTGGCTGTGAAAGCAAAAGCTGAGCCCCGGCCAGACTGGCTTTCAACTTGAAAATTACCACCCATCATCATTACTAGCTGCTTGGATATCGCCAGTCCCAATCCAGTACCACCGTATTTTCGAGTTGTGGAGGCGTCGGCCTGAGTAAAAGGCTGGAACAAGCGCTCCAAAACCTGTGGTTCCATACCTATTCCGGTATCACTTACTGAGAAACGCACAGTCGCTGCATCGCCACCTGCTTCCAACAACTCTACAGTAATTGATATTTCACCTCGACTAGTAAACTTGATCGAGTTGCTTAAAAGATTGCCTAGAACCTGTTTCAAGCGGGCTGGGTCACCTATGACTATATCCGGCACTCCGGATTTGATGAAGGTATGTACATTCAATTTCTTAGCATATGCAAGGGGGATCATCAAGGCCACCACATCCTCGACAGTGGTCCTCAAGTCGAAACTGATGTTTTCCATTGAAAGCTTGCCAGCTTCGATTTTTGAGAAATCCAGAATGTCGCTGATCAGGTACAGTAGGACCTCAGAAGCTCCTCTTGCTTCGCGCAGCAAGTCTTTCTGGTCTTCTGTTAGATCTGTATTGTCCAGTAGTTCCAGGAACCCCATGACACCATTCAATGGAGTCCGTATCTCATGTGACATATTAGCTAGAAACTGGCCCTTTACAACGCTGGCTACCTCAGCCTGCTCCTTAGCTGCCAGCAGTTCTTCTTCGACCTGTTTGCTCTCTGTGATATCTATTTTGGTGCCAGCCATGCGGATCGGTTTCCCTTCCAGGTCCCACTCAATAACCTTACCCCGGTCCAACACCCATAGCCAGTTTCCGTCCTTGTGAAGCACACGGCTTTCACACTCATAGAACGGGCTTTCGCCAATAAAGTGCTTTACCAATAGTTCTTCTGATTTGGACAGATCTTCGGGGTGGGTCAAACTAGACCACGTACTAAGGCTAACCGGAGATAGCTCCTCCAACGTGTAGCCTAGAATTTGAGCCCATTGTTCATTTAGATTAACCTGACCGGTTTGAATCATTACGTCCCATAAGCCAACCCCCGCACCACTGGTCGCTAGATTAAGCCGGGCTTCGCTATCGCGCAGTTCTTCTTCCATTCGCTTGCGTACCGTTATGTCAGTCAAATTGATCAGCCAGCAATCCTGATCGTCTATCATGATAGGATCGGCAAAAAAGAGCCCGGTGATTATGGTGCCATCTTTGCATCGCAGCTCGGCTTCCATATTACGGACATTCCCTTGCTCCCGATATATCTTTTTCATCTTCTCACGATCTTCGGGATCTACCCATATGCTCAGTTCAAATGCGCTGGTAGAAATGAGTTCTTCGTGGGAGTAACCCAGTGTATTTACCAGAGAATCGTTGACATCCACAAAACAGCCATCCTCAATTCGCGAAATTGCCATCATAACGGCCCCAGCGTGAAATGCACTGGCAAACTTCTCTTCTGACTTCTTAAGGGTTGATATATCCTTGCTGACACAGAATAATGCGGGTTTACCGTCCCATTCCCCCACTGATACTCGGGTTTCAACAGGAATCACCAGGCCATCCTTCGAAACTAACGGAACAGTGCAATACTCTGCTCGACCAGCAATCATATCGGCTAGATTTTGGGCAGCTTCTTCTCTTCGTTCTGGAAGACGAACCAAAAGGGCTGGTTTACCACTCAACTCCTCCGGCGTATAACCCAACCGCCGGACAACCGTCTGATTGACATGAGTGATCACACCATCCAGGTCGACGATGAAGATCAAGTCGTCGACAGTGTTGAAAAACGTATCGAAATTGGTCCGGGACTGGCGAACTTCCTGTTCCAATTCAATCTCATGGGTCAGATCCCGGCTGGTACCGATCAAGTACCTAGCTATGTTATTGCTGTCGCGATAGATTTGAGCCATATTCCCGATATATCTTAATTCTCCATCATCACCTCTGATGATTCGAAATACAAAATCAAATTTTGTCAGTTCAGACTCAACAACATCTAAGAAATTCCTTTCGATTTCTGCAAGATCCTCGGGATGAACTAGTTTCCGCCACTTGGAATACCTATGGAGTCCAGGCCCGCCGGCAAACCCGTACATCCTGCACAATGGCTCGTCCCACTCAATTAGTCGATCTTCCAGATCCATGATCCAAGCTGCGCTTCCGCTTGCATTTACCGCCAGGTTCAGCTTACGGCTTTCCTGCTCAAACCTTCTTCTTCGTGTGTCGATCCAGTAGAATGCACATAGCGCCAACAACAATGCCGCCACCATTAAAACCGAATGTATGACTGACATCATGATCATGCCGTTCCAATTTCCGGCATCATAATCCATACCCAAAACAGCAAAGACCTGCCCCGAATATGGGTTTCGGACCGGTTCCAGCACGCTGATCCAAGTTCCCCATCGATCGGAATAAGGCCCAACAATCATAGTTTCATTTTCATTTATCGCCTGGAAAAACTCTGGCTTGGCTTCGGTATACTCCTGTCCGGGTGGTGAGTAGTCTTTTGAGGTGGGTGGTTCGGAATCGGCTATGAAATACAGTTTGCCGTTTTTTAAAGTGCAAAGATAAACAAACCTCGCCATATGGTCAGCTTTAATTATCTCCAGCAGTCTATCCTTGACCTGCTTATATTCAGGTTTCTTTAGGTCATCAGCCGAACCGGTTAACCGGGATGCTGCTTGACCGAGAAGCGAACTATTTATCAAATCCAGCTTCTCGATCATGATTGCACGCGCTTCCTGTTCAGCCTGCTGCCACGAATACCAGATATACCAGGCACCCATAAAAATTGCGACCAGCATAACCAATGTAAACAAGACCGTATTGGACTTATGTACAGATAAAGGCCATCGACTTCTGGCTGGAGTCATGACTGTACCTCCACAACCGCAAAACAAGGCAGCTTTTGAAATAAATAATCGTGCAAGTCTATTCAATAAAGATTACTTGGATCACTGAACCTTGATTACCATCAACGCCACATCGTCCTCAAGACCGTCGTCCCCTGCTACATCGCAACCTAAGATCACCTTATTTATAAAGGTTTCTGGTGTGTGCTGCAATAGCTGACGGTTTTCTAGAAAGGCATCCAATAACTTATCTCCGTACAGATTGCCCTGCCGCGCATATCCGCCCTGGACCAGGCCGTCAGTGAAAAGTATGAGACAATCACCCGGCTGGATTTCCAGGTTCACCTCATCATAATCGGCATCGGCAAACATTCCCAGAGCTTTGCCCCTGGCTTCAAAAGTCTCGATGGTATCATCAGCCAACCGGTATATGTAGGGATTAGGATGGCCTGCATTTACAAGTGACATAGTACTCCCATGGATCCGGCCCAATATTGCAGTTATATAATGATCGCCTAAAAGAGAACTAAAGGTCACGTTCATCCGGGTGAACACCTCACCTATCGATGCAGTATTGGCAATGGCCGACCGAAACTCGACCTTAATCATCGATGCGATCATGGCTGACGCCACCCCATGACCAGAAACATCAGCAATAATGAACCAAACAGCACCGCCGATCTTCTCGATATCAAAAAAGTCACCCCCGACTTCAATAGCCGGATGGTATTCGGCAAACATCACAACACAGCCCATATCCTGGTTGCTAGGCACCAGGTGATTCTGGAAATTACCTGCGATCCGCATTTCCTGCCTCATAATAGAATTGATCCGTGACAAACTTCGCTTCTGATGATAGCTGTCCAGGGCATTTTTAACTTTCAGTGGTAGGGTGACCTTTATCTGCATCGGTGACAAAGGCTTGGTGAAATAGTCGTAAGCCCCCATATCCAGTGCCCTGCCTATGCTGTTCTCGTCATCCAGGGCAGAACTAACAATCACCGGAATATCCCGGTGATTAGGCATTTCTTTGATAGCTTTAAGAAAGCCGAATCCATCTAGGTCCGGCATCATCAAGTCCAGTATCACCAGATCGATTTCTCGCTGAGTTATTATCTCAAGTGCTTCGATTCCATTGGCAGCATCAATAAATTCAACATCTTCAAGCTTCTTTAAGACTGATTTCATCAGCTTGCGATTAACCAGAACGTCATCTGCTACGAGGACATAATTCACCATTAACACCTACACTTCCAGGCCAAAGTTGACTTCCACCGCTCCAGCACTTGTATCCAGCGTAACGGCGATAGTCTCGACCGAACTGATAACAAAAAAGATGTCCTTTCCCATGACTAAGGACGGCGGAGCCACATCAAACAGCATCTCATCCTCGGACAGCATTGTAGAACCAGTCCCAGCCACCATATTGGCAAACTCACTAAGGGCGCTGCGGCCTATGGCATCTATTTCTGTGACCTGGGCACCGCCCATCATCGACGAAATCACTCTTAAAGCTGTATCGAGGGAAAATGAAAAGGCGACATTGCCTCTGATCCTTCCGGTCAAGCCTATGAGCGCAGTAACGTCCAGCTTTATGTTCATGTTCTCCTTCTTGTTGATAGCTCCGCGTTTGATATCTTGGACCCCAAATTGGGTCAGAACATGCTTAATAGCATCAAGAAATGCATTTAAATGCTTAACATCCATCTATGACAGCCCCCTTTCGAAGGCAATGTTGACTTTGATCTGACCATGCTCCGACTTATAATTCAATGAAACCGAAGGTATTTTGGGAATCGTCATGCTGATTTTAGCCCCGGTAAACACGATCGGCGGAGTCAATCTTAGAGAAAGTCCGTAATTACGATTAAGCTTTGTAATGGCATCCCCGGCAATCGTATTGTTGATCTCAGAAATGACTGCCAGCACCATCGGGTCCCGGGCATCTAGATAATCCTGTCCTACTATCAAACTAGCCAATTTGAGAGCCATACCTGGTTCCATATCCAGTAAAAACCGGCCCTTGATCTTGCCGATATAGTTGATTATCGAAGCTACTCCCCGTGAGTGGATCTCATCTTCTTCGTTATAGATCGCACCATCTGGTATGATCTTGAATCCAGCCATCTCGAAAATCATCTCGGCTGTACTGAATACAAATGGTTGAACTAGATTGGTATCCATGCCACCTCTCCTTACATCAGCTGCGATATAGCACTGACAACTTTATATTCATTGAAGGGCTTTTTCAAAAAGACATCGACACCTATGTTCATGGCTTCCGCAACCAACTCCTCATCCCCCATGGCCGAAAGCATGATCACTCTTGCCTGAGGGAACCGGCTCTTAATGGCCTTTGTAGCTTCCAAGCCATCCATTATCGGCATAGTGATATCCATAAAAACTAAATCCGGCTGCAGCTTGGCATACAGTTCAAGTGCCTCCTTGCCGTCTTTAGCATCACCGCATACTTCGTGCCCATTCTTTTCCAAGGCCTGCCGCATAAGATTGTGAATCAGCGGTGAATCATCAACCACCAGGATCTTCGCCATTGTCACATCCACCCCATTCCGTCTTTTAGTTCGCGATTCAGTTATTGGCCAAATCCACTAAATATAGAACAATTCTAGGAAAAATTCGAGTTCTCCTGCAACATATTTCATAGCGACCTTAGCCGCCCTGCTCTTATGCATGATATAGTGATCCGGACCTACAATAGTGAAGGGCGGAGTAATGTTAAAATAGTATTCCGTTCCAGCCATGATCGCCTTGGCTCTTCCGGTTACCAGATTGACCAGTTCAGCTACACCGTCAAATACTTCATCATCTTCCAGCTCAGCCGGATCGATGCCGGTCATATAAGCTACCAGCACCGAAGCTGTCTCTTTCTCCATAGTTATAGTTACCATGGCGTTTCTTTCGCCCAACACCAACATGGCTCCTGTGATCCCTCCCGCATGGGACTGTCGCTCATCAAGGTTATCTCTATATTCCTTCATAGCAAAACCAGCCATGGTTCCTACAACATCATTCATAGCATTAAGAAAGCTCTTAAATAAAAATTCACGATCCAGGTTGCCCATGATCAGCCCCCCTGCCCTAGTGATTCCAGAATACGAGTCGTTAGTTCCTCCATGGTAAAAGGCTTTACCATATAATGGGCAGCTCCAGTTCGAATGGCTCGCACAATATTCTCTTTTTCTGTCTCGGTCGTTACCATCATAACCGGTATATGTTTGAATCGATCATCAGCTTTAATGTTCTCCAAAAACTCGATCCCGTTCATCCCCGGCATATTCCAGTCTAACAGTATCAATTCGATATCATCACACCGCTCCTCCAAAACCGTCAACCCTTCGAAGCCATCAGCCGCCTCGGCTAGTTCATAGCCCAGAACCTCGGCTGCCCCACGCATGATCTTCCGAATGACAGAAGAATCATCAACCGATAGAATACGCACGTCCTCTCACCTCTTCACCTGATAAAATGTGCCTTCATTAAAGCGCTGGAATTCATAGTGTTCACTAAAATCATTGAATATTTCCGAACTGCCTATCAGCAGAACGCCATCCTTCTCAAGCACCTGACTAATCTTCTGTACCACTGATTTTCTCAGCTGCTCAGCAAAGTATATTAACACGTACCGACATAAAACTAGATCAAACCTTCCCATAATACCAAAATCCGTCTGGAGGTTAAAAGGTTTGAATGTAACTGCACTCTTGATCTTTTCGTCAAGGAGCCATATCCGTCCCTCATTTTTGAAGTATTTGTCACGGTATTCTGGGCCTAATCCGCGCTGGATAGAAATACTATCATACCGCCCTAACCTGGCAATATCCAGAACGGTGGTGGAAATATCAGTGGCAATGATCTCAAACTGTGCGAGTCTTACATCACTGATACCGTTGCGGCTCAGGTAGTGGTCGATCAACATAGCGATCGAATATGGTTCCTGCCCGGTAGAACAGGCTGCACTCCATATTCGGATCTTGAACCGCTTGCCCTCCCGTAACACTTTCACATATTCCGGGAGCAGCACCTCCCCGATGATTTCCCAGGGACTGCGATCACGAAACCACAAAGTCTCGTGAGTAGTGATAGCATCAATGACTTTTTCCACCAGGCGTTGGTCATTACTGGTCCGGATATAGTGGTATAGTTCCTCAAAGCTATTTAATCCAGAATCTATCAATAGCTTGGACAAGCGTGTCTCGATGAGATAAGCTTTGTCCTCGCCGAGGGTGATTCCGCATTTGTCCTCGATATATCTTTGCATCAAAGCAAATTCCTGCGAGCTAAGCCCTGCAGTCAAAAAACATCAACTCCTGCCAGCCGCGATGTCCATTACACGGGCAGCGATATTTGTAAGATCAACGACTTCATCAGACAACCCGGCATCACAAACACTCTTGGGCATCCCATACACCACACAAGTACGCTCACTTTGTGTGATACAGTAGCATTTGCACTTTCTTTTAAGCAGTTCCACTCCGTTTTTCCCGTCACTGCCCATACCGGTCAGGACTACGGCTAAAATCCGTCTGCCTTCATATGCCACAGCCACCGACTCGAAAAGCACATCAGCAGCCGGGCGAACACCATTGACCGGGTCGGTGTCAATTATCTCGAGAACCTTGGTTCCGGCAGATCCATTCGGTGTCCTAATGATCATATGCCTGCCACCTGGCGCGATATAAATATGCCGATTTTCTATAGCATCTCCAGGCTGACCTTCACTCACTGTCAAAGCGCACTTTCCATCTAGCGCCTGGGCCAAGAGCCGGGTAAAATCAGGCGGCATGTGCTGAACGATCAATACCGGTACATTTAACCCTGACTGCAAACCCCGGCAAAATGTATCTAGTGATTGCGGACCTCCTGTGGAGCTAGCCACGACCACTAAATCAACACCACTCAGAGAAGCCATTGGCGCTGCATGAGTTCGGGCTGCTGCTGGCAGCGATGAACTACGTGCCGGGGCTGGCGGTGGACTGTTATCAGACCCCCTGTTTTCAATGACCGGCCCACCAGGTTTCGCGTGTTTCTTGATCTGCACCTGTGCGAACAAGACCCGCAAATGGTTTTTGATCTTCTCCAGGTTTTTCTGCGCGTCTGCCTCTGTCGGCTTGATGATAAAGTCCATAGCCCCGTTCTGGAGCGCCTTCATCGTGATAGCCGCATTATCTGGTGATCCGCCGCTTACCATTATCGCGGTGACCTGGGGATAATCCCGTTTAAGGGCTACCAGGGTCTCCAGGCCATCCATTTCCGGCATAAACACGTCGATCAATGCCACGTCAAATGTTTTCTGACTCAGCCGCTCCAGAGCTAAAGCACCATTGGACGCGGTTTGTTCCACAACTGCCAGACCTGTCGCTTCAACCGCATCTGCTAGAATTTTTCTATATGTCAATGAATCATCAACGATCAAAGCCCTAAGCTTTTCCAAGACAACTCCTCCAATGATCAGACTTTGAATTCCTTCATCAGGTCTTGCAATTTCTGTCCTATTTCAGCAAGATTCTTAGCTGAATTACTGGTATCTGTGGCCTTGGCTGAAGTAGCCGCAGCAGCTGAGCTGATTTCATGAACATTGGATGAGATCTCTGTTGCACCTTTTGAAATCTCCTGTGCTGATCGAGCAACGTCGCCGACCCGGGTCGAAGCCTGTTCGGTATTACGAGCTACGTCTTCCGAAGCCTTAGATAGCTCGGCCGCCGATCGAGCAATGTCATTGACTCCCTTAGAAGCTTCACTGGAGCTGCGGGCAACGTTGCTGGTATTGGATGCTATATCAGAAATCTCTTTGCTGATCACATCGACCCTGGAGGCAGCATTCACTATGGAATTGGATATTTCACCTACAGTTGCCGACTGCTCGGTAACCGCCGAAGCAATCGTCCCCGTGATATCGGTAATTTCCCCGATCACATTGGTAATGGTACTGACCGCCTTTACCGCCGTGCCCATGTTAAGCTGCATAGCCTCGATCTGCTGGCTGATCTCCTCTGTAGCTTCGGCGGTCTGCTTGGCCAACTCTTTAACCTCATTAGCCACCACTGCAAACCCCTTGCCCGCTTCACCGGCTCCAGCCGCCTCAATAGCAGCGTTAAGGGCCAACATATTGGTTTGATCTGCTATATCATTGATGACATTAACGATCTTGCCTATCTGACGGGAAAGGTCGTTCAGTTTTTCAATTATCTCGTTCGTCTCCTGAGCCTGATGGCTGGCATCACGGGTAATAGTTATCGAACGCTCGCAGTTCTTGCTGACTTCGTTCAGCGACAGGTTGATCTCTTTGACTGCTGTCGCTACACTGCCCACCGAACTTGATACTTCGGTGGCAGAGTTGGCAATGTTGTTGATACCCGAGGAAATCTGCTCGACCCCCTGATTGACCTGGCTCACGCCAACTGAGGTCTCTTCCGCGGAAGAAGCCATATTTCTTATGGTGGCTGACATTTCCTCCACCGCCGACGCTATAACATTGATGTTACCGCTGGTTTCGGTGGAAGCGGAAGCCGTCCCCTTTATGCTGGCCGAGATCTGCTCGACTGCTGCACTTACGATCTGGGTCTTATTGCTCATATCCTGGCTGTTATCGAGCATCCCGTCAGCTATATCCAGTAGTGTATTTGACGCTCCATTGAGAATCATCGTGGTCTGTAGGACTTCGTCAGCCACTTTCTGAGCCGCCCGCCGCGCCTGCATGATCGTGGTCTGATCCACTATTACCTCGAATGCTCCGATCACCGTGCCGTGATTGTCCTTGATGGGAGTTCCGGTATAGGAAATATCCAGGTTTAGGTCGCCCGGATGGGCATCTGTTTCGCTGGAAGCTGGATAACCGCTCTGCATAGCCCGGGCGCAGGCACAGTTAGCAGTACCACAATCTGAAGTTTTGAATAGATCATGGCAATGGAGGCCCAGCAGTGCGTCCGGCATCCTGTTCAACAGGTCCGCGCCGGTCTTATTAATATAACTGATCTTGAAATCGGTATCAATAAACATGCACGGCACCGGCATCTTATCGAGATAGCCAGTGGTGGCATCCAAAAGGTCATTTATGCCCTTAACGATCATATGGAATGCACCCTGGTGAAGGTCTGCATTAGCCCTGCTCAACAAATGGCCCTGCAGCGCCGCGATACACAAGGTGCGAACATCACTGCGCAGCGTATTTACGGTGTTGATGCAGACATTAAGGTTATTCTTGATCTCATTGAAGTCGCCGTTGTAGTCGTCGGTAATCACTGGCGGGATATCGCCTTTAGAGATCCGGTCCACATATTCTGCAGCCACATTAAGCGGCCCGATGACGGCATCCAGGGTATCATTGATTCCCTGGACGATGCGGCCGTATTCACCTTGATGTTTTGTCGAATCCGCACGAGTGTCCAATCTACCATCGACTGCTGCTTTAGACAGCATCGTGGTATCCTTAATAAGCAGTTCTATATTTTCCATACATTCGATGATAGCCGGCAGCAGCTTATCCTCTTCACTGCGCCTGCCGATCTGCTTTAATCCTTCCAGCGGGGTGGTGTTGCCAATGGCTATATCATTGAGCTGATGGGTGACGTTAAGCAGCCGATCCCGAACCACGTTGGTCGCAGTAGCCATTGAGCCGTAAATACCTTGATAGCTCCCCTCGACCGTTTTGGTGTGGTCATTTACCGACATACGATGCAGGATATTATTGCATTCAACCAAACCACCCAGTCCATCGATACAGTTGTTCAGGTTGTTTTTGATCTCATTGAAGTCCCCATTGTAGGTATCCACAATTTTAGGTGGAATATCTCCCTTGGAAATCCGATCCACATATTCGGCTGCTACATTGAGCGGGCCAATTACCGCATCCAGGGTATCATTGACTCCCTGGACAATGTCAGCCCAGCCACCACTGAACTTGCCGGCATTACCTCTGGTGTCTAGTTTTCCTTCAACTGCGGCTTTGGTCAGCATCTGTGATTCCTGCATAAGAGCTTTAATGTTGTTGGCCATTTCGCTCAATTTCATACCCATGAGATCGCGGTCGGAAGCAAGCTTGACCTGCACGCTGACATCGCCTGCAGCTATCTTCTCAGCCACCCCCGCCTGGTTTCGAATGTTGTCCAGCATAGCCGTGAACGCCGCAGCCAGATTGCCCACTTCGTCTTTACTCGCAAAGTTGATCTGAACTGCTACGTCCCCTTCTGCTAGCTTCTCTGCTGCTTTCTCCAGTTCGATCAATGGCTTGGATATAAGCCAAGCAACTAATAGACCAAGCAGAAGTGACAAGAAAGCAGCAACAATTGCCATCCATTTTAGATTATTAGAAGCTTGATCGGCGATTGTGCTGTTTTGGTTTTTCGTATCTTTGGCTTGTTTTGTTTTTATGTCAATTAGATTTCCAATGCTATCATCCACAGCTTTGGCGGTCTGGGAGCCTTTACCACGCAGCAAAGCTAGAGCTTGATCTTCTCTATTACCAAGGGCTAGTTGCATGATTTGATTTTGTACTGGCCGGTATTCTTTTAGAGCTTCATCCAGCTTGTCATACTCGTCAATAACATTCTGGGCTTTCATTGTGCCTTTAAAGTCGTTCATATTCTTATCAAGATCACTATTAAGCTGGTTGATGGTGGTCACATACTTCTGCCGGTCAACTGTACCCCGGTCTATGATCATATCTCTGAGGTTGACTCGGATTCTCTGAAAGGACTCTGTGATAATGCCTAATTGCGCCAGTGGCACAGTATTACGCTCATATAACCCGGTATCTTTTTCCTCCATTGTTTGAAGGTTCTTGTCGCCCATCCATCCCATAGTACCGGCAATCGCGGCTACTATTATAAAAGCGATAATAAGCTTGGTGCGAATCCTTAGATTATTAAACCACTGCATCCTTTACAATCCTCCCTTTCAATTCGAAACTTTCAGTACAAATCTTACCCATCCCTCGTATCAGTGCTCAATTTATATTGGTTATCTGTTGTGGTTCTAAGACCAAAATCAGGTTGTCTTGAATCTTAACGACTTCCCGCAGGTATTTGGAATCAACTCCTCCCGTATTGGCTGGCAGGGGTTCAACGATCTCGTTCCCGACATCGATCACATCACCCGGTTTATCGATCAAAAACCCTATATAATTCGGATTAAGGGGACCGGTCTTAAGTATGATACAACCTGAGGCATTACCATCGCTTTCATGCTCGTAATCCATAAGTTTAGCCAGGTCAAAAAGTGTCACCACCTGGCCGCGCAGGTTCAGAAGACCCACTATCTCCGGGCGTGAATCAGGCACCGGGGTGTACTCTAGATTACGAATTATCTCCTTGACCAATGTTATATCCAGGCCAAAAAGACGACCACTCAGGTTGAATGTCAGCAGCTTTTCGCTCATATCACACTCCTCCCCTGCTGCAGGACCATAGCTACCTTCTGCAGCAAACGAACCTTGTCGAGTTTGAATTCATAGAAATCAAATCCTGCCTCTTCACCAGCTCGCACATGGCTGTCACCGGTCATAGAGGTAACTGCAATGACCGGAAGATGTGAAAGCCGGGCATCAGATCGGATGTTTCTAATTAGTTCCAGGCCGTCCATTATAGGCATCACAATATCGCTGACCACCGCATCTACCAGACTGGCTCCCAGTATCTCCAAAGCCTCTCTGCCATTGTTGGCCATCAGCACCTTATATCCGGCATGTTCGAGGTAGTCCCTTTCCATCTTGGCAAAGAACGGGGTATCCTCGACTATCAGAATCGTTCTCTGTTCTCCCGGAACAATCAAATTGTCTTCGGTTTCAAAGTATTCAGGTGCCGCCATTTCGAAGAGTTCGTACATATTCAGGAGTAAGACGATGCGGTCATCCAGGATACTTGACCCTATCAAGCCCGATGTTTTTATGTCATCCTGGTTGAAGGCAATGCTGGTCAGCACCGTGTCATGGATCTTCTCGATCAAAATGCCCATGGGATGGTCAACCAGCTTAGGAATAATAACATAGAGGCGCTTCGCCTCGCTATTGTCTTGTTTGTTGACCGGCAGGTATTCCTCGGGCCGGATCAGGCGCAGGGCATCCCCGCGGAAGTTGATAAACTCGCGGCTGCCTATCCTTTCGATACTCTCAGGTTCGATCTCTTCGACCCGGGCAACCAGTGACAGGTCTATGCCAAACATCTCTGGCCCGGAACACTTGAATAGCAGGAGATTCTGCAGCTCGACCACATCATCCCTCATGTGCAGTTCGGCCTCTTCCTGAGTCTCATCAGGAAATCTTAAGCTGGCCCGCACGGCGATCCCCTCTGGGTCGAGAATCATGGCAATGCGGCCGTCGCCCAGGATGGTGACCCCGGAATAACAGTCACAATTCTTAAGATATGGCGGCATCGGCTTGACCAGGATCTCCTCGTCATCATGTATGACATCTACAACCAGGCCGTAGCGCCGCGCTCCTATCTTCAGCACTAAGATCCGTGTAACAGCCTGTTCTTCCAAACCTTCTTCGGCTTGGGTGCCGTTACTTGCCATATTATTCATGAATTCCTCACGGCTCTTTTCATCAAAGAACACCACCTGGCTTTTATCCTTAACCTGAATGGTATCAGCAGCCCGGCGAAGACCCAGAACATCAGAAAGATAGACTATCGGCAGCAGTTTGCCCCGCAGTCTTAGAACCGGAGAATCGTGAATGAACTCGATCCGGCGGGTTTTGTCCCCCGGTTTGATGCGGACCATTTCCTGAAGGTTGACCTGTGGCAGAGCAAATTTCTGGCTGTGCACCTCCACGATCAATGAAGGAATTATAGCCAGAGTCAGCGGCAAGGCTAAGCGGAAGGTGGTGCCATGGCCAGGTGCACTCAGTATCTCTACTGTTCCACCCAGCTTTTCGATATTGGTCTTCACCACATCCATGCCTACGCCGCGGCCCGAAAAATCGGTTACTTCTTCAGCGGTAGAAAATCCAGGACGGAAGATGAGCGACATGATCTGGTTTTCCGTCATACCAGATAGTTCTTTCTCACTCACAATCGTGTTCTGTAGGGCTTTGGCCATGATCCTCTCAGTTCTTATGCCTGCTCCATCGTCGATTATATCAATCGTCACATGACCACCTTCGTGGTAAGCGCTCATCATTAATAGTCCTGTCTTGTTCTTGCCTGCTTTCTCCCTTACGTCAGGCTTTTCGATGCCATGGTCTAAAGCATTTCTCACCAGATGGGTCAAAGGATCGGTCAGTGCCTCAATAATAGACTTGTCCAGTTCTACCTCAGCACCTTCCAAGTGCAGTTCTACTTCCTTATTCAGTTTTTTAGACAGTTCGCGCACGATGCGCGGGAACTTATTGAATACGTTGGCGATCGGCTGCATTCGGGTATGCATTATCTTATCTTGCAGTTCTGTCGTGATATGATCGATATTCTGCAGGACCGAGTCTAATCCGGAGATGGTTTTACGATGCCCTTCCATGATCCGCAGCAGTTGGTTGCGGCCCAGCACCATCTCTCCGGCTAGATCCAGCAGATTGTTTAGCAGCGAAACATTAACTCTAATGGTTTCATCTGCAGTCGAAGCAGCTTGAGATTTGACCTCCGCTGCTGAATCTTCTCTATGTACAGGCACTAAGTCTTCATGACTGATTACTGCAGGCAGCTTGGCATCCGCTGGTCTCATTTCGACCAGCTTTTCCTCTGGTTTATCAGCTTCGATATTGCTGGTAAGCTCGTGCTCCAATTCAGTCAGTTCTGCTTCGTCCCTTGACTGGGGCACTCGCAGTTCGTTGAATTCACTTTCCGGCAGCTCGAGAGCCAATGCTACCAGGCTTTTTTCAAGGACCGTGGTGAAGACAAATATACAGCTTATATCTGATTCCAGTGCGCCCTGCAGATCCTTTACCTCAGTGATGTCTGTATAATTATTTATGATATTTCCCACTGAAAGGATCTTATGATAAAACTGGATCGGGGAGCGCTCTGGCCCTGAAAGGTGCTTATTCAAGCCCAAAACCAATTTGTACATACGGTGACCATGCTTCAATGCATCTTTAAGAAGCTCGACATTCTCGGCAGGTATTTTGATCTCCTTTTGTTGTTCATCGACCACAAACATCTCTTCGGTCTGGATAGGTGCGGCTTCTTCGGGGGTATCGCCGTTTATTATAGCCGTCAAATGCGCAATATGCGGCGCTATATCAACATTCATGCTGTTGTATACATCTTCGATCATCTCTTTTAGGCAGTCATTAGCCGCTAGTAAAACATCGATCATATCATGTCTTATTTCCAAGCGGTTGTTGCGGATGTCACCGAAGAGACTTTCCATGACATGAGCCAAATCAACAATGTTTTTTAAGCCAAAAAAGCCTGCCGTACCTTTAATGCTATGGACCGCCCTAAATATGGCATTGACCGCATCAGCAGCAGTGCCGCTTTCCATCTTTAGCAGCCAATTCTCGGTGGTTTCAACATGACCTATTGCTTCTTCTACGAATTCCTTGATATGTTCTTCGTTTTGGATCACATTCTCCCCCCCTATCCGGCCTTCTCTACATCAAACACTTCATTCAGCTTCATAAGATTGAATAACCAGTAGACATCTTCGTTAGCCCCAATGACCTTAAAACCTTTATTACGCCGCTGCGTCTCTTTATATAATCCCACCACGAAAGTAACTCCGCGGGAATCAACGTCAGAAACTCCCTTTAGGTCTAGTACTACAGTGGATACCCCATTGTCTATCGCATCTAAAAAGTCGTGTGCTTTCTCTACCAACTGTTCGACCCGGCTGGCCACCAGCCTATCCTGTAGAGTCAGCATCAACTTGTCATCTAGCACTTGTTTTTCCATTAACTTTCCCTCCCCATAATCAAACTTAGAACACCAGAAGAGCTTGAACATGATTATCTCTAACAGCTATCTTAAAGCCCATCAATTCAAGAGTCCGAATACCTCGATTCCGCTCAGAATCCACAGGAATACTCTCCGTTACAGTGTTTTCCATTCTGAATCCTGAACCTTCATCGGTTATATCTATCGTCAATAACCCATCTATATATGAAACTGTACATCTGACCATCTTCTGAATCTGCAGCGCATTTCCATGTTCTACGGCATTGTTGAGTAATTCTCGAAGGGCAAAGCGAATAGAGAAAAGTGTCCTCTGGTCGGTAAGAGGACTGCCATTCTGCATTGCGGCGGTAATTATTTGAATCGCGTCATCCACACAATCGAATGATGACTGGATTTCCACCTGTATTTCCATCGCAAATCCACCTTGTCCTAAATTACTGCAACATCTGGAACTCACTGCATGGACCGTCAGGCTGAAACACAATATACTGATACCTCGTTATGACCAATGGTATACAATTCGATTTTATTCTTAAAAAACCTGCAAAATTCCGACTATCTTTTTGACACTTTTCGACATTCGAGGGCTTTACAGGGTACTTCTGGTTATTTAATCATCAATTATTCTGCATCACGAAACTCCCGACAAAGCATGATCAGCGGCATCTTACATAGTCCACATCCATTCACGAATCATTTGTTCAACATTGCATCACTGGACTAGTATAGTATAAACTGATGTTACATTCTGTCGATATCTGCACCGAAGGATTATACTGCCGCTTAGTAAATCAGTGCTTTTCGTCTTTTGCCTTTGATCACAAAACCTAATCTTTGGGGGAGTGTACGGCATGAAAAAGATTCTCGTAGTAGATGACCAGTCACTAATTCGAAAAATGGTTCGTTCCGCTTTAAGCGGACGTTTTATGGTCCTTGAAGCTGATGGCGGCAAGGCCTGTATGCAGGTTCTGTTGACCACGACGATCGATCTGATCATTATGGACATGTTTTTGGAAGACACGACCGGATTGGAATTAGTGCGTAAGATCAGGGAAGTACCGTCGATCGCCAATACACCTATAGTGCTGTTGACTTCAGACAGCCAAGAGTCTACTAAGACCGATGCCCGGGCTCTAGGAATCAAACATTTCATTGCTAAGCCTTTCGAACAGCCAGTGATCTTTAAAGAGATACTGAATATATTAGGCGAAGCTCCTTCCTCAAACACTAGACTTACATCAAATTCCATCAGCCCAGAGACCCGATCTATTTTCTTCAAAGAACTTCGCGAAATGTCTGATGCGCTGCGGGGAGTTCAACCAATTGGTGATGGATTACATTCCTGGTATCGGTTTGTCCACACCATGTTTGGCACTGCAGGAACAGTAGGATTTTCCGTCATCTCTGAGCGTCTCAACTCATGGGAAACCCGGCTTCACGAAGCCGTAGATGGCCATGCGCTTAACGAAAGCGAAGTAAAGGCATGCGAGGAACTGCTGGTTTTTGTTGACGATTTCATAGCAAAACATGACACCAGCTCTCAAGAAACCAATATAAATAATGCTGATCAGCCTCCCCCAGAAACCGTTAGCGGCCAGATACTGCTGATCGAAGATAGCGCATCCACTCAGGAAGTCGTGATCCACAGTCTTGGTGAACTGGGGATTCGGGTCGTAGCCGCTGGCACCGGTGAAGCCGGGTTAGCTGAGCTGAGTGGTTCAATGTTCGATCTTATTTTATTAGATATAATGCTGCCCGATACGGATGGATACAAGTTGTTTGAAACTATCCGCAGTGATCCACGCTGGGAGCTGATCCCTATCGTCTTTCTTTCCGCAAAGGCGGAGCTTGATGATAAGATCGCCGGGTGGGAATTGGGCGCGGATGACTATATTACCAAACCCTTTGAAGGAAGCGAATTAAATGCCCGAGTCATGGGACGCCTGCGCCGAGCCGGAAACATCCTACAGGCCAGCACCCGTGACTATTTGACCAATGCTTTGAGCCGCCGCTATCTCGATGAAAACCTTTCCCAACTGACAGCCCAGACAGCCCGGAGTTCAAGCGTATTGAGCATAGCTCTACTTGACCTAGATAACTTCAAATCTGTCAACGATACTTACGGTCACCAGACCGGTGATGCTGTTTTAAGAGGCCTCGTATCATTCTTGCACGATAAAGTGCGGCAGGCAGATGTAGTAGGCCGTTTCGGGGGTGAAGAATTCATGATCATATTCCCGAACACGGATAGTCAAGATGCCCAAACCAAGGTCACTGAACTCATTGAGCAGTTTAAAAAAGTGCCATTTATGGCACCTAATCTGCCTGACCCATTCTTTGTAAGCTTTAGTGCAGGCATTGCATCGTTCCCTCAGCACGGGGACAACACACAAAGCCTGATCTCCGGCGCCGACGTAGCCCTGTACCTGGCCAAATCACAGGGTAAATCCAAAGCCGCAATATATTCCATGGATGTAGGCTCCATGGCAATAAGCACTCGCCGCATTCTAGCCGTTGATGACAACCGGGCGTTTCTCAGTGCTGTCACCGAGGGTCTAACTCGGCGCGGCTATGAGGTCGACTCGTTTTCTGAACCCAAGAAGGCATTATCCACTGCCACTACGGGCAAGAACCGATGGGATGTCATACTGGTCGATGTAAACATGCCCGAGATGACCGGATTTGAGTTGATAGGAGCCATCAAACAGCACCTGCAGGACCAGATGCCACCAGTTATTATGATAACTACCGCCAACCAGGTGCAGGACTTGATAATGGCCTCTAAAATGGGAGTAGCCGATTATGTAATCAAACCATTGGATATTGATGATCTTACACGCCGCTTGACAGCGATTCTGAGTTCTCAGGCACCAAGAGCATAACACCTATATTCGAAATGTAAAAAAAGCGGCCGGTAAATTCCGGCCGCTTTTGTGTTTGGTATCCAGTTTGACTAAGCACTTAGTAGCTGAAGTACCATCTGAGGTCTTTGGTTAGCTTGAGCCAGCATAGCCGTACCAGCTTGCGCTAAAACTCCCCATTTGGTGTATTCCATCATTTCGGCAGCCATGTCAACGTCTCGAATGCGTGATTCACCTGCAGTCAGGTTCTCATTGGCTACATTCAAGTTGTTGATCGTATGCTCCAAACGATTCTGCACCGCCCCCACCTTCGAGCGCTGCGATGATACGCGGTTGATGGCTGAATCGATCCTGGTTATGGCTCTACCGGCTAATTCACGGTTGGTGACCATTATGCCTTCCAAGCCTAAAGCCCGGATGCCCATGTTACCGATAGCAATACCCAGATCCTGCCCTTCATTGGCACCAATCTGCAGTGCCAGGGTGCGATCTGCCAGGTGGACGAAGGTCTCCGTAGCACCACCGCTCATCTGAAAGTTCAGATTTGTGGCATTCCAGGTCATCGTTATACCACTGTTGGCATCGAATTGGACATCTACATTGGGGTTGATTGCCCCTACCAGCCAGTTGGTACTGCTTTTTACATCTGATGCCACTTCCGCACCTGTATGCGCGTCGGAAACCGTGACCGAGTACACGCTATCGGTAGCCTTCTGCAGAGTGTTAAGGCCAAGTGCCTTAAGAACCTGATCATCGGCTATGAAGGTCATCTCACCTAACGACCCGGCGACTCCGGAACGAATGACCAGGGTTCCTCCAACTGATTCAAAACCAGTATCAGACACGTTTCTGGTAAGTCCCGGCACATCCAGATACATTCCACCTGAATCACCTAGCCCAAGACTATCAGTATCAGGATTAACTGTATCCGTCGGCCAGATCACGTTCCAGTGTGCTAGAGGTTGTCCATCCACTGTATCCGTAGCTAGCGACTCGTCAATTACATCAGCTGGCGATATTACAGGACCACCGGAATCGTCAGCACCGCCGATGGCTCCAGTATCGACATTAGCCAATGAACCAGAACCGATCAGATTGGTTAGGAATGTTCGGCCATTGGCCCCCGCCGCATCCGCCTGGAAGGCAGCGGTACTAGCTAGAGCAGTATAATTGGCAATTGCGGCATTCATCGTGTTTCCGGCTGCTAAATACAGCATAAAATCCTTTAAGGTGTTAGCTGGATTATTCGCAGCAATTAGCGTCTCCAGGTAACGAACTGCCACATATCCACCGGAATAATGAGGGCTGTCTGAAACCCAACCGGCGTTGACGGTTCCCATTATAGTATTAACAGCAGCAGGGTTTCCACCCAGAGCGGTATAATCACTCAGAACCCTGGCATCAGCGCCCTGCATCAGTTCGGCAGCCCCTTCGACAAACCAGGTAGGAAGAGCGGCAATATTCATTGCAGCGCCCATTATCGCATGTGTCATCTCATGTGCAATAACTCGGTCACCATAAAAAGCCGGCCCCCACATATTGTCTCCATTAGGCCATGTAGCGGGTTTAAAATCTTGAACGTCAATCCAGAGCTCAGTTCCCGGAGCCCAGTTTACCGCGGCTAGTGCTCCGGTAGTACCCCCGTCATAAATATGAACGTCCAAATTAGCCCCTGAACCGGTGATTCCATAATACTGTTCAACACGCTTTTCAGACATTTCCATCCATCCGCGTTTTAAACCGTAAATAATTTTCTGAATGTCATTCATCGCCGAATATGGCACATCATCTGGCTGTACATAGGAGACGAATTTGTCTTTAATGTCAGCAGCCAGACCGTCCCCCTGTCCTAAGCCTTCAGCTAATGCCGTATTCAGCTTGTCCCGCAAATCGCCCACCGTATCGGTTGAATACAGGGTAAATGACGTCGTCTTGCCATCCGCCTGTGCCACGGTAATGGATTGAGGGTCCTCTAGGATGAAGTTGCCATCCGCATCCCAGAATTGGGCCAGATCGTGCAGCAAAGTGGTGTCGGAAGCGCCTTTCCCGGCATCATCACCTTGATTCACCATAAAGCGATTGGTTTTCAACACCTGATTTTGCCCTGGCGTTGAAACTATACTGAGCTTATAGTTGCCGCCTCCAGTCATTTTTTGGCCAAATTGATCGATTGTGCGCAGTCCATCACGCATGATTACCCTGGTTGTCAGCTTATCGCTGGAAACCAAGGCCGAAGCGGAACCATCCAGCAGGCGTTTGGTATTAAACTCGGTCGTATTCGAGATGCGATCGAGTTCCTCCATCAGACGGTCGACTTCTTTTTGAATCTCAGTGCGGTCACGGGAGGTATAGGTGTTCATTGGCTGCCTGCACAGCCAACTCCCGCATCCGCTGCAGGATCGAATGGGTCTCGTTGAGCGCCCCTTCAGCCGTCTGCAGCAAGCTGATCCCATCCTGTGAATTTCTGACTGCTTGATTTAATCCACCAATTTGACCGCGCATCTTCTCTGAGATGGCCAGTCCCGCAGCATCATCTGCTGCTCGATTGATGCGAAGACCTGAAGACAGCTTTTCCAGGGATTTGGCTATTTTGTTGGTGGTAATGCCTAAGTTGTGATAGGCATTTAAAGCCGGAAGATTATTACGTACCCTCAAGGGCATCAATCCTCCTTGATCAGTTCAATTTCGCATCCATGCGATTATGGCCTTTAAGGATTACCAGCTGTCTTCACCCTAGCCATCAATATTCGCCGATACAGGGCAAACCATCCTACAGTGAATCCCCTCTCCCCGAATCAGCTTGAATTAAAACCCTATCACCTCCCTCCCAATAATGCTCTGCCCTGTTCATCACATTTTACCGATGAAATCGCAGAACAGGCCAAGGACTATGTAAGCCCTGATATTAGGTATTACCCCTAAAGTGAGCAATATCTAAACAGAGGGCTCATTCATTTCAAAATGAATATAGTCCTGTTGTTATTATCGTCCGAGATTCTGATCATCTTTAGAATGAATAGAAGGATAGTCGGTAGTTGTTGCAGACATGCGATTAATCCAGAAAATAAGCCTCCATGGTCAATAATATACCCGCACCGTAAAAGTTTAAGAGAATGCGTTCAATATTACTCTTTTGAAATAGAGTGTAATCAGTGCCTAGCAGTGCGAACGGTACCGTGATCTTAAATTCGTATTCGGTTTCATAGAAGCTCTCGCGGATCTGTCCTGCTATCTGGTTAACCAGTTCGGTTACACCATCTAGCACATCATCTTCGCTCAGTTCATCAGGTTCAAGCCCTGTCATAAGCGCGCCCAGTTGGAATGCGTTTTCTTTTGACAAGGACAACAGCATCAGTGCGTTGCGTGCTCCGGGAAGCAGCATAAATCCGGTAATCCGATTAGTTCGAGTCCCATCTGCATCGGAATCCTGACGGGGATTGACTAGTTCACGGCCACTCTCAGTACTCGTGATTGAATCAATGCTAACAACCAGATCGGTCGGACTTCCTATGGTTGCTGCCGTTCCCTCCGACTTATCTATAAATGACTCCATTTTGATTCCGGCCAGGGTACCCATGACTTCAATTACCGTCTCAATATATACCTTTTCGATAAGGGAACGATCAATCGCCATTGTTATTCCCCTTTATGGAGTGCTTCCATTATTCGTTTTGTAAGGTCTTCCTGGGTAAATGGCTTCGTGATATAGTGACATGCCCCAGCCTGAATCGCCTTGATCACACTCATCTTTTCCGATTCGGTCGTAACCATCATGACCTTTAGATCTTTGAATTCCTCGGTAGCTTTTAGGCGGAGGAGGAATTCATAGCCATTCATCACCGGCATGTTCCAGTCTAGTAGGATCAAGGCCACATCATTCGGGTTGCACCGGCTTAGCACGGTGAGCGCGTCCAAGCCGTCCTTAGCCTCCAACAATTCGTAACCCATTCCCTGGACGCAGTTGGCAGTGATTTTCCG
>JBLNAX010000078.1:0-21852 GCA_050259595.1 Acidobacteriota bacterium | reverse complement strand
TTCCATTCAAATATGAGATAGCTTATGGCCGCGATAATTACCTGTGTAGGTCTCGATTATCAAATCTGTTCAATCAGCTGCAGGAACTGAGCAGCAGGCAGCGACGAATAGCTGCGGCGTTGACATTATGGGTAGAAAGAGGCGGCAAAGGCCAGATCGCTGACCTGTACCTGGATGCCGAAGAGATGGAAGTCTGGTATGGAGTGCGATGCTCGCGGTATTCGTGTACCGGCAGGGAATGCCGGTTCTTCAATAAGTGTTGTTACTTCAATGCCCGCAAACGACTAGCCCATGCCGATTTAATAGTGACCAATCATGCGTTGCTTCTGAGCGATATATCCGCAGAAGGAAAAATATTGCCTGAATATAGATACTTAGTGGTAGATGAGGCACACAATCTTGAAAGAAATGCCTTTGATAAGCTAGGAGCCAGTTTTGGGGTGGAAGAGGGTCTGCGCATTTTATCACGTTTGTTTCATAAACGTAATGGAATCGACCGGGGCTATCTTATTTCATTGCAGTCACGTTTTCCCAATCTAGTTAACGAGATAGGGCGCATCAAACAGGATGTTGAACGATCTCGGCGATTTATCGAGGAGATGTCGCTAGTTCCAGCAGGCCTAAAATATGAGCCTGGAGGACAGCGGCGGATCAAAGTCAACACCAGGGGAGTGCGAGAACTAGCTGATGGATGTGGAGCAACGGCTGCAGCTTTGGGGCAGGTGGAAGTAGGTCTATATTCCTTGACTGAAGCGTTAGAAAACCACGAGGAAGAAAATGAGATCCGCGAATACTTGGGTGAAATATCAGATGCCGCTAACAGCTTGATGACAATTGCTGATGTACTAGGATCAGAGAATCCTGACTATGTATCCTGGATCGATCAGGAAGATGGCGTCCTTCGAATAGCTGCATGTTCTCCATTGGAACTGGGAGCCAAGCTTCATGAAATGCTCTACAGTAAGCTGAATACAGGCATATTTGTATCCGCTACACTTACCGTCGGGAAGAGTTTTGACTTTATGAAACAGCGCTTAGGGTTGGATATGGTAGAAAAAGACCGTATGCAAACCTGGTATATGTCTTCACCATTCGACTATGCAGCGAACTGCCGGACCATGCTGGTCAAGGACGCAGCCCAACCCGGTACACCTGACTTTCTCGAAACGATCGTTGACTGTGTTATCACAGCTGCTGAAGCCTGCCGAAAGAGGATGATGGTCTTGTTTACCTCGAAAAGTTTAATGCTGCAGGCTGCAGACAGCATATCCAAACATTCGCCAGACCTAGCTCGTAGGTTGATCAGTCAGTACCGGGACGGAGAATATTCGGTTCTCTTATCCAAACTAGAGTCAATGAGCGATGCGATATTGTTAGGAACAGAGACGTTCTGGGAAGGTGTCGATCTGCCAGGCGAACTACTAAGCTGTTTGATCGTGACCCGACTGCCGTTCAGACCACCCAGTGAGCCGCTAACGGAAGCTGTCGTGGAACGGATGGACAGCCAGGGCAAAAACGGTTTCTACGGATATTCTTTGCCTGAAGCAGTCATCCGCTTTAAACAGGGACTGGGGCGGCTTATCCGTAGTGAGACCGATTCGGGCGTTATAATCATTCTAGACAGTAGGCTGCGTAAACCACCTGCAGGTAAAGGATACAGCCCGCTTTTCCGGGAGGGTATTCCCATGCAGCCACTGACTGAGGTAAATATGGGGGATTTGGCGAACGAAATAAAGAAGTGGTTCAAGATGTAGATAAGAAACTATGAACCTTTTTCATACTCTCTCCGTATAATAAAAACAAACATAAAGAGGGAGTGAAAATATTGCGGGTTTACTATTTCCGAGTTCCCGGGTTTCTAAGAAAAATACTGGAAAAACTGATCGGGTAGAGCGTAAAAAGCGGTTGTCCAAACCAGAAAGATATCCGGTGAGAATAACCGTTAGAATGGCGTTTGGCATAGGGTTTCTGGTAACCGGAACCTTGCTGTGGTTACTTAGTCGCTAGGCGGGGGCCAGTTTTTCGAGCTTTTCTAGATCGCTGCGGGCCCCCAACACGATCAGAACATCACCCTCCATGACAGGTTCACGGGCTGTAGGATTCATGATAACTTCGTCTAATCTAATGATAGCCACCACAATTATATTTGAATCATCGCGGACAAATATCTGTCGTAGTTCACGTCCGCACAACGGTGAGTCGGATGTAATGACTAATTCCTCGAGCTGTACCTGAATATTGCTCTTGGTAAAAAGGGTGTCTACCAGGTCGACAGTGACCGGTTTCAAAATAGCAGTCGCCATTCTCTGGCCACCTAACTGTGCTGGAGCTATGACTTTGTCGGCACCGGCCCTTTTAAGCTTTTCTATGGTTTCGCCTCGTTCGGCACGAGCTACTACAGTAAGACTTGGATTCAAAGCTTTAACAGTCAATGTGACAAACACATTATAAGCATCTTCCGACAGAGCGCTTATTACACCGCGCGCCCTCATGATTCCGGCCTGGATAAGCACCTCATCTTTAGTCGCATCACCGTGGAATGCCAGTACACCTTCGGCCACTAGCGCATTTATCAGCTCTTCATTGGCATCTACCATTACAAATGGGACCTTTTCGTTTACCAAGACCTCTGTAACACTAGCTCCTACACGACCGGCTCCACATACAATTATATGGTTGTGCAGTGATTCGATCTGGTCTTTCATATCTGTTCTCTCCATAATTCGTGCAATTTGTGTTTCAACCACATTGGTGAAAATCGTACCCAGAGTATAGGTCACTACACCCACACCAGCCGTAACCAGCACCAACAAGAAAATGCGTCCGGCAGGGCTATGCGGCACGAGGTCGCCATATCCTATCGTAAGCAGACTGACGATCGTTACCCAGCTTGCATCTAGGAAGGACCATTTCTCGATCAACATTAAACCTGAGATGCCAATGGCAACTACAAAGAATAGAAAGGCAAAGGCGGTCCGCAGGCGCAGCTTTGATTCGTTATGCAAATGATCACTCCCGGCAACAAAAATCTATTCTATTTTAGCATTATTTGCTTAATATAGACAATCTTCAGCTAGAAACTCCCACCCCCAGTATTCCTCCTAAAGAACCTGAAATCATAGTAATAGCCGCATTTTTGACTATAGGCCAGAATCCCAAGCTATCACGGTCGAAGATAATAGAAAGCAAGACAATCGCGACAAATATAGTGACACCCACTGATATGCCATTGATCAGACCGCGATGCCCGATCAATTGGGCTGCTACGAAGCCCCCTATAAAAACACTTATAATTAAGGTAAAATCAGCTAAGGGGCTGAGTAGTGTTTCTTTTAGGCTGGTAAAGTAAATCAGAGTAGCGAAGAAGCTTCCCAGCAGAAATGCTGCTGCTACCGCAGCTGCTATGCCATAGAGTTTACTAGTTAATGAACCGGTCAAACTATACACCTCCATAATTGAAAATATGCATTTTTCATCAAAATATGCTCTGGTTGGGGATGGGTTATGATTATTGAGATCGAGGAATTAACAAAAATATATCAGGAAACGTCTGTACTGAACTGCATCAATGTTTCAGTGGATAAGGGCCAGATCTATGGCTTGCTTGGGCCTAGTGGAGCTGGCAAGACCACTGTGATAGCCATTCTAAGTACGTTGCTAGCCCCCACTAAAGGCAGGGCATCGATCAATGGTTATGATATCTGTACTCAAGCTAGTAAGGCACGGAGGCAGATAGGTACAGTTTTTCAGGACTCGACGTTGGACAGACACCTAACAGTCTATGAGAACTTGAATATTTATGGGTCACTACACCGAGTTCATCCTGACGATTTAGCTGGCAGGATCGAAGAGGCCTTGAATATCTCAGTCTTATGGGAGAGACGCAATGATCGGATCAAGACTCTGTCGGAAGGAACGAAAAGAATTCTGCAGATAGCTCAAGCTATGCTGCATGACCCTCCCGTGCTGCTCCTGGATGAGCCAGCACTTGGATTAGATCCTCAGAGCAGGCTTTATGTGTGGGATTACCTTAGCAGCTTACGCAGTCAGCGTGGTACGACCGTGTTCATTGCCGCCAAATACATGAATGAGGCGGAGAAATTTGACCGAGTGAGCATAATCGACGAAGGAGACATTATCACAGAGGGCACGCCCGACCAGTTGAAGAGGAGAATGGGTGGAGAAATAGTCGAAGTTGCCACCAACGATAAGGTGCGTCTGGGGAAATGGCTGGATATGACCTTCGGCATAAATGCCGAAGTCACGACTAAAGGACTTAGTTTTGAAGTGGAGAACGCTGCCGCTTTTTTGTCAGGCATGATGGGTAAAGCCCCTGCTGCTATCCACGAGGTTTCATTCAAACGTCCCACATTGAATGATGTGCTAGTGAAGCTTACCGGTAAGACCATCCGCGATGAAACGTTTTCGAAAAAGAGCAGAGGCCCAAAACAGACCAGCTTAAGGAAATGGTTCTATGAGCCCTAAATCATATCAGTGGATTTCTGCTCTCCTAACAACAAGGTTTCCCAGCTAGGGCGCTAACGTGTTGAGCCATATTTCTTCTGTGGCTGGGTCAAAGTGGACTTCAGCTCCAAGAGCTAGATTAATAAAATCAATCGGCAGCATTATTTGTGCATTGATCATGATAGGAGTAGCTGTAAGTTGGGGATCTATTGGCTGGCCTTCAGGAGGAACTACCGCGGTCACTCGCCCACCATCACAACTCACAGAGCGAGAAGCGGCATCCCAGCTTACTTTTGCTCCCAACAATGAGACCGTCTCATTCATCGGCAGGTAGGCTATACCGTTTTTAATAGCCGGCTGAGTGGTAAAGTAATGTCGGCTGCCATTCACATAAACTGGGATCTGCGATATGACCAAGATTGCATTAGCCACTGCCCGTTCCTTTCCTTCGCACGGTTGGTTGACGACCGCGCCATTAGCATATAAAGCTGTAGAACCTCCGCCATCCAATGCCATAGCATTACGGCAGCCCAATTCTTTCATTAATTTGGTCAACTCCTGGAAAGTCATTCCTGAGCGCCCTTTGGCCCGGCCGTCTACAGCTACCATCAGCAGGTGATTGTTGGCAGTTAATCCCACTGCGGAGCGGGGATTGCGCAGCTTCAGCTTAGCTTCTCTAAAAGTTAAGTCGATGGGAACACTGATGCCATTCTTGAGAAGTAATGGTCCACAGGCCAACAAGTCAGTCAGATCAGCATAGCCATTAGGGTAATAGGTATTTACGAATACTTCCTGACCCTTCTGCAGGTTGCCGAACAAGTTGACTGTCGTACCTTGGAAAGAAAGCACGAAGCCATCCTTGGGAATCGCAGAATTGCCGTGATTTATAACATCGATATAGTAACGCTCCTTCTTCTTCAGAACTACATACTCCAGAGTCTGTTTGGGGGTTCGAGTGTTTTTGCCATAGAAAGAAGTGTACATGATCAAACCCACGCCGGTTGGATAATTTACGGCTTCAACCGGAAACTGGCGGAACGGATTGTTTAAGCTCAAAACCATATTGGGTGTAAAAGAGTCAATAAACACTTTTTTATTAGCAAGAATGCCCATAGCAGCGGGATCACGTGGTCCTTTGCAGATTATCTGTCGATTGATGGTTATCGTATCGGCTGGAATAGGCGGCTTGGAATTCAAAAAGAAATTGCCGTTGATACCTGCCAGAGCGTGATTGGTCCGAGCAATGGAACTGGTTGTTTCTTTGTAACCTAGTCCTTTGCCAGGCATGGCGAATTTTAACTCCGCACGAGGATCGTTAAGATTGATATCGACAATATGTATGCTTTGTGGGTATTTAGAAGCAGCAGTTTTTGTTGTGTGGCGATAAATAATCCCACGGTCCAACTGCTTTATTTCTTCGGCATAAATGACTGGGCTAAGCTGTAGTAATAGTGAGGAAATAATGAATAAGGCTATGTATCGAAATGATTTATACATCTATGATAATCCTCCATCATGACCTGATCTTTAAAAGAAATACGAAGTAAAAAGGAAAAACTTTCAACATAAACTATTATAATATTAACAGGAGATATTGAACAAACCCCAAAATCAAACAAAAATCGGCAAAGGTGGCACGATAAGTTGAATGGTATTAATCCTATCATAGTCTTGTGTAAGCGCGAGCTTTTAAGGATATGGCGCGACAAAATCCAAGTAATGATGTTATTTATCATGCCATTAGTATTGGTGGTCATCAGCTTGCAGAATTATAGTTCTGTTCCCGAGGCTAATAAGAGAATGCTGCCAGTAATAATGATCATGACAATGTTGGTGACCGTTTTTACAATAAGCTTGTCCTTGGTGTTAGACAAGCAAAGAGGTGCCATGAAGACCATCCTGACGGCTCCGATTTCAAGAACTACAGTAATATTGAGCAGGATATTGTTTGGGACTGCGTTCGCCATTTTATTCGGCCTGATCCCTATGATAATAGCTCCGTTTATACACATACAGTTGGCTTGGACTGCCGTTTTAATTACCGTAGCGGTTATGTCGATATCAGCTTTTTGCTTTGCCGCATTAGCTGTTTTTTTTGGAACGATGATCGATTCTATACAAGGGTATATTCTAGTTTGCAGTTGCCTGATAGTATTAATAATGCGATTTGGAGTAATAAGTGGGTATTCAATGGCTCGACCCGTTCTGTATTACTCTAGTTATTTGAACCCAGGAGCATATGGAGCTGACCTAATACGATATGCTTTGTCCGGACAAACCAGAGACATCTTTTTCAATATGGCACAGTTTGATATCAGTATAAACATCTCGGCATTATTGGGAATGACTTTGATATTGAGTATGGTTTCGGTCTATATATTAAATAGAAAAATAAAAAAAGGGGAGTTTTTACAGTGATCGCTACATTTACATTACCTCCGGCATCCAGCAAAAGGCTGATTGCCATGGGAGTGGCTAAAATGACTATCGTTAGGGAAGCCATCGAGAAAGGCAGAATAATCATAGCCGGTGGTACTACCAACGGTTTTGTTGCTGAAGCTTTGTCTGATCTAAAAATAGAAGAAAAAGCTCATTATACGGCGGGGATCATCACTGATGCTCGCACATGTGTATCTGACCAGGAAATGAGGATCAGTCCACTGTGTTTGGATAAGGGACAGCCGGTTGAAGTGCCTTGGGAGGAATTTTTGCAGGGTTTTGGCAAGGGGGATGTATTCATCAAAGGAGCCAATGCTCTTGATCACAAAGGACGAACTGGTGTGTTGTTGGGGAGTCCCACAGGGGGGACGGTAGGTGCTGCTTTAGGAATACTAGCTTCTAGAGGCAGCCACCTGGTAGTTCCAGTGGGACATGAAAAGATGATACCATCCTGTGCTGTAGCCGTAAAAAGCCTGGGTATCTTTAAGGTGGATCAAAGCCTGGGCATGAGAGCAGGATTCATTATGCTGCCTTTTGGCGAGGTAATAACCGAGATACAGGCACTGGAACAATTGTATGATATTGAAGCTAATGTTGTGGCTGCAGGTGGGGTCGGAGGCTCCGAAGGATCGGTGGTAATGGCCGTCGAAGGGAAGAAAACTGTGGTCGAAGAAGTTTTAAGTCTGGTCAAAAAACTGCACAGGGAGAAGCCCGTGACGGGAAGTCGCCAAAAATGCAAAGGCTGTGGGGTCCCGTGTAATTATTCCATCCCTACCCCCAGAAAATAGAATTGTGACTCGCAGTATTAACAAAAGGACAATGGAGGTGTCGAATGATGAAAAAGATGGTAGCCTTGATAACTGCGCTGCTTTTTTCGCTGACGATCTTGGCTGGGGCGGCGGTAGCCAAGCCCAACGAAAACAAAGGAATGGGTTTAGGCCATGATAAGGACAAACAAGAGCAAAAAGACAGCAAAATAGAGAAAAAAGAGAACAAAAATGATGATAAAGACAAAGAAAAAGATCGGGAGCGGGAGAGAGTTCACGATAGTGTTTACAAAGCAGTCTATGGTAAAAATGTAACCAATACTGTCTATGGCCAGGTGTATGGTCTTCCTTTCAAGGTTGGAAATCCTAATCAGCCAGTCAAGAGCCTCGAAGGGCTTGTTTTGGTAATGAAGGCCGCTGGGCTCAATGCAGGAACTGGGGCAGCGATAACCGGCAAAGATTATAAGAAAATTCCGGCCTGGGGTAGGGCATGGGTCAAGCTGGCCATCGAAAAAGGACTATTATCCAGCAAACAGTTGAAGAAGTTCAATCCTAACCAGGGTATGAAATGGGGCGAACTTAAAGCTTATTGCACAAAATTGGGCTTGGAAGTTCCGAAAGTAACTGCTCACAATGAACAACGCAGCATAACCCAGAGTGTCTATCAAAGTGTTTACCAATCAGTATATCAGTCGGTATACCAATCGGTTTATGAGAGTGTTCCGCCGGTTCCTAAATTCAAAGAAAATCTCAACACACCAGTCAAATGGTTCATGGTGAAGTCTTTAGTCGATAAGGCACAAGGAAAATAGATTCTACATAAGATAACCCTGATTTTGCCACACATGTTTTGTCGAACCCGCCATAGGTTTTTAGAAAACTTAAGGCGGGTTTCATTTTGTATATCGATGCTTTATTGTACAGTACGGCAGCCGGGTTGTGTACCTTTGTCGGAGCGGCCATAGTCTTCCTGAAATCACGACTTACCAGGCGCGAGCTGGCGTTCTTCCTGGGTCTGGCGTCTGGAGTGATGATAGCTGTAGTAGTTTTTGATCTGCTGCCATCTGCTATCGGTAAAGGTGATCTAGGCGGTTTTGCTATCGGGACCGCCGGGGGCTGCCTAATAATCATGCTGTCCAATGTGATAGTTGCCGACAAACAAGTCAACTCTGGACGCAGTATGGCCCGTCTAGGATATCTGATAATGCTCGGAATAGCACTGCACGATCTTCCCGAGGGGATGGCCATTGCTCTGGGTAATGAGGTGGGTCACAAAACAGCTGCTGTAATTGCACTGGGTATAGGTATCCACAATATGCCTGAAGGAATGGCAATCGCCGCACCTCTTCTGATGTCGGGCATTCGTAAGAGAAAAATTGCTCTGCAGACATTGGCGCTGGGAGCAATTACTCCACTGGGAACAGTGATCGGTAATGTAGCGGTATCAGCCTTGCCAGGGTATTTTGGGCTCTTCATGGGGGTGGCAGGTGGGGTCATGTTGTATTTGGTGATCAGCCAGCTATGGCCGGAGGCTCAGCGCAGTGCTTCGCTATGGCGTTTTCCTGGCCTGGCAGCCGGTATAGTACTTATATTCTGTGCTACATTTGTTTTTTAACCGGGTCTAGAAGTATAAGAAAATCAGCCACAACCAACAATAACCTTGACTGGAGGTCGATGGTTTTTGAAGTGGCTGTATATTTGGATCGCAATGATCGCGGGGGCAGCTATGGCGGTGCAGGGTACGATGAATTCCGCCCTGGGTAAAGTGATAGGTCTGTGGGAATCCACATTGTTAGTGCATATCGTAGGATTGATCGCTACTATAGCCGCTATGCTGATAGTCGGGACAGGCTTGGCAGGAGTATCAAAGCTGGGTACCGCACCGTGGTATCTGTACCTGGGTGGATTGCTGAATGTGCTTATCATCTTTGCTGTCGTTAAAAGCATGCCAGCGGTGGGGGTAGGTAACGCGACGACCGGGATAATATTTGCCCAGATATTGACTGCAGTATTGATAGACAAATTTGGCTTTCTTGGAGTAGATAAGGTACCCTTTCGTTGGATCGATCTGCTGGGAGTTGCTCTATTAGCGGCAGGGACAAGGGTTTTACTCAAACAATAAGCAAAAGCTTAATGAACTAAGCTAAGAATAAATTCTATTCGATCCATAATCAGATAGAAACATTAAAAGCCGGATGGTATGATATTGCATAGATGATTTGATGGGTGAGGAGCATGGAATTTGCTTAGTTCTGACCTGCTGCAAGCAACTCGCGATATGAATGAGATCTTCAAACAGAGGGCCCAAGACCTTCCTAGCAGAGAGACCCGCCGTGACAGCCTGCAGTCATTCAGTGAGATCAAAAATATGAGGCGTCTGAAAAGTGATCAAGTTCGTAAACTGACACGAGAATCAGGGATCACGGCGGTCGATGGTTCTCGTGTGGAATATGGCACTGTCTATCCCTACGCAGTGGCTCTGATGCAGGCATTGGCCAGAAACAGCCTCCAAAAGGAAGATTATCAGGAGCTGAAGGCGGCTCAGTTAATGAGTCCCATTGAGCCTGATACATATAATGAGATAACCAGGAAGGCAGCCGCAGACAGGCTCGATGAACCCGAGGCTTATCGACGTTTGCTGAAGGACGAGCTGGCCCATATGGAGCTGAAGCTGGCGTTAAGTGCGGTGGAACGGTACCGACCGGCACTATTGATGCTGGATGGTGGATTCCTGATGTTTGACCGGTTTTCCGAATGGCAGGGACTGATTGAGAGCTGTAAGAATAATAATACGATTCTGGTGGGAGTTATTGAAGAAGTAGCGACCGCGGAGTTGAACAAGATGTGTGGTTTATACCCCGAAGATACTCACCGGATCTATGACCGGGAATTCTTATTCGGAGTTTTAGACCAGGGGGAGTGCTTGATACTAGATGAAAAATCAGCTATCAAACGCGATTATGCCACGGTCTTCACGAGGATGGGAGCGGCTCCCCAGGCAATAGCTTGTGATTTTATTCCACACCAGCGCGACCTGATAGAACTGGCCATGGATCTGCTTTATTCACTCACTCCTATGCAGGGGAGAGGCATACCTTCATGGCTCGATATTATCGATAGAGATGTCCGCATCACCCGTCAGAACCTAGACACCGTTATTGCAGCCGGGTTTGATGCTCAAATAAGAGAGAGATTTCTAAGACCTAACCGTGACCGCCGCGGTCTTTAGAGGGGAGTGAAGTAATGCAGGTTGTAGGCAAAACCAGTGAATGGGAGATATGGGTCGCCAGCAGTGACCGGGCTTTCCGCTTAAATGAACTGCTGATCATGGAAGGGGCTATCGAAGCCCATGCTGTGGGTGAGGTAGTCGAGACCTACTCGCTAAATCCTATGGTGCCAATGGTAGATGAAGGCTCTCCATTTATGATCGATAATCAGGTCATGGCTACCCTACAGGCGGTGGGCTATGAACTGGAGACGGATACAGTATATGTAGCACTGGTGCGGATGATAAGTGAGCTGTTCTATCCAGTCAAAACCGGCTCGCGGGTGCGGGAACCGGGATTCGAAGAAGTCAAGGAACTGCTTATCAAGGCCACTCCGGACAAAGCTCTATGCCCAGGTGTGATAGTGGGGACGGAGAAGCTTGATGATACCCTCCCTGATGACTTGCGGGGCATCGCTCCGTTATTTCATGAGAACCAGATCCAGGAGCAGGTAGGAGTACCGTTCCTTTTGGATTACAGAAGAATGCAGGATTACCCGCATATTGGCATATTCGGCGGTTCAGGTTCGGGCAAATCATTCGGGATCAGAGTCCTTATCGAGGAGCTGATAATAAAGAAAGTACCGTTGCTGGTTTTCGATCCCCATTATGAGATGAGTTTTTCTGAACCACTAGATGATAGCGGCAGTCGCAAGGATGTCTCCCAGTTTGAATCTTCAACTGTTACTCTGACTGTTGGACAGGACATTGGGGTCAGATTTGATACATTGAGCGATACAGATCTATGCAACTTACTTAGTTCCGTTATGTCGCTTAGTGAGGCGATGGAGGCGGCTGTACGAACGGTATTGGCAAACAAAGACAGTCTTAAAACATTTGCCGACCGACTTAACAATCTAATGCTGATATTAGAGGGTAATGAAGGTGATGTCAGCGAAAAGCTCAGTGCAACTGATAAAGGCAATGTTCATACACTCAAGCGTGAGATCGACAAACTGCATGCCATCAAGAATCAGGTAGGTGGATCAGCTACACTAAAGGCTATAAGCTGGCGCTTGTATCGATTACAGCAGGATGGTATATTCCATGATGCCGGAATGAGCAGGATAGAAGAAGGGATCAAAGCCCAAAAGGCAGTGGTGGTTCGGGGCTCGATGAGGATCCTGCGAGTGTATGCCGCTTATGTGTTGCGTAATCTGTATTACCAAAGACGAGACTACCGCGATGCTATTCAAAAAGGCCTCAGTAAAGAGAAATTCCCACCCTTTATTGTTATAACCGATGAAGCGCATAATTTTGCGCCCAAAGGTGATATACCTGCGCCAGCACGACGGGAATTCCGCGAGGTAGCACAGGAAGGGCGAAAATACGGAGTCTTTTTGATACTTGCAACCCAGCGCCCAGCCCTGCTTGATGAAACGATCAATGCCCAGCTCAATACCAAGTTCATTTTCCGCACCGTGCGATCCCACGATCTTTCGGTTATCAGCGAAGAAACTGACCTGGGGAGAGAGGAGATCAAGCGGCTACCCTATATTCCCTCCGGATATGGTTTTGTATCATCCCCACTGATCGGACGCAGCATAGCGGTTCGCATTCGTGCAGCTCGGACGCGCAGTCCGCATCAGGACAACCCGTTTGATGAGCTGCAGGAAATGACAGGTGATCTGGCCAGGGAAGTAATGCCGATCATTGAAAAATATCTCCCGATCAATGAAACCGATATGAACGAGTTATTGAAAGACGTCGAAAGACACGGCATAAGGATGAGCAGAACCGAGTTTTATTCATTATTGGATAACCTGATCTGCAGCGGTGAGATCATACGTGACGAATCAGGCTTTATCCCGCAGTTCAGAAAGGCACACAAATGAGGATCTTATTCTTTACCGACACTCATATACGCGGGAATGCACCTGTCAATCGTCAGGATAACCTGCTGGATACTTTAAAGAAAAAGCTCCATGAAGTGGTCGATATAGCTAATGATCATGATGTCGATTATGTATTGCATGGTGGTGATTTCTTTGATAATCCGGCACCGGCTCTATCAGTTGCAGCCGACTGCCTGGAAATATTTAAAGGTTTCAAGATGCCCCTTTACGGGATTTTCGGAAATCATGACGTATATGGTGGCAACAGCACTACACTATCCAGGACAATCCTGGGGTTTGCTGCCCGTTTAGGGGTTTTGCAGCTGCTGGATGACGGGCAAAAGGTGAATCTTAGTGCTCACGGAATAAAAGCGACTTTGATCGGAAAACCGTTCAATAACGAAATAGACCATCGGTCACCAGATAATGATTACATAGTGGATAAGGACGGCGAATCCGATCTCACTATTCATATGGTGCACGGGATGTTAATGGACAAAGCCGACTTTCCGGGCTCTACTACGCTGATCAACGATATTGTTGCAACCGGTGCCGACATTACATTAGCTGGCCACAATCATATCGGATTCGGAGCAGTGGAGAGGGAAGGACGCCATTTCGTTAACCCTGGAGCATTGGTGCGGCTAAGTAATCATGTGCGGGAGATAGAGCGGCCGGTTCAAGTCGCATTGCTCGATCTTACCGGGGGAGCAGTAAACTGCCGTCTGATTTCGATAAAAACAGCACAGCCGGGCGAGACGGTGCTTGATCGCAGTAAGATCGAAGAACGCGAATCGAAGCTGTTGATGATGGAAAGGTTCACACGTGATGTTAGAGATGCAGCTGATCTGCAGCGTTGGGATGTACGGGAACTAATTGAAAAGCTTGCTCAGTCAGAGCAGATAGGTGATAAGATACGAGCAGAAGCATTAAATAGAATCGCGGCTGCCGAAGAAAGTCTGCGTAATAAGGAGGGGTGGGAATGAACACATACATAAAAAGCATCCGGCTTAAGAATTTTCAGTCCCACCACGATAGTAGCTTTGAGCTGTCACCTGGCCTCAACATCATAGTAGGTCCGTCTGACCAGGGTAAAAGCGCGGTCATCAGAGCGCTAAGATGGGTAATGTACAATGAACCGCGCGGAGCTGCCTTCATACGAACCGGTGAGAACCGTACTGAAGTGCAGATAGTTCTAAGTAATGGAACTGTTGTAGAGAGAATACGCGATGATTCCGGCAAGGTCAACCGTTACATATTAGAGATTTCCGGGGAAGAACCTCAGGTCTTCGAACGGTTCAACAAAGAAGTCCCGCTGGAGATCAGAAAAGCTTTAGGAATAAGCAAGCTGGTCGTGGATCGCGACCGCAGCTTAGAGATAAATCTAGCCCGCCAATTGGAAGGACCGTTTCTAATGGAGGAATCAGGAGCAACTCGGTCTAAAGTGCTGGGGCGTGTAGCTAATCTGCATATTATTGATGCGGCTCAACGTGATGTATTACGTGATGTAAACATGTTCTCCCAGGAAGCTTCCCGGCTGGACCATGAGATCAAGGAAATCGAAGAGCAGTTAGAAGCATTTGTGGACCTGGAAGCGGCTGATACTAAGCTGGCAGATGTAGAAAAACTTATGCACCGATTAGCAGAGAAAGAGTTGATACTCAGTCAGATAAGTGATTTGAACAGTATATATAGATCAACAAATGCTCAGATGCATGACACTATGGGTAGGTTAAGTATTCTGGATAGCGTGGATAATGCCGGCGGTTTAGCAGACAAAATTAAAGAATACAGTGCCATGTTGATAGAAATAGAGTCTCTGGCCCAAGGTCTTGTTGAATCGCAAGATAGCATAAACAAAAGCTTAATGATTATTCGACAAACGGAGAAAATACCGGATGTAGAATTGGTTTTAGAAAAACTACGCAGTCTTCGCGAGGAAGGTTTTGTGCTGCAGCAAGCTAGCAAAACGTATCAGGAATTAAGCAGCGAATATCAACAGAAACAAAAAGAACTGGCCCAAGCCAAAATGATCACAGAAAAAGTAGCAAACATAGACGAGACCGAAGCTGCAAAAGCAAATATTACAAAACATGTAGAAAAACTGGACAAACTTACTGAACTGAAAAAGACTCATGATAATGCATCTATTAAGTACCAAAAAGCCGAAGACGAATATGCGAAATATGATGAATTGATTTTAACTCTTTCAGTGCAATATGGAGATTCATTGACCGAAGCTGGACGATGTCCGGTCTGTTTTTCTGAGATAAGCCCGGAAACAGTTGAGCGAATCAAAAAGGAACTGGCATAAAGGGGGAGGACAACTGTGGAAAAAGAATCGTATGATCAAAGGATCAAAAAGCTTGAGCAGGCTTTGAAGAATGCTCGCGATGAACGATCTAAGGCAGCCGCCCGGCGCGATGTATTAGAAAAAGATCTGGAATCGATTAATAAAAAGATTGCTGAATTCGGCTACAAACCGGAAGAACTTGAAACAAGGATCAAGGAAATCAGGCTGGAGATCGAGTCACTATTAAAACAGGTCTCAGGATTGCTTCCCAAAGAATACCTTGACGATGTGGGGTGGTAGTTTGGACAAGGATCGACTGGCCAATGGGGTTGCTTCTTTTCGCGATGAAATAAATCGCCGCAAAGGTCAGCGTGATACACTTTTGAATGTGATCAAGCAAAAAGAAACCAAGGCTGCGTCTTTGAAAGAAGAAGCGGAAGTGCTGCGCCAGGTGTCCCGCCTGTACGCGCTAGCCGGTGAATATGCGCGCCGCGAATCCAAGGATACCATGGAACGGCTGGTTACTAATGCCTTAACTATGGTCTTTCAAGGGGATCTAGAATTTCAGATCGAAATGGAAGAACGCGGGGACCGGCCTGAAGCGGAGTTTTATGTCTCATCGACTTATGGCGGCACCCAGGTTATCAAGAATGAACCCCGGGAGGCCAGGGGTGGTGGAGTAGTGGACGTGATTTCACTGGCTTTGAGGATCGCCTTAATTGAAACAATCAGACCGCGCCTAGGTGGGCCGCTTATCCTTGATGAACCGGGAAAACATGTTTCAGAAGAATATGCGCGGCAGGTTGCTGAATTTTTAAACGCCGTATGCCAATCATTCGGGCGGCAGGTTATCCTGGTCACTCATAACCAGCACTTAACTGACGCCGGTGCAGTAACGTACCAGGTAGAAATGAAAAATGGCGAAAGCCAGGTGAGTCTGCGCTTTCGCCAGGAATGATCTCTATGTACAGGTGTTATTTATTAAGCATTTCTTTTATGGCATCTGTAAGCTCTTTCTCGGTTTTAAACTGCCGGGGAAGTTCCTCGCTGCCCAATTGCTCGATAAAAGCGTCCAGAACCGCCCGCAAGACCTCTTCCTTCGGAAGCAGCACTGCAGTTTTCTCATAGCCTCTATTCATGAGTTTAGTGAGCCATTCGATCTGATCATTATATAAGGATGCCATCATCTGCATCCGGCCTCTTTTACGTACCGGCTCTGCGGGTTCTGCTTTCACAACCGTCCTCGATGGCGGTGGCTCAGGAATACTCGGAGTTTCAGGCTGCGCCGGGACACCTTCGCCGGCACCCTGACCCTTTAGTTTAACTTCCAGCTTAGCCTGCTGACGGGCTAGCTGCCACTGCTCACGGGTCAATTTATCCAGTCGGACATTCTTTTTGATGTCTTTGTCTGTTATCACCTTATTGTACCAGTAAACCGATTCGTCGAACTTACGAAGACGACGATGGAGTTCGCCTATCAGGTACATGAAAGATAGTTGGTCGAGGTTGCCCGGCGGGCTGGATTCATTTTCATAGGCATTCATATATGCAGTTAGAGCTTCTTGAAGATAGAGAGTTTCAGCCTCTTCTAGATTCAATTCACGGCAAACCCACGCGGTGGCATGCAGAAGTCCGCAAACTTGGCCGGGTTTTGCTTGTTTGAGCTGGGCGACTTGTACCGCCATTTGAAAACAGGTTAGGGCATCCTCAGCAGTTCTTTCTTTATTCAGCTGCAGAGGCTGAAAACGCTGAGCTGACAATGATTTGGCAATAAACTCTGAAACATTAGTAGGCAGCGGGTCGTTGAAAGTTGCCGCTGATGCAGAGTAATTGCAGATAGGGCAGACAACCACTGTATAATGCAAAGGGCTGGCCCCGGAATATACGACGTGGAAGTCGCTGTCTTGTTTGGAAACATAGCTCGCTGAACTCCTTACAGACAGACTTTTAAAGCCCATACGGCAGACGGGACAAGAATAGTCCTTTTCAAAAAAGGGGCCAACATTCATGTTATCACCTCAAATATCGATAAATGCTTAAGTGGTTGCGCTATAGGAATTAAGTGATAGAATTTAGTATAGCCTGGTATTTACCGGGATTAATGATTATTAAGAACTTAAAGTGACCAATAGTCCTTTGTCTCTTTCGACATTTATAGTAATAATTCCTACAAACAGGAACAATAATATACGGTTTTTGTGGGAGGGGGATAATCATGGATCTAAAAAAAATAGAACAAGCTGTAACTATGATTATAGAAGCAATTGGTGAAGATAAAGAGCGGGAAGGACTTCGTGAAACACCTCGCAGAGTAGCCAAAATGTACGAAGAAGTTCTTAAGGGCATTGACGAAGATCCTAGCGAACACCTGCAAGTGATATTTACGGAACAGCACGATGAGATGGTACTGATCAGGGATATACCGCTGTATTCACTGTGCGAACATCATTTTTTACCGTTCTATGGCCAGGCGCATGTGGCATACATTCCGCGCAAGGGCAAGATCACCGGATTGAGCAAACTGGCTAGAGTAGTTGACGGTTTCGCTCGGCGCCCACAGCTTCAGGAACGACTGACTTCACAGATAGCCGACTCGATCAATGACAGGCTTCATCCGTGGGGGGTAATGGTCATAATAGAAGCCGAGCATATGTGTATGACTATGCGTGGGGTCACCAAACCGGGCTCGCTAACTGTAACTTCGGCGGTCCGTGGCATCTTTGAAACTAACCCGGCATCTCGGGCCGAAGCTCTGTCGTTGATCAGAGGTAAATAGCATCAATCTGACAACCTCTAAGAAAACTGGGGGAGCTGAATGAACAAAAAAGACTCAGGGAAACTTGAACCTATATCTCAAAGCAGTTTTCAAGATAATCCTGATATGGTTAGAGTGGTCGATTTTCTTAATAAGAGTCTGAAAAAGAAAGGCCTAATATTCGGACCCACCCGCAACAGAGAAAAAATGAAGTAACGATCAAGATTTACGAGATATGAATTTGGGGGCGATCAAGATAGACGATACAAAAGATTTTTTCAAAGAGTTGATCAGCATAGTACTAGTCGCGCTTGTGATGGCTATGCTGCTGCGCACATTTATAGTAGAAGGGCGTGTAATTCCCAGCGGGTCTATGTTGCCGACTATTCAGCTGCAGGACCGGGTCATGGTAAATAAGTTTATATACTACTTTAAGAAGCCCCAACGCGGGGACATCATAGTGTTCCAGCCACCGTTAAAGAGTTCGGAAGACTACATAAAGCGTTTGATCGGTCTTCCTGGCGATAAAGTCGAAGTTAGGGATAGTATTGTGTTTATCAATGACCAGCCTTTGAATGAACCGTACATCAATGAGCCACCCAACTACAATTTTGGGCCTACAATTGTGCCGCAAAATTCTTTGTTTGTAATGGGGGATAATCGTAATTCCAGCTTTGACAGCCATCTATGGAATGCCTGGTTGACTCAAGATAAAGTAAAAGGCAAGGCCTTTTTCAGGTACTGGCCTCCATCAAGAATGGGAGTATTGAAATAAGTGAAGAAAATGCGAATTCTAATGACTAATGACGACGGAGTGCAAGCTGAGGGTATTCGAGCTCTAGCACAGTCACTTCGAGAAATCGCCGAAATATATGTAGTGGCGCCTGACCGTGAGAGAAGCGGCACCGGCCACTGTATCACGGTTTTTAATCCGTTGATGGTTCAAAAAGTTGAAATACCAGACATGGCCGATCACATTTGGGTGGTCGATGGTACACCTGCTGACTGTGTCAAGCTGGGAATCTGCGCTATTATGAAAGAAGAACCACCGGACTTTGTGGTTTCTGGAATCAATCGCGGGCCCAACTTAGGCACCGATGTCTTATACTCGGGGACTGTCTCGGCGGCAGTCGAGGGTGTAATCCTGGGTGTTCCGGCCGTCGCCGTATCATTGAACTCCTACAAAATCAACGAGGACCAATCATTCGCGGCTAGATTTGCTCGTGCGGTGCTGCGCCGTATTAACCAGGATGGTATTGCAAAAGACACAATATTGAACATAAATGTTCCGTGTATCGAACGATCACAGATCAAAGGTCTACGCATCACCAGGCTGGGCAGCCGCCGCTATGAGAATGCCTTCGAAGAGCGCCAGGATCCACGTGGTCGTACCTACTACTGGTTGGGCGGCGAGGTGATTAAGGAGGAACAGGAAAAGGACAGCGATGTAGCAGCGGTGAATGATGATTATATCTCCATAACACCAATACATTTCGATTTGACCGACTATAAACTTATCAATCATTTTCGCGATCTCTACCGGGATCAGATAGACGTCGTTTGAGGTCAGGATCATGATTAAAACGCTTATAGTGTATGTCACCCTGTTTGTCGTTATAATGAACATCGACTGGGCGCTTAAAAAACTGACCAAGCAGAACCCGCCACGTAAAACCATGATGCAATGGCTGATATTTCCTGCCGTCCTGGGAATACTTCTTACAATAGTACACTTCTACGTTAGATTTATGTTTTATCAGCGTATGGTAGTCTTTATTGTATTAGCGGCGATAGCATATTGGTTTTTTAATATTTTCCTTAGGAAGTAAATCAGGTATAATTATAAAGATTGTTTTTCACAAGTTAATATTTTGTCAACACATGAGGAGGGACATTAATGAAGGTATACCCGACCCCACAGATCAGGAACATTGCCGTCATTGCGCACGGAGGTTCAGGAAAGACTTCACTGACTGAGGCAATGCTCTTTAACACAGGGGCAAGCAGTCGACTGGGCAAAGTTGATGACGGTAACACCGTATCCGACTATCTGCCGGAAGAAGTCAAACGCAAAATGAGTATCAGCACGAGCCTGGTTCCCTGCGAGTATCGGGATTGCAAAATTAATTTGCTTGATACACCTGGATTTGCCGACTTTTTCGGCGAAGTTAAATCCGCTCTGCGCGTGGCTGATAACGTATTGGTTGTGTTTTCGGCTGTAGCCGGAGGTGTTGAAGTTCAAACCGAGCTCTATTGGGAAGAAGCAAAGGATATCCCCAAAGTAGCTTTTATAAACAAAATGGACCGTGAGAACGCGAACTTTGAGAAGACCCTCGATGCAATGCGAGGAAAATTCAGTGGCACTATTGTACCTATCCAAATACCGATCGGTGCCGAGGCCAATTTTAAGGGCGTAGTGGACCTGATCAAAATGAAAGCCCTTATGTTTGAAGCTGGTACTGGCAAGTACAGTGAAGCAGAGATTCCAGCCGATATGATGTCTGATGTCGAAGTCTACAAAGAGCAGCTTATAGAAGCGGCTGCCGAGGGCAACGACGACCTGCTGACCAAGTACTTAGAAGGCGAAACATTGACCGATGAAGAAGTAAAGGCTGGGATTCGTGAAGCAGCTGCCAAAGGCGCAGTCACCTTCGTATTCTGCGGAGCGGCGGTTCCGAATTATGGTGTACTTCAGCTGATGGACTTTATTGTAGACTGCATGGCATCGCCATTAGTAGCTACTGAAGGTAAAGATTTATCAGGTGAGCCGCTGGCAGCCCTTGTGTTCAAGACCGTTGCTGACCCCTATATCGGCCGCTTGAACTTCTTTAAGGTCTACCAGGGCACAATGAAGAGTGATTCCGTAGTATATAACGGAACCAAAGAAAAAGAAGAAAAAATAGCCCAAGTACTGGTTATGCGCGGCAAGGAACAGCAGGGGATTCCCGAAGCTAAGTTCGGTGATATCGCCGCCGTTGCCAAGCTGTCAGATACCACAACAGGGGATACATTAACAATAAAATCTAAACCACAGGAATTGGTTGGAGTCGAATTCCCTGACCCGACCCTGTCTCAGGCGATAGAGCCTAAGAGTAAGGGCGATGAGGACAAGCTGGGTAGTTCGCTGCAGAAGCTAATGGAAGAAGATCCGACAATCAGCCTTTACAAGAATACTGAGACCAGGCAAACTATTCTGCAAACTATGGGTGAAACCCATACTGATATCATTGTAGAAAGACTGCATCGTAAATTCGGCGTTGAAGTTAAGACGCTTGAGATGCGCATACCTTTCCGGGAGACTGTAAGAACTTTGGTTCAGGTTGAAGGTAAACATAAAAAACAATCAGGTGGCCACGGACAATTCGGTCATGTGTGGATCAAAATGGAGCCCTGCGAGGAAGAATTTCAATTTGCTGAAGCACTCTTTGGCGGGTCAGTACCAAAGCAATATGTACCGGCAGTTGAAAAGGGCATTAGGGAATCTCTTGGAGAAGGCATCCTAGCCGGATACCCGGTAACTAACATTAAGGTTACTCTGTATGACGGTTCCTATCATTCGGTAGACTCTTCTGAAATGGCGTTTAAGATAGCTGCCAATATGGCTTTCAAGAAGGGTATGGAGCAAGCTAAACCGGCCCTTTTAGAGCCGATCTGTAATGTAGAAGTAACCGTACCCGAGCAGTTCATGGGTGATATCATCGGTGACCTTAACACCAAGCGCGGCCGAGTTCTTGGCATGGAGCCCAGTGGTCGGAACCAGGTCATCAAGGCACAGGTTCCACTGAAGGAAATGCTGCGTTACTCGATAGACCTCAAGTCCATTACCCAGGGTCGTGGTAAATTCAGCATGGAATTCGACCATTACGAAGAAGCTCCACCCAAGGTAGCCGAAGAAGTGATGGCCCAGGCGAAGAAGGACAAAGAAGAGAAATAATCAGACGTTTGACAGAAGCGAATCTCAGCGTTATTTCAAAAAGCCCGTTCGGTCAACGTACGTCAGTACGTATCCGTTACGGGCTTTTTTCATGCCTTGA
>JBLNAX010000077.1:0-4255 GCA_050259595.1 Acidobacteriota bacterium | reverse complement strand
AACCGATCGTTCTCCCTATACTGGGAGACTCAGATCAGCTTACGACCCAGCAGAAAAAATCTATGGCTGATTGGAGGCAGGAAGTCCGAGACTTTACGAGGGTCAATCAGGGAAAGATTTTTATCAACGGCCCTCAAACCGACAAAATGGTGTGTTTGACATTTGATGATGGTCCGGATGATATTGTCACGCCCCAGATCATCGCTATTCTGAATTACTATCAAGTTAAGGGAAATTTCTTCTTCAAAGGCAATCAGGTTCGGAAGTATCAAGAAGTGGTCAAGCAGGCCTACGAGGATGGTCACCTGGTATTGAGCCACGCATACAGCCACCAGGAACTGAATAAAATGAACGGCCATGATATTGATAAAGAGATCTGGGCGACTGACAAAGTGTTTGATGAGGTGTTGGGAATCAAGCCCGCTTTGATGCGGCCTCCTTTTGGAGCAGTAAATCAAGATGTGCTCAACGAGGCAGATCACAACGGGGATAAGCTGATTCTGTGGTCGATCGACACGCTGGATTGGTCACAAAAGGATAAAGAGAATATCGCTCAAAATGTTCTCAGGAACGTGCGTCCGGGTGAGATCATACTTATGCACTGTAACCAGGACAAACAGGCGACAGCTGATGCTTTGCCATTAATAATTGAGGGATTGTCTGAACGCGGCTACCAAATCGTTAGCTTGTCCGAGATGTTGCAGGTACCCGCTTACAAAGAATGAACGGCAGCATGAGACCCCCGTAATACATACGGGGGTTTGCTCGATCAGAGGGCCAATAAAGGTGGACCCCAGTAAAATTTCATTCTAGTCACTGAAGAACAGCCAGAAAAGAACCAGCAGAACTATGAGCCATCCATCCCGACACATACCGCATACCTCCGTTTAGGTAGTTTTGCTACCATTCTATGGATAATCAAGCCGCAGTGTTACAAATGAGAAAACTATTTATGACACGAAATAACCAGATTTGTGACCGGAAGAGGGTTGCACAAAGTAAATTCCATGTGACACTGATGTAAAACAAACTTGACATCTGCCATGGCCGGGTATAGTATTGGGGTAAAGTTAACTTTACATGCCGGTGGTGATGTAATGGAGAATCGGTTGCGGGAACTTAGAGAGTCTTTTGGGTTGACCCAGGAGGATGTGGCGGCCAAAGTGGCGGTATCACGCCAAACAATTATTTCGTTGGAAAAGGGCAAATACAATCCGTCTATCCAACTGGCATACCAACTTTCAAGGGTATTTGGGTTGACCATCGAGCAGGTATTTATTTTTGGGGATGGGAGTGATCGAAGTTGAGTAAGCGTCTGATAATGAGTAAGTTTGTGCTCTTGTTCATTATGATATGTATTGGTATACTTGCAGGATTTTACGGCAAGATGGATTTTGCGATAGGCCTAATCGGATCTAGTGTTGGAGTGTTCTTGATCAACATCATAAAGAACAAAAGGGTGGCAGATATGAAGGCCAAGGGGCTTAATCCGTATGATGAAAGGGCTGTAATGTTATCCGGTAAGGCAGCTTCGATGGCTGTTACGGTATTTGTTGTGGGTTCGGCCGTTATTGTTCTCATTGGTTCGATTCTGGGACCCAAAGTAACCGTAAATCCATTTAACCTCATAGGATTGTGCATGACTGCATTGATCTTAATTTATGTCGGATTATATTACTATTACAATCATCGGATGTAGAAATATAAGGGAGGAGATGTCAAATGAGACCAGAGTACTATAAAAGGAGACTAGTACAATCTTTGATTTTTCTTGGGATCGGAATATTAGCCCTGCTGCTTGGCAAAGGTTTTAATATTCAACCTCATGCCATGAATGGTATTGCTTTTGGTTTTATTCCGGTAGGATTAGGAATGACTATTATCTACCTGAAAATGAAAAACACCTCGGAGATGAAACGGGTAATCGAGTCTGAAGAGGATGAGAGGAACCTGTTTGTCCGCAACAAAGCAGGGTATTTAAGCTTCTGGATCACGTTTTGGTGCGTTTTCGTAATTACTATGTTTGGTGATTCACTGCATATCAAGCTTAGTACAGCTGGGGTTTCAGCCTTAATTATTATGTCTGTGGTATACTTCTTTTTTTACTACTACTATTGTAGGAAGTTTTAACTGACTCTTGAAAAAAGTGCATGATTTTAAAACGCTGTCAGTTTTGGTTTCTTTTTTCGTATATAGTTTAGTGCCTATCATACATAGATAAGGATACTTAAATAATGCTTTTTGCTTGGACCTGCAGGAATTGCACAGGAATTATTTTACTAGTATCAAATATTATTGAAAAGAAACAAAAAAGTGAAGGTGATTGAAGTGGAAGAACGTCAAATGGGTATCGGACAAAAGTTGTGGGGGGTATTGGTTTCTCCGGGAGAGGCGTTTAAAGCTATTGGGGAAGATCCTAAAGTGCTGATTCCCGCATTATTGTTTATCGGACTCAATCTGCTGATGGTATTGCTGATTCTCCCGGAAACCAAAGAGCTTCTTTTATCAACCTATAAGTCAATTGAGCTGCCGGCCGGTACGGATATCAACCAACTTGTCAGCCAGGGAACGATCATGGCAATCGTGGCGTCAGCGGTAGCGCCACCGTTGATGTGGCTGATCGAGGCGGCACTGCTCGCTTTATTCAATGCCTTCAGTGTAGGGCAGGCCAAGTTTAAACAGCTGTTTGCAGTGGCAGTTTTTGCTTATGTTCCTACTATGATCGGTGGGATCATTCAGACCGGAATCATAAAACAAATGGGTGCGGACAGCATATCCAAGATCAAATTCAGTCTGGCTTTGGTTCTGCCGCCAGATATAAGCTCCGGGTTCCTATACAATTTCTTAAATATGATGAATGTATTCACCATTTGGGGACTGGTCCTGCTTATTATTGGCGGTGCGATCGTTATGGCCAAAGACAGTAAAAAGGTGGCCGCTTATCTGGGCGGGCTGTGGCTGGTGTATACCGGCATCGTGGCTTATGTCACAACATTGGCTCCCAAAGCAGCTGGTATGTAGGAAGGAACGGAACAGTTAAATAATACCGGCCACCAGTGTCACAAAAACTGTCTTAAAGTTGTCTTACATTGTAAGGTCAACTATATCCGTGTGGGTTATTTTCATGATGAAAGGGAGACAAGCAGTTGGGTAAGGGAGTTTTTAGCAAGAGAAACCTGATAATTATAGGAGTAGTGACACTGATTGCCGCGGTGGTCGGACTCAATATTTACCGGTCTGGCCAAAAAGATGTGGTTTCTGTGAAGACAACCGTGGTCAAACAAAGAAAACTAGTCGAGAAAGTCCCAGCTTCGGGTAAGGTTTTTACATCACAGAAGGAGGTTATTTACAGCCAGGTCACCGGGACTGTAAAAAAGGTCAATGTTAAGCTCGGTGACAGTGTAAAGCCCGGACAGGTATTGATGGAGTTGGACATTCCCGATGCACAGCAGCGCTTGTATCAGGCCAAATCATCGCTGGCTGTGGCAGAGTCCGCTCTGATCAAAGCTAAAGCTACGGGCAAAAGCTTGGATTTGATCGAGGCCGAATCCGCTTTTCGACTAGCTGAAAGCAACTATCGCCTGGCTAAAGATGGCTTGGATCGGACCAGGCTGTTGTACAAGGAAGGAGCCGTTTCCAGGGCGGAAATGGACAGCACGCAAGCTGACTTTAACTATAAACAGGATCAGTACGACAAGGCCAGGGCTAGTCTCAAGGCCGCCAGAGCTTCAGCTGACATTTCTCTGCAGGCAATAGAGGCTTCATATGAAGGGGCTAAAGCAAGTCTAGCCCTGGTCCAAAGGCAAACCGCCCAGAGCGGTATAAGCGCAGCTATTGCCGGCAAGGTAATGTCAATTGGGGTTGAAAATGGTGACCTTGTTAATATGAACACATCTCTCATAACAGTCGGTAATGTTGATGATCTTCAAGTCAAAGCCGACGTAACCGAAGCGGATGCCGCAAAGATAGCTATGGGACAAAAAGTTGAGATAACCGCTGGTGCCCTTCCCGATGAAATATACCACGGGACAGTAAGTGAAATCGGCATGGAAGCTGTAAGCAAGGTGAAGAATCAGTCTGAGACCACAGGTGTACCGGTGGTTATTGCCATAAATGATAAAACTCTTTTGCGGCCGGGTTATAATGTTGATCTGGAAGTAACCACAGTCACTGTTAAAAAAGCCCTGGTGGTACCGTTCGACGCGGTAGTAGACAGAAAAGGAAAACCCCATGTGTTCGTTATAGAAAAAGGGGT
>JBLNAX010000076.1:0-19628 GCA_050259595.1 Acidobacteriota bacterium | reverse complement strand
TCGGCCAGCCCGCTACAATAAAGCGCTGGTCCGCCAGTCTATCAATAACGCTTTTCGGATCTATCTCGGCAATGAGCTGCCCGGCCTTAACATAGTCATTCTGTTTGACATAGAACTTCTGCAGGGGGCCTGATATGTCCTGATAGGATAGATTGGTCGTCTGCGCCGGGAGCAGGAAACCGCTGCCGGATATCTTTAAGCTTATGCTGCCAAGCACTACCTCAGCCGAATCCACGGGGTTGCCGTTCAAGGAAAACGTCTGGTCATTAGAATCCAACCCTGAACACCCGTTGGTCATGCATAAGACTGAAATTATCAATATCAATAGCGTAAAACTACGCTCTATCTTTCGAAACACTTTTAACTATGCCTCCTATTTTTAGACTATCGAACTGTCTTCGACATTTTCTAAACAAAACCTTCCTTATATTTGTAAAAAATCGTTAAAGTGCAACTTTTTTCTAAGGTCAAACGCCTATTTGGCCTATCATAGCTATTCCCCGTCCCGTGGGGGATCTGTCTGATAAGCCAACTGGTTTTCCAATTCAACGATTCGGCATTTAAGATTTTCTATCTTAGTGAGAATCAAAAAAAAAGCCGTAGCAAGAATTATTCCGATCAAAGCACCGGCAGTATCTATCTTAACGTCAAACCAGGATGGTGTGCGTGACAAACCAAGCTTCTGATTCAGCTCATCTAAAAATGCAATTATCGGCGAAGCTAGAAAAGCAGTAAATGCAGCTAACCAAATACGTTGGGTCAAGACATTTAAAAGGCTGCACACAATCACCCCTAGAACTGTGTATTCAAATAGATGAGCAAACTTGCGAACTATCGCTTCCAGATTAACCAGCCACATAAATGCGTCCTGGGAGCTTGTATTGATGTATTTATCAATATATCTGCCCAAAGATCCTGCAATCGGCCTGCTGTAACTATGTGATTCTAGGCCGCTTTGACTGCTGAAGTATCCAATGAATCCAATTGCTGTTACTAATAAAACAAAAAGTATACAGACCCATACGGCTTTTCTCGACTTGCTCATTTGTGCCCCCTAATAGTGAATCATTTAACAAATAATAGCACCTAAACAATCAGTATCATATAATTTCTTCGGTCAATACTCCATCCTCCAGCCTCAGGACCCTTGAACAAATCTTCAGTGCTGACGGCCGATGTGTGATTACTAGACAGGTTGGATTATGATCCAGATTCTTGATCTCCTGCAGCACTTTTATTTCAGTCACCATATCGAGTGCAGAGGTAGCCTCATCTAGAATCAAAACGGGAGACTTTTTCAATAAAGCACGTGCAATCGCAAGCCGCTGAGCTTGACCCTCTGATAATCCCAAACCGCCTTCACCAATAACCGTTTCAAAGCGGTCAGGCAGTTCCTCGATAAAGCTCCATGCACACGCAGTGCGGGCAGCCCTCTCCATCTCTTCTTCAGTGGCATCCGGTTTACCGCGCCTCAGGTTGGTCGAGATCAAACCGCTGAAGAGTGTGTTGCCCTGTGGCACATAGCTCACCCACTCCCTGGTCGCTGCTGAGACTTCATATTCTTTTTCGCTGCGATCTACGAAACACACCTTGCCCTCATTAGGGCGAAGCAGTGCCAGTAGCAGCCTGATCATGGTAGTCTTGCCTTCACCGGACGTACCGGTCAAAGCCACAATCTCGCCAGGCTGGATACGAACTGATATCTTGTCTAATACCTTTTGACCGTCAGGATAAGCAAAACCGATCTGTTGAAAAGCTACTCCTGCTTCGTCAATAGGCTGCAGCTTGGGTACATCATCTTCCTTATCCAGATTTTCAAGTTCCATAAGCCGGTCACAGGAAGCAAGAGATGCAATCAACTGCGGAAAAGTACGGGCTAAGCCGACGAAGGGGTTCTGAATTTGTTGAACTAAGGTCAAGAAGGCAGTCATCGTACCATAACTGATCGCCTTCTGGGATAATCGGAAAGCCCCCCAGCAAAAGGCTATGAAGTACCCAACCCAGAACCCAAAGCCAAGGGTGGCACTGGCTCCAAGATTAAAACGGTTGCGTCGGATTATCCATAACATCCGCTTCTGGTGCAGGTCCTGCAGAGCATCACGGCTGTAATCTTCGAGTTGAAATACCTTAATGATCATAAGATTCTGTAGGGCTTCCTGTATGTATGAACGGTAATTACTTTCGGACTCCATTATGCGGGTATTGAATTGTTTGAGCGTGCGCCCCCAGAGCCGACTCAGAAGGATCGCAATCGGCCCTAAAAAGAAGGCCAGAAAAGCCAGCTTAGGTTCATAGTGCATCAGGGTAAAAAATGCTGCAGTAAACTGGACTGCCAAAGCCAACATACCTGGAATAACCCCCACAACCACACCGGTTATCACACCAATGTCACTCGTCATACGGGTTATAAGGTCCCCGCTGTGATAGCTGGAGAGTCTAAGCCATTCGGTGTCTGTCAATTGGTGAAAAACCTGTTGGCGCATATGGTTCGACATTGCCTCGCTGGTTCTAACACTGACCAGTGATGATACTATGCCCGAACCCATCACAATGAGAACTAAAATGGCAAAAGCCCCGGCAGCTAGGGAAGCCAGCTTAAGATCTCCCTGGACGGCGTAGTCAATCACATTCTTAGAGGCTATGGCAATTATGACACGCCCCAAAGAATCAATTACGCCCATAATTATTACAGCCAGTATTCCTGGCCAGAAAGGACGGCCGTAATCGGCTATCCATCGAACCGATGTCCAGGTATTTTTTAATTCTTCTTTCAAACTCACATCAATCAAGTGCCTTTTTTTATTTTAGCAGCCAGCTTATTAATTATGCTGGACAGCTTACTGAATACCCGCAGGATAAAATAACGGCATGGCCGCAAAATCAACCATATTTCGGATAAAAGCTTCCATCCTATACCGGAACATGAGATTTTTCTTTCTTTTCGCCAGATAGCAGTTACCACAGCCACCAATTGTTCTCTGGTTATCGGTCCTTCCAACCACTCCTGTGCATCGCCTACCATAAAAAAACTATCCTTGTTCTTCTTAATTATACGATGCATCACGTAGGCCCCATCTAACCTGCGAATCATTACTATATCCCCACGACTTAGATCGTCAAAGTCGCCCTGGACCAGTTCCACACTATCTATTCCGTCACGTAAAAAGGGATACATGCTACTTCCGGATACCAGAATACGGGCACTTTGGCCCTGCTGTATCAATTCGGATATGAGCGGAAACAACTCCGCGGCTTTCACCTTAGTTACTTCACGCAATTGTAGACCAACTCCACAGCTTCCTGATCAGGTTTGCATTTGAGCAAGTATACGGGTACTGAAGATAGAATCTTATCAACTATATTCAACGCTGTTGCCATCAAATCTTTATCCACATAGGGCAGGAAAAATCTTGGCGTTACTCGAGATACCGCCTCTATTGTATTGAGCCTGGTAATACTATTTTCTGCCGCCTGCTGAAGTACAACCACTGCTTCCACAGGTGCGCTATCATTTCTAAAGACATTGGTCGACCCTCCCCAGGGGGTTCCGAACACGAATGGTTTACCGTCCATAAACCGAATAGCTGGGGTGTCATCATTCAGAACTTCAACTTCATCCCCCATATACTTCTGCCACAACCTCACATGTGTCGACTTGCCGGTACCGGAAGGCGCAGTAAATATTAAGCCTTTGCCTCGCCATTTAATGCTGGAGGCGTGTATAACAATGCCGTCATGATGCAATAAACAGTTTCTAAAAGCTACTCCCAAAAGCATGTGAATAAGATATGTAGCTACGAAACCAAAGACTTCATCATTCAGACCAAATATGTTCTTGTTCAAATAGGTTATGGCTGTTTTCTGCCACTGTGCATCAGCATCTAACAAACACCCAATCTCATGCTGATCTCTGCCAAAAGGCAACCAGACATAATGACCCGCTTCCCGGGGGCGTTTGCAAAGCCATGTGATTTGCTCCTGAGCAACCAGATCACCGTCCGGTTCATTAATGTATTCGACTGGTATAAGTTTAACATTAAGAACAGAATCAGATGATCGATCCGATTTAAAATCGTCCATATTGGAAAATAGCTTGATGGACTCATCCTCGATACTGAGAACTAAGTCTGCAATACTAAATCGCCGCACCGGTTATTCCTTCCTCGCCTTCCTTTTATATTTATTTATGGAAGGATAGTTAATTTTGAGCACAAAACAGGCGCAGTCACCCCTAACACGGATAACCGCGCCTAAATATGTAAATTTTACAATTTAACCGTTTTGATTATAGTAATATGGTTTTCCGTTGATTTCGCAGTATCCTTGATCACATTTGATACTGCCGGCAAACCGTTCTTCACTCTTTAATTGGACATATTCAAGAGTCGGCTTAACATAACCTTTCAAAATCTCACCTCTAATCTATTAGAAATGGAATGACCAAAGCCAGTCACTTTTACGGATTGTTCAACTGTATGGAACAAGACGGATCATCATATTGCTGGGTATCACCAGGGCAACTGCCTTTAATTATGCAAGACCCTGCAAATCTTTCTTCAACGTTTAATGTTAAATAAATCAGATTTGGTTTTACGTATTCTTTCAACCTTGTCACCTCCTATCAGTATAATTTAATGTCTTTTGATCTTTTTTTTGCCGCTTCACACAGATAAGATGCCGCCTTATCATACGAACCGGTTTCACTCATCAGTCGAGCTGGGCAGGTCATACATGTATTGCGGAATTCACAGCTAACACATTCCTGGCAAGCTGGAACCTCTGCCATCTTAGTTTTCAATTCATTCCAAGCTTCAGTAAATCCAACATCCATTGGATAAGTAGCTGGCTGATTAAGCAGACCACAACCGGTGAGTCTACCGTCCCAGGTGACCCATCCGCTGGACCTACCTGATCCACAGGTAAACGCTGGGTATCTTACAGCTTCACGAGGGTCTGACTGTTGTTCATCATTGATGTATACTGGATCATCAAATTCGATCGCTTTTTCAGCATTATCCCCTTGCTTAATTCTTCCATAAGCATTGATGTTGGCTTCATATTCCACCAAATCAGCGGGATCCAGCCGATTCTGCTCAGGAGCGCTGTTGCATCCTTCGCGACGAGGCGATATATAGTTCACTATTCCAAGCTGTCTGTCTCGGGCATAGACGAAGTCTACAAATTCCTTGTACTCATGTGCATTGTCTTTAACCACCGTGGTTCTTATGCTAACGGGTATCCCGGCAGCAATCAATGCATCTATAGTCCATACTGTTCTCTCAAAACTATTGCCCAGACCGGTTACTATGGCGCAGGTATCGTGACAAGCACCGTATAAGGTAATAAAAACTCTACTAGGTGGTATCTTTTTCAACCATTGTATGGTTTCTTCGTTGATCAAGGTGCCATTGGTGTTGATCTGTATCATCAAACCTAGGTTCAAAAGACCTTCATATATCTGGCGGAAGTCCTCACGAAGAAATACTTCGCCTCCGGTCAGAACTAAAATAAGAAGTCCTGCATCCCGAGCTTCCCTTCCCATTTGAATCCACTGTTCAGCCGTCAACTCTCTGGCAATGACCGCCTGATCATTGGCCGGCGAACTTACATAGCACATGTTGCATTTTTGATTACATCTAGCTGTAAGCTCAAATGACATTGTTAAAGGCGTTCCCTTTATAAAAGACTCTGTGGACAACTGTTTAAGAAGAGTACTCCATGTAAGTTCCATCAATCTAGCTCCATTATGTATAAGTCGTTTATATGATACAGCACTCTCAGACACCTCTATGTTTATATGAAAATGAGTATCCAGTTATTCATGTTCGGTTATAAAACTATGCCAGCAGCTCTTTCTCTCTCATCATACCTAAGAACTCATCAACATCTGCTCTGGCTGTAGCTTCATCGATATCATATTCAGATAATACCTTTGCCACTAAATCATCTACTGATGATTCAGTTTCGAGTGCTTTCCAAATCAAAGCGCCCGATTCGCTCAAGGTGATCATTCCATTAAACTCTACTACCCGTTCACCCAAGGGCACTACCAGCCACTGTCCTGCAACTTCGCGCAATATAAAACCATCTTTTATTTTCATTGCCATTCCTCCATTTTATGTACAGGTAGTTCGTTAGATTATATGACAGTTCTGACCCGAAGGCACATTACAAAATTTTACACTATCAAAAATGATATATCAAATAAAGAATCCTTTATAAAATACTACCGGCAATAATGAGGAGATCCTTTATAGTCTACGCTATTTTCGAACCCCCTCATTATGGTTTCAATATTGACTTAAGCTATGGTATCAGTAAATTTCTTACCAATGCCAACTCCAGTTCCAGAAGTTACTCCAACTCCAACCAAATGATGATCCTGTACCGCATCCATGATGATGTCCGCTTGGTGGTGGGCACGGTGGTGGGCTAAAGTGTGAACTACCACAGGCAAACTGTTCTTCTGGAGTTAACATAGTCATCTCTAACTCAGGTTTGACATATCTTTTCATTTTACTTTTCCCCCGCTCCGAGAAATACTTTGGTGCTTGTAGTATATTATGGTTTGGTAAGATCTAGCAAGAACTAATAAAAACGCATTTTGTCGACTGAAATGAAGGTTCGAGAAGCTCTTCAGACAAGATGACATACTCAGAAATCCCTAATGTAGCGATCTCACTGTTCATTGATCCTTTAAGTCAGGCATTCTATTTGAATCGACGCTCCATTTTTCTTACGTTTAATAGAAGCCAAGATTCCCAATCATAAGGGATTGTTCCAAACTTGGTGACTTCTTTGATTTTTTTTTAATTTGTCGCATATCCGTCCAAGATTGCCCAACCAATTCAAAGCAGAGATTTGGTCGGCCAAACTGTTTCGGAGTATACAAAGCAATTGGGGAACTGCCTAGTAAATCTTTAGTGGCGTCCAAAATCATCTTGAAAACGCACAATATCGTCCTCGCCTAGATATGCTCCCGACTGCACCTCAATAACCTCCAGCAGTACTTTACCTGGGTTCTCCAAGCTGTGCTTCTGCCCAGCCGCTACAAAAATACTCTCGCCGCTATGAACCAGTTTTTCTTCGCCGTCACGCACGACTCTGGCAGTCCCACTCACAACAATCCAGTGTTCACTTCTATGATAATGAATCTGGTAACTCAGCTTTTTTTCCCGTAGGACAGTTAATCGTTTAATTTTGTAAAACTGTCCCTCTTCAAGAATCGTGAACGACCCCCATGGGCGATATTCGGTAAGATGCAGATCCGCCCTGGGGTCGCCCTGCACCTTCAGCTTATTGACAACTTCCTTGACCCGCTGCGAATGATCCTTATGACAGATTAGTAGCGCATCCTTTTGGTCCACAACGACCAGGTTGTCGACACCGATCACCGCAACCGCTTTATCGCCTTCACAATAAATCATGTTATCCGAAGAATCGATCATGATTTCATCATTGAACAGCACATTGCCATGTGCATCCTTAAACGAATCATACTCATCATAGAAAGTAGAAAAGCTGCCCAAGTCGCTCCACTTAATGGGGAACGGCACAACAGCTACCCGCTTCGACTTCTCCATAACCCCATAATCTATAGAAATACCAGGGCTTTGTTCGAAACATGCTACAACGTCGTTTGATGTAAATGCTTCATATACACCGCGACTGTGCTCTTTGACTTCTTCCACAAAAATGTCAGTGCGAAAAAGAAACATACCGCTGTTCCACAAATAACCGTCGCGGATATATTTTTCTGCAGTGGCCAGGTCCGGTTTTTCTTTAAACTCATCTGCCAGAAAGCCGTTTTCTAATGCTGCTCCTGGTTTGATATATCCATAACCAGTTTCGGGCATGGTCGGGCAGACCCCAAAGGTAAGCAGGTAGTTATCAGCCAGAGACAGGGTCGATTTCACCAGTTTCATGAATTCCATCGGGTCACCAATCAAATGATCACTGGGAAAAACAGCGACTTTGTCTTCACCTTTTTCCCGGATTACTTTTACTCCATTGTATATAGCGGGCAGAGTGTTTTTGGCTTGTGGCTCAAGAAGGACGTTTTCGGCGGGCATATTGTAACCCATTTCTTCAACCTGCCCGGTGATGAGGAATTTATAGTCTTTGTTTGTGACTATGTAGATGTCCTCCAGCGCTGCCAACAGCAGGCAGCGCATTAAGGTAAGCTGAAATATGGATCGTTCCATTCCATTAAGCTTCAAAAACTGCTTTGGATACTGAGTGCGGCTCAGCGGCCACAAACGTGTTCCGGAACCTCCGGCCATTATAATGACTTTCATCCGAATACCCCCCTTTGAGTAAAGTCATAATCCAAATATCGTCTGAATAACAATTTGAAAATCACTTAATATGTTGGAAACCCGTGCATACTCCAGATTGACCCTTATCTTGTCTGGCATAATATCATGTATGTATATATACTCGGGGTCTGAATCAGGTCCATATGCTTCAGTCATAGCCGCAATCAATTCACTTTCATTGCTGTACTTCATGGAAGCCGGATCAGTTATTCCTGGAACAAGTTTAAGAACAGCCTTTTGTTCCGCAGTATACAACTCGACATATTTCTTGATCTCAGGCCGGGGGCCTACAAGACTCATTTCCCCCTTGACTACATTTAAGAGCTGAGGAAGTTCGTCCAGCTTATATTTGCGTAAAATACGACCAGAACCAGTAATTCTAGGATCTGCTCCCACTGTTATGGCTCGTCCCATTTTGTCGGCATCAACGACCATGGTTCTGAACTTGAATATGCTAAAAGGCTTACCGTATCTACCGACCCTTTCCTGCCTGTAGAACACCGGCCCCGGGCTGTCGATTTTAACCCAGATGGAAATAATGACAAAGAACGGGGTTAGAATAATCAGTCCGGGAATCGTAAAAAAGAGATCAAATACTCGCTTCACAGTTTATCACCCTAACAATTCGCATACTGCCCGAATAACTCTGTCCTGATTCTGCTCCGACATTTTCGTGTACAGCGGCAAGCTTACAGCTCTCTTATATGCATCATAGGCGCTGGGAAATTCCTCAGGCACAAGATTATAACGTTCACTCCAATAAGGATGCATATGAAGCGGGATAAAGTGCACGCTGCAGCCGATACCCCTGCGATACATTTCAGCAATGAACTCATCCCTGGAAATCTTCGCCTCGTCATTAAGACGAATTACATAAAGATGCCAGGCATGCTGGTCACCTAGCAGCGCATCTGCAGGAAGACGCAAAGGTAAGTGCTCAAAAGCATCATCATATTTCTTAGCCATAGCTTCGCGTTTTGCCTGCATATCATTAAGCCTGCGAAGCTGATGAATACCCAGGGATGCTGCCAGATCAGTCATATTGTATTTAAATCCCGGCGCCATTACCTCGTAACACCAGGATGCCTTTTCTGATGTGTATCGATCAAAAACATCCCTATTGATACCATGTAACCGCATAACCCGGCAGCGTTTGGCGATTTCCTCGCTACGCGTTACAACCATCCCGCCTTCTCCGGTTGCCAGGGTTTTTGTTACATAGAAGCTGAATACTGCAGCATCAGTGTCCAGTGAACCGATTAGCTTTCCATTATGAACTGTCGGCAGAGAGTGTGCCGCATCTTCTATAATTCTGAGGTTGTGCTCAGACGCAATTCTTATGATCTCCTTCATGTCACATGCCAAGCCAGCGAAATGCACCGGCATAATAGCTCTGGTTCTTCCGTTGATCCTATTTCTTATCTGAGCCGGGTCAATACATAATGTCCTAGGATCAATATCAACAAAAACCGGGTCAGCTCCCAGATAGCGAATTACCTCTGCAGTAGCAGTAAATGTATATGTACTGGTGATCACCTCATCACCCGGTCCAATACCTAGGGCTTCTAGCGCCAAATGTAGTCCAGCGGTAGCAGAATTGACTGCTATCGTATGTAATCCTTCCCCCAAATAATCCGCAAAATCATTTTCAAAACGTTTTGTTTTAGGCCCGGTGGTCAACCAGCCGGAGCGCAAAGAATCAACTACTTCATTGATCTCTTCATCACCAATATCCGGCTGCGCAAAGGGTAAAAAATCCTGCATTCACTCACCTGCTTATTAAGACTTATTTCCAACAATAATGATCAATCTGAGGGATTGTTAACTATACCGTTATTCCCTAAGCATTCTTTCAATCAATTTCACTTTCTTCATTGAGCCAACTTTTCGTGATAAATTATTAAGAATGTATTCTCGGCCTTTGCTTCCCATTTTCACTCGCGATTCCTTATCTGCATAAAGATTTAGAATAGCGTTTTTTAGTGAATCCTTATCTTCTGCCTCCACGTTAATGCCGCAGCCAGTACTTTCAATGATACTGCTCAATTCGCTGTCACTATCAAATGAGGCTAGAACCGGTCTTGCAGCCGACATTATGCTCCAGGTCTTGCTCGGCACAGAATTCTGTCCTATATTGGCTTTGGAGATTACCAGTCCAACATCGCCCAGACTGAAGACATGGGCAATATCTTCATATGGTTGAAATGGCAGAAGAACAAAATTATTGAGTCTCTGTTCTTTGATTTGTCTCTCCATTTCCTGTCTGTAGACCCCATCCCCAATTACCAGAAAACATATATCACGCTCGTTTTCCAACTCCTTGGCGACTTCGATCAGCATATCTACATTCTGTGTAAGACCAATGTTGCCGCTGTAGCTGACATAGAACTTATTTTTGTCCAGCCCATATTTATCAATCAATATGTTATCTTTTCTCTCGATAGGTACGACTTCATTCTCATCGACCCAGTTGTAGATGATCTCGATTTTTTCTTCTGGCACACCTTTGGCCATAATATTTGCTTTAAAGTCCTCCGAAATCACGATTATCTTGTCCATGTTCCTGTACGTAAAGTTCTCTATGATACGCCCGATTCGATATATCAATGAGTTTTTCCTTGTCAGCCCGGTGTTGACCAATGAATCAGGAAAGATATCCTGCAGGTCATAGATGACCGGCACTCTTTTGAATTTCTTAATGATCGCTGCCATGGCCCCTTGTGTAGGAGGCGTACTCTCAAGATATATCAGATCGGTTTTGGTTATCAAACCTTTATATATGTAGATCGTATTGAGCCAGAGATATCTCAAAGCTCTCAAAACCGAATTCTTACCCTCCCTGGGGATATCAACCCTGTGAATCACCAAATTGCCGCCGCACTTAATCTCATGCTTCAGCTTTTTATATTTGTTACGAACCTCCTGGCTTATCCCACGCGTCGGCACAGGAGTAAAAAGCTCCACTTGAAAACTATTATTGGCAAGATCTTCGCACAAGTTGGTCCACAGGTACATGCTTGCTGCAACTTCAGGCTCGTAATATGCGTACATAAACAAAACTTTCATAATTTACTCCGTTATTCTTTCAAAAAGTCTGCTGTACTTGTTCAGGATCTGAGCAGAAGAAAAATTGTTTTGAATGTGTCCATACGCATTGAGGCTTAATCTGGTCCGTTTTTCACTATCCCGCAGCAAATCCATTATTTTCTCGGAGAACTGTTCCACCGAGTTCGCGATCATTATTGAGTAATCATCCACCAGGCCTGTCCCTTCAGCCCCTGTAGGGGTTGATACTATGGGTAGCCCAAAGCCTGCGGCTTCCAGGGTTTTGAGTTTGATCCCGCTTTCCTGTCTTTCCGGGACCACAAAGATACTGGGACTCTGATAGTAAGGCACAACACTATCCACATCAGAGTGCAACTCCACATAAGGTAACGAACCTATACTGTCAGCCAGGGTATTAGCGGCTGCTCCAACAATCTTTAACTTCACACCCGGGATTTCCTTTGCGACAGCGGGCATTATCTCACGAGCCATCCACACAGCATTGGCCCTTTTGGGCAACCAGAGAAAACTTCCCACAAGAAGAATCGTATCAATGCTTTGACTGACATCTACGCTGGCGCCTTTTACATCTATGTTAGGAGGTATCACTTCATACAAGAGGTCACTATTGATCTGCTTGAGCCGCTCTTTGTCCTCCTCTGTAAGAACCACGCAGGCATTGACTGAATTCAAAATCGTTTCCTCAAGCCTGGTCAATTTTTGGGAGTCGTTCTGCAGCAGCCCCTGTATGAGCCCTCCCTTGACCAGCGAGGCTATCGATTTATTGGTTGCCGCTTCTGCATTATGAGCAATATATATCGAAGGCCGCTTATTCTTTTCGGACAAATACTGTATCAACCATGAGGTTCTGATGTGATTGAACAATATGATATCCGGCTTACTTTGGTCTATGAAGTCATTCAAACCCTTTTTCAGTCCATAATGGTTATAGGTTGCAACAACCATAGGCTCATTAAAAAAAACAGATTTAATCTGTCTAAGCCGTTTGCCGGTCAACGATGTCGTCCCCGAATAAAATACCCGCGAGGATTGACAGGCGACTCCCCGCAGACTGTTCACGTCTCCATTTATGAAAAACAAATCAAGATCAAAGGACGGAGATAAAATGTTGATCAAATTAGCTGTCAGCAACATGTCTCCGCCGCGTACCGGCCAGGGTGTCTCGCCGCTGATCATGCACAATCGCATTTTGCTTCACCTCGAACCCTTCTGCATGGAAGCCATGCAAATTGAAAATGATTTCAATAAAGTTGCTACTTAAGTATGCTTTTTATCCTGTTTACCACTTGTTCGGAAGCAGTCCCGTCCTGCATAACCCCCACATCTCTCCAGAATTGATCGATTCTGGACAAGTAGTCTTCTTTGTCAAAACTTCTTATGGTGTTTTCCAAAGCTTGATTGGTAGTCGAGCATGAAAAGGGCATCTGTTCAAGTTTAAAATATGTACCCCTGTCATCGTACAGATACCTGTCCAGATCACTAGCGTACAGGAAGCAAGGCATTTTCTTCACTGCCGCTTCGAACATTATTCCTGAGAAATCAGTTATCATTACGTCGCTTATGGAAATGATCTCCTGGGTATCTTCATAGGCTGTTACGTTATAAACATTGTCTTCAAGGACCATCTCCGATGCCTTATCCATGATATCCGGATGCAGCCTAATAAGAATTATCCATTCACCGCCAAACCTATCGGAAAGTGCCTTCAAACACCTTCTGTAATCGAGATCGTAAACATCCAAATTATGATCTTTCCTGAAAGTTGGGCCGTACAATACTATTTTCTTGTTCCCGGGAATGTTGAGCTTGTCTCTCACAGTACGGTCGATATCTTGGTCATCTCTAAAATACGGGTCAAGCTTTGGCGCTCCGCAGTTCAATACCTCTCCATCATACCAGAAGATCCTGCGGAATGAGTCAATGTCACTCGATATTCCAGCCAGCATCAGGTCAGCCTTTTTTGAATCTTCTATTGCTGCCGATACATATTCCGGCGGAAGGGTATCCACTGCGTCTCTCTCGATTTTCTTAAATGGCATCAGAGAATGCCAGGTTTGTATATAGTACTGCCCCTTTCGTTTCTTGATATAAACAAACTGCCGCGAGTTGTCTATCCAAATCCGAGCAGTAGCCATTTCATATACCGCTCTGAGCGAATCAAACCTGACCGAACGTATCTGGGGAGGCAAATCGTTAAAGCTGATAAACTTTTCTCTCAGAAGCCAAACCATATCGCACTTTATACCCTGGCTGATAAGCTCCTCTGCAATATATTTGGGGTTGTCCGAGTAACCCTTGCCGTAAAAGTTGCAGAATACGATTTTATGGGGGTCAATGCTTACAATTCGCAAAACAACATACAAAATACCAACAAAACCGTGGTTGATCTTTGAGGCTATCTTGTATAAATAATTGCTGTCTTTCAACTGTTTCTTGATCACAGCTTTGATCATTTTAATACGAGCCCCCCTCGTTCGATTCTTGTTTTAACGACCACGGCATATCATAGACCCTGGCAGCTAAGATCCATACCAACACAAACATCAAGAAGTAAGCTGCCATGGTTGAGTATGCAGCCCCAATAGCGCCATATCTATGTATACATAAATAGTTGAGTCCTATATTAGTGACCGCTATAGATAGCGTTATACCCGCCAGTGGGGCTGTTTTCTTTGCATAATAAACATAACTGACAACTGTCATGTACATTCCTTGAAAAGCAAATCCAATAGCGAGAAATAATACATAGGCTCCGGATCCGGCAAAACCTTTCCCCAGGAAGAAGCCTAAGAACCATGGCGCAATTAGGCCAAAACATACCGCCATAACAAAGCTTGATACAAAGTAGACATATGTCATCTTGACAAGCGTGAGCTTCTCGGCAAATATGTTGTTTTTTAACCTTTCAAACAGCCATGGTACGTAAGCCTTATTAAAGGATTCGGCCAAAATATTTATCACTGTAGCTATCTGCAAACCCGCCATGTAGATCCCTGTAGCTTCCAAGCCTACCATTCTGGTCAGGAACACTCTATCCATCAATGTGATCGCAAATCCCCCTAATGCATGCGGAATCAAGGGTAAGCTGAAGTTGAGCCCTTGCCTGATATAGTCCGGTTTAAATTCAAACTTCAGCCATTTGCCTTTCCAAAGTAGCGCAATGCCTACCACAACTACCACAGTGTAGGCAATGAGCTGAGCATCGATCCGCCCTCGCCAATTCATTCCGAGAGACACCACAAACCAGATGCTCAATCCAGCGTTTATAATGGTCAGCATTATCTGGTAAATACCGAACTGAACAGGCTTGACCTGTACTTGAAATGTAGCTAATACTATCATGGTGATACTCTGTCCGGCGGAAAGAGCAATCACCATCCAAAGAAGACTGCCCGGAAATGACATCAGCTTTGAGATCGGACCGGCAAACAAATAAAAAACTAAAGAAACTATTGCCGTACTGCATATCAAGACCAGAAAATAGTTAGTAACATAAGCCGGTAAGTCTATGTTTTCTTTTTCACAGTACATCCTGGTTATCAGCGTGTGAGCACTCAGATTAGTGAAGGGGTAAATAAAGGTGACCATAACGCTGCACATCGCTACGATCCCATAGTCCTCCGCGCTCAAATAACGCGTCAATACAGGCATTAATAAAAAAGGTATGCCTGCGTTTATGGCGTTGGAAAAGGTATACATGCCCGATGAGCGAACCAAAGACGAATTCAATATTTTTCTAAGCATAATAATTCTTACCTGATCCCCAATGTTTATCACTGTCACTGGTTGAGCCTGCCAGCCGCGCATGATCGCTCGCTTTTCTGTCTTGTACCAGTACAGCGGCTGTACACAATCCGTAAATCAGCCATGGAGTCTTCCTGGTCTCCCATCCCAGTGTCATAACACCAATGCTAAAGAGTAAAAATATGCAAAGATATAAGTACAAGTCGGGTTCCTTTCTAAACCTGGTCAAGAGATTTTTGAGTATAGTCAAATAAAAAATTGTATAAAATGCTATTCCAATCAAACCTTGTTCGACTAATATAGCTAGATAATAGTTATGAGGTCCAATAGACATGCGCGAAGCCTGAAAAGTGAATGTCCCCAGACCAGTTCCGAATATGCTGTGCTGCTTGAATACCTCGATTGCTTTCGCCCAGATTTCTGTCCGATTGCTAAGCGTCCCTCTACCCTCTTCTGAAAATAAGGTAGTTATTCTCTGCCATTGACTTTCCCAAACCGAACTCGGTATGTAACTAGACGCGATAAAATACCCGCATATCAGGAGCACTGCAGCTAAGCCGATAATCTTCCGCAAGCTCACCTGGTTGGATCTAAAGAACGAAAACGCAATGTAGATCAATGCACACGTGAGAACAGCAAATCCGCCTCTAGACCCCGATAAAACGATGCAAGCGGCGAACAATGGTATACATAATAAGTAAAGCCATTTAAAGCGCGTATCCATGCGGTATAGTTCCCATGCCATGGGAACCGCGAGAGCCATGGTAAGTGCCATATCATTGGGATCGTAAAGGCCTGCCGTATAACGTCCTTTAAATGTTGTGCCGGCTAGTAGTGAATTGAACAAACTGACTGAGCAGATGACATTGCCCCACACATATGCCTGTAAGACAGAATTAAGTCTTTCTTTGCTTCTTATCAGCGTTATTATGATCAAGAAAAACAAATTTAACTGGAACATTGAGAAGAGTACCTGCAAACTTGCGCTTAAATGTTTACTCCATAGAAGTGTCATCGCCTCCCAATAGAAGAAAACACATGCAAATAAATAGCTATGATTGCCCATTGAGTCGCTTCCTATCCTGCGCGTGTTCAACATGTACATCAATGTAAAAACAAGACATAACGCCAGAACAATACGCGCCATACTGCCTAAACCAGGTATTGGCAGGGCCATGAGTTCAGGCGGTATGAAGAAAACCCCTAGGACCAGAAAGCCAAATGCGGTTTTGCCTAGATCGATTCGCACACCGAGATTTCTCCCTCGCTTTTTGAATTCTTGAACACTGCTAAGTACTTGGCAACAGCGTGATGCTTTTTGTATTTTTCAAAGTCTATCTGGAGAGGCATCGGCCTATTATTCAGATAATCGATCAATGCCTGGGCCAACCGTATATGATCGCCGATTGGCACAATGTAAGGATAATTGGGTTCGCCAATTATTTCGTGAATTCCCCCATAACTTTTGGTGGCAACAAATCCGGTCTGTAAGTAAAGGGTTTCTATCAATACTGTCGGCAGGGTTTCATATTTTGAACTTAACACCACTACGCCCGCCGCCTTGATATACTTGTACGGGTTTTCTTCATATCCCCACAGCACAGCCTCATTCTGCAGGTTCAGCGACTCAATAAGATTCTGTAATCCTGCTTGTTGAGAACCCACACCCATGATAATAAGTCGGGCCTGTATCTGTTTCCCAACGACAGCAAAAGCCCTAATCAGAGTCGCGAAGTCTTTTTCTTGCTCCAACCGGCCAATTGCCAGAATGACCGGGGGCTGGCCCTCACGGAACCAGGGATGGTCCACATCCTGCTGGCTAAGAAAGCTGATCCTTTCAAAATCTAATGGATTATAAACAACATTAATTCTGCGCGGATCGATATCATAAAAAGATGATAGTTCTTCAGCAGCAGCTTGGGACACCGCTATGATAGCTGCGGTTTTGGGATAAAGGATTTTCGCCATATATTGAATAACCTTCTCTTTGGTCCGTGTTCGCAAGTCCGTTTCTGGATTGAAAAGATAATACATGCAATTGGCCATATCATGTATGGCGATTATTGATTTGGTCCTCTGACTGAACATTGTACTGATGATTGCTAAGATATTCACATGATCTTTGGCCGTCAATACGATCGATGGTTGTCTTAATCTAAGGTATTTAATCAGTTTGGGCAGACTGAATAGAACCCGTTTACATTTCAAATCCACGATATTAATACCGGCTGGAACCTGGTTTAAAAAGGGTCCTTCGGCACTGCTGAGAACCAAATCCACTTCGTAGTCATAATCCTTGATACCATTTGCCAAATCTATCATTACACGCTCAACACCGCCACACATCAGATCCGGGATATAAATCGCGATGGTGTCTTTGGGCTGGTCAGCTTTCCTGTTTGTTGGATTACTAAGCCGCTTACTGTTCAAAACAACTCATCTCCCGGAAAATTAAACGATGGGCTGGTCACTATCGCGAGTAATCAGTGAAATCCGGCTCGAACCAACGCACACCGATGCACTTATCGCCAAGCGACCTCACAATTTCCTTTTCATCTATCTCTAATCCATTGAGACAGATAGTCGTTTTGTCCGGAGCCATTACATTGGCAAAGGTAATTCCCCTGATCTGTTCAAGAGAAGGAATCATTGCCCCACAAACCGGGTCCTCTACTGACATAATATCTATTTTAGTCCGGTCATTAACTTGATCTACCTGGTACTTAAGATAATTATGAGTGCGGTTATATTCCAGCAAACGAGAGAGTCTGGCCACCAATATCTGCCTGTTCTGGCTCATGGCCTTAAGCCGCTGAAGGCCTTCAATTGCCGATTTTGGCCAGCTCTTTCTCCATATACCCATATGCTGTCCAATAATACTGTATTGTTGCTTCGCTGCTATCGAATCAAGGTTCTGTTGAGACAGCTGTTCCCCCAGGTGTTCTGGGTACCACAGCCAGAAAGCTACTTTAATCCCGAGACGACCCATCAAGACTCGATAACCCTTTCTCCAGAAAGTCTCTTTTCTCGCCTCTAATCGTCGAAATCCCCAAATTTGCTGCCCGTCCCACAATGAAAGCGGCCTGAGCAGCGATTCATGGCCCATTTCATCGTACATTGTATAATCCTGTACAAACTGAATACCATACGGTATTGTAAGATCGGTATGATAAGCTCTCGATGACGGCAGGTCACCCTGCATATGCCGGTGATCATCGTGTGCCATGAAAGCACCCGGGAAGTTTTGAATATTGTTAAAATTGCCATGGTTGATCCATACTTTGAGACGTAGGTTTTGTTTGGTCAGTTCTTCTAATGATTTAACGGCATGTTCCCGGCTAAATCTCTGTTCATTGTTATAGTCACCATAACTGTGGATCGAATCAATCCACCCGCATCGAATATATTTGAGGATTTCCCGGGCATTATTTTCCCGGCTCCAATCGTATCCCTTCCAATACGTAAGCAGTGTTTCATCTTCAGGCCCATACATCCAGAATGAGTCTCCGACATCCAAGCCTAAGCCGTCACCCATTGACGTTTTTTCATGGGTATTAAGAAACCGATGCAGCTCCCGAAAGTGACTTATGTCTTCATTGTCAACATCGTTGGCGATAGCCAACATAGCATTATAAGGATAGGGGAATTTTTTGAGAATTATTGACATACGTGTATCTAATGAAACCATTTTGTTTCTTTCTCCCGCTTGTGATTTAAGTTATTATATATTCCCAATGAGAGAATAAATAGCTTCATATGCACCAAGCAAAAACAAATTATATTAGTTCACACTTATGGTGTCAGAGTTTTATTTAGAGTTGAATTTTTTGAAATAATTGTAGGATTCGAAATATCTGGCATAGTCCCGCTTCTCGACCTGATTCATTACCACCCCCAGGATGTTGGCATTGGCATTTTCGAGCTGTTCTTTGGCCCGATTCAGTGAAGCAAGCTGGGTCTTCCCTGGCTGTGCTACTAATATCACCGCGTCGGTCTCGGCCGCAATCAGAGCTCCGTCTATGACACTGGACAAGGCAGGGGTGTCAACGACTATGAAGTCAAAGGTTTCTTTTACTATAGCGATCAGTCTCTCAAAACCAGCCGAGCACAACAGCTCCACTGGCTCCTGGATCTTGCTGCCGCAAGAAAGATAGGTCAGGTTAGGTATATTGGTGAAACTCAATACATCATGCAGAAGCGCATTACCAGCAATGACTTCAGATAGTCCCGGCATATCCTCGCTGTTGAGGCGTTTGTGGTCACCTGGTTTTCGCAAGTCACCATCGATCAGCATTGTTTCCCAACCTGATCGGGCCATGGAAATGGCCAGGTTGATCGCTATGGTAGTCTTGCCCACCCGGGGTAAGCAGCTGCAGATGGCTAGAGTCTTGATAGATGATCTATCACTGGAAAAATGAACGTTGGCGGTGAGCATTGCATAAGCATCCCGTACCACTGTGTTTTCCGGATCATATATCTCGAAATTCTTAGTTCGCATAT
>JBLNAX010000075.1:0-18008 GCA_050259595.1 Acidobacteriota bacterium | reverse complement strand
GAACGCGGTGTCGATCGACATCACGTCCTCGAAGTGCCCATGCTTGGGGCAGTCCTTCACCATGAGGATCTTCCCGTCCCGCTCGAGGATCGTGGCCTTGATTTCGCCCACCTTCTCGGAGAGCAGGGATGACACGTCCTTGCGGCCGTCGAGAATCTCCTGGCGCGCCTCGCGCACGCACGTCGGGCAGAGCGAGTCGGTCTCGCGCGGCCAGCCGAGGGGAGGCTTGGTCTTCTGCTGCGACTTCAGCAGCGGCTGATCGGACCACCTGGGCGTGAACGACGGATTCTGCTTGTACAGGTAGGCGTATCGCAGGACGCTCCACAGCCCGTTGGCTGCGAGCGAGAGGCCTTTCTCGACGTACTTGATGGGGGCGTGCATCCTCTCCTCCAGATCGTCTTTTGGCTCTGGGCTCCAGGTCGTACCGGCTCTCAGGCCGGATCACGGCGTCAGGCCCACGTCCGCGCCGACAGCCGGCGCGAGCCGAGAGCCCAAAGCCGAGAGCCGAGTCGTTATGGGGTGTCCCAGCACCGGAGCATATGTCGCGGCCGACAGAATCAGGCCGAAATTCCGGTGTTTTGGCGGGAGGACGGGGCGAGTGGGCTATGGGGACGCTCGGTGGGACGAGGGGACGAGCTAGGTTCTGCGGGGGAAAGGCCGAATGGAGAATGCAGAATGCAGAATGGAGAATTGAGATTGTGGGCTGGCATCGCCACGTCTCGCTCGCTCGGGCCGGGGCACTGAGGCCCCGAGGGCTCGCTCTGCGAGACATGCCGCTGCCCGGACAATGAGTGTCCGGAAGCAGGTGGGATGCTGTCTCCCGAAGCGTCCCTCAGGGCCTCCGTGCCCTGGGGACGCGGAAGGAGATAGCGTCCCACCCGTCCAATCGACTACGCGTTGACGGGTTCCTTCGCCTGCTCCTGCGCCTTCGCCTTGCCAGCGCGGAGCTTCTCCTCGCGCGCGGTCTTCGGCACGCCGCGCGCGTCGAGATCCGTCTGCGGGGCCGCGTTGGCCGCGTCGCTGTTCACCCGCAGCGAGTGGCGCAGGCTCTCGAGCGGCACGATCTGGTCGCCCGCGTAGACCTTGTGGCGGCCGTTCTTCGCATACCACTCGGCGACGGTTGACGTGCGGTGCTTGTGCTCGATGATCTGCCGCCAGCCGATGCCGGTGTTGTAGGCGCAGAAGGAAATCTCACACTCTTCGGTCCCGTAGGGAATGATGCACATCTCCGTCCGGCGGAAGTCGTAGGTGAAGAGGTCCTGGAACCACATGCCGGCGACGAAGATGAACGCCCACTTGTCGCTGCGGCGCTTCTCGATGTCGGCCATCGTGCGATCGCCGCTCACCTTGCCGTAGTCCTTGCCCGTGGCGCCGAACGCCTTGTCGAACTTCTCCCAGAGGTCCTTCAGCTTGAAGCGGGGAGGCGCTCCGAAGCTGTTGTAGTTGCGCAGCAGGGCAAGCGCCGCGCCGATCACCGCCCACTTCCGGCTGCGGCCGGCGTCGTTGATGAGCGCGATGTCCTTCGTCAGCCGCTCCACGTTCAGGAACGCGGGCACGGGCGAAGCTTCCGAGGTCTCCTTGTCGATCATCAGCGCGAGCGCCGCGCCGCAGTCCGGGTGGCAGCCGCACGCCAGCTGCCCGAACTCCGCGTTCAGGCCCTTGGTGATGTCCGACCACTCCGCGAACGTGCTGATCATCGAGATCGGGAACCAGTCGCGCGCCGGTTCGCCAATGCCCACCTGCTTCTTCACGTCGTGCGCGAGGTGCGCCAGCGTGTAGCGCTCCGCCGCCCGCCGCTCGTCCGACACCTCTTCGTCGCGGCCCGTGAACGAGACCGGCTGGAACGAGAGGAAGGAGATCTTCTTCGGGTTCTGGATGGCGAACTCGATGATCCGCCCCACCTGCTCATTGTTGACGCCGTTGATGATCGTCACGACCGGCACGATGTCGACGCCGGCGGCGTGCAGGTTCTCGATCGCCTGGAGCTTGACGTCGAACAGGTTGCCGACGTGGCGGTGCGAGTTGGCGGCGTTGCCGATGCCATCGAACTGCAGGTAGACGTAGCGCAGGCCGGCGGCGGCGGCGTCCTCGCAGAACTGCTTGCTCTTGGCGAACTCGATGCCGTTGGTGGCCGCCTGGACGCTGTTGTAGCCGACTTCCTTCGAGTAGGCGACCGCCTTCAGGAAGTGGGGCGACAGCGTCGGCTCGCCGCCGGAGAACTGCACGGACATCTGCCGCTTCGGCTTGATGGAGGCAGCGTTGTCGAGGATCTGCTTGATCTGCTCGAACGTCAGCTCGTGGACGAACCCCACCTGGTTGGCGTCCGTGAAGCACGGGTCGCACATCATGTTGCAGCGGTTGGTGAGGTCGATCGTCAGCACCGCGCCGCGGCCGTGCAGGACGGTGCTGCTGCCGTGGTTGTGGAGGCCCTGGTCGGCGTGCGCGCGGATGTCGCGCCCCTGGAACATCTCCTCGATGTGGCGGGTGAACGCCGGGTCGATCGACAGCGTGTCCTCGAAGTGCCCGTGCTTCGGGCAGTCCTTCACCATCAGGACCTTGCCGTCGCGCTCGAGGATGGTCGCCTTGATCTCCGCCACCTTCTCCGTGAGCAGGACGCTGATGTCCTTGCGCCCCTCGAGGATGTCCTTGCGTGCCTCGGCGACGCAGCGCGGGCACAGCGAGTCGGTCTCGCGCGGCCAGCCGAGGGTGGGCTTGGTCTTCTCCCACGACTTCAGCAGCGGCTGATCGGACCACTTGGGGGTGAAGGACGGCTTCTGGTTGACGCGGTACATCAACTGAAGCACGCCCCAGGCCGCGTTGGCGGTCACGGCGAGCGCCTTCTCCGCGTACTTGATGGGCCTGTGCATGCAGGTCTCCTGTTGGTGCGCGCGCTGCTGCCTGGGGCGGCCGCCGCGCGGATATCGACAATGCCGGGAGTAATGACCAGTGGCAGTCCGCCTGGCGGCGCTGGCTCGACGGCACGCTCGCGCAGCCGGGGCGGGACAAGAGGCGGCCTCGTAGGCGCCCTGTCGCGGTAACTATCCGCAAATTCTACCGTTTAGCGGCCGAGGTCTTCGAGGTTTCAGGGAAGGGGCAGGACGAGGGGGTGAATGGGCCGAGCCCGCATATAATACAGCCCGTTGCTGTCGCTCATTACCCCGTCTCTACCATTGTATAGGAAGGGTGTGCTGGTTGTCCCCAGGCGATAAACCAGTTCGCCGTAGGGGCTATACTGGAAGCGATCGACCACTTCACCGCTAACATTGGTAATGGCCACTGTACTGCCCCGCAGGTCATAATGATTAGTTAGGTAACTGCCATCCGAGTTCTCCTGGCCCAGCAGACCTAATCCGTAAACATAGAATGTTTTTGTGCCATCAGGAGCAGTTTGGATCAATGCCTGACTCATGGCCGAGGGGCTTATCACATAATCGGTCTGCTGGCCGTTCTCATTTACCGCAATGCGGTGATTCTCCGCGTCATATTGATAATAGGTACTGCCAGCTACTGTCAGGCGGTTGCGGCAATCATAAGTAAAGTTCCCCATCTGACCTTTCAACGGCCCGAAAGTCATGTTGCCGTCGGCATCATAAACTACGTTCTGTCCATTATAGGTGGCCAAGCGGTTATCAGCACCATAAGTCATGTTCTTCTCAGGTACTGCGAAAGGCTGGTTAGGAATTACTTTCTGCTCTGAGATTATCTTACCGGCGGCGTCATATTCAAAATCGTATTGTGCAACTACATGGTTATTCTTATCAACATCTTTAATTTGCTTGATCTGCCCGGCAACGTTATAGCCTCTCGTTTCAATTGATCCATCCGGTCGGGTGGTAGTCTTCAGACGGCTATTAGCATCATAATCATATACGGTCTCTCTACCATTCCAATCAATAACTTTCTTTAAACGATTGCAGGAATCATACTCATAAGTTACCTGCTTACCACCAGGATAGGTAAGAGTTAACAGATTGCCAACCTTATCGTAGTCATACTGGATCAGGTTTCCCTTGGCATCAGTGTACTTTCTGACTCGGTTTAGATTATCGTATTCCCTGATTGTCGTGCCAACACTATCACCCACAGTCAGGACATTGCCGTTATCATCATAGGAATAATTGATGGTTCCAGCTGGGTCTGATTGAATCTTGAGCCTGCCAGTGTCGTCGTACTGATATGTAGTAATCTGCCCCCGGCCATTGATGACCTTAGCTAACAATCCGATGTCGTTATACTCGTATGTAGTTGACGCCCCACTGGCCAAGGTTCTGTTAAGAAGCCGACCAGCCAGATCATACTGGGCACCGGTTGTATTTTGATTCAAATCTTTGACACTATCTACATTACCATCAGCATCATATGTAAGACTGGCCGCTCCTCCGGTGGCATCGGTACTGTTCACCAGCCGGTTAAGGTCGTCATAACCATATTTCGTTATATATCCCATAGGGTCAGTCTGTTGTTCCAACCGACCAAGATCATCATATTTGTTGGTCAACACATTCCCCAGAACATCAGTCAGTGTAAGAGGATTATGTGCCTTATCATAGGAAATAGTCAGAATCTGATTCTCGAAGGCATCTGTCCTGCCCTTAATGTAGTCTGCTGTATCATACTGAATCCCAGTGACATTACCCATTGCATCAGTTGTAGTTTTCAACCTGCCTTTGGGATCATATGCAAAAGAAGTTGTGTTGCCTCTGGCGTCGGTTATTGTGGCGAGTCGGTCTTCACCGTCATAACCATATTTTGTTTCGTATCCTGCGGGGTTTATTATAGAATCCAGGTTTTCATTGGCATCATAATGATAAGTATATATATATCCCTTAGGGTCGGTTTCAGTGAGCAATCGATTGCTGGCATCATACGTAAAGGATCGGGTATGCCCCAGTGGATCGGTAATACTGCGCAAGTTGCCTATTGGATCATGATCCATGATGATGCTTTTACCCAAAGCATTGGTAATCGAATTTACACGTCCAGCGCCATCATACCCGTATGTTACCATTCGCCCGGTAGGATCGGTTATCGTTTCAGGCAAACCATATGTGTATGTAAAGACTGTGTTTCCTCCACGTGGGCTAGTTGTGCTCGTCAGAAAGCCATTGAAGTATTCTGAAGAACTCCTATGCCCTAACGGGTCAAGCACACTGGTCACATGGTTCTGGTCATCATAACCATAAGTGATGCTCTTACCCATTGTATTAGTTATGGTTAACAAGTTGTTGCGGTCATCATAAGTCATGGTGCTTGACTTACCCAGTGGGTTGGTCAGAGTTTTCAGGTTGCCCTTTGTATCGTAATCCATGCCAACTGTGTTGCCTAAAGGATCTGTCTCTGTGGCCATGTTTCCTTGATCATCATATGTATAACTGTGGGTATTTCCGTTGGGGTCACGATAGTTTTGCAGTTCATACTTGTCATTGAAAGTATAAACAGAACTCTGTCCGTTGCGATCAGTAAAAGTAGTAACCAGCGTTCCCGGCACAGTCTCATCGTAGTTCAATCGCAGCAGCTGATTATCTGTTCGCCCGTCATCCTGGGTTTGCACCCGCCCCTGGTCATCATATGTATCAGAAAACACAAGTTTCTGATCGCCATCAGTTTCTGTTAGTACTTGGCCGATTGAGTTATATGTAAATGTGTTGGTTTTACCGTTGGCATCAGTTATTCCAGTTAAGCAACGGTCGCTATTATAGCCGAATGACACCTGTCGATATGCTGAATCGATTACTGTCTCTAGCTTTCCGCTAGTATTATATATTAGATTCAAGGCTTTTCCAGAAACAGGCTCAGTAACGGTTGCTAGTCTGCCCTGGCTGTTGTAAGTGAAATCAAGAGGCTGGCCATGTAAGTTGAGCTGTTGAATTAGTTGACCTGACGAATTAAATGTATATGATGTTTGATCATTACGCTTTAATACAAATGAGCCATCGGTTTGTTTTGTTAGAGTGTCGTTAACGAACATGCGGCCGGAGCATGAATAATTCACCCCGTCACTACTCGTAAATGTTTGGGAGTTATTTGAATCCCAACTGAGAATTACTCTGCTGGTATCCGACAACTGTATATTCTTTTCAAAATCGTGGCTCCACCCCCGCCCCAGTGAACCCTCGCCCAGATCAAGTGAATTATAGTGGAGACTGAAAGATAGGGACCTGACACCGTTCACCGCAAGTAATGGCTGATTAATGATGTGGGCTCCTGTGCTGGGATCAATAGGATCACCAACGCTCAGAGTGTTATCAGGTTTATAATAGAAATTCCGGTTTAGAGAGCCTATCCCACTAATAGGGAACTTCAAATCATAACCACACGGCCATCCATGCACGTTATAATCTTGATCGATGGTTCCCATAAAATAACACCAAGAATCTTTATCAGGAAAATACTGCCTCCAAACAGCTAAGGCCTGACAATCCCCTCCCTGGTAAACCTCCCCTGGTTTTGGATAATCAAAGCCAAATGTTACTCCATAATATGGGGCAGGCCCATTCGATCCGTTTGGAGCCTGATACCAGGTTGTTACCGTATGCCCATTAACGGTAAGTGTCCCAAATTGACCCAGTATGAATACAAACTCATAGGCAGGATCCAATGCCAACGCCCCTAATGGCATCATAGATAACAGGAATGTGATGACCAGGATTACTGATAGTGATTTCCTAAACAATTACCGAACCCCCTATTTGTATCTTTAAATTGTGTTTGTCTAAATGCTGCAACCTGCTTACAATTCTCTAAACTACCAACATATTTCTAGTCAATAGTATAAATTACACCAGCTTGTGAAATCTGCAACAAAATTGTCGCCTGTTTCGACAATTTGAAATCTCTTGTTTCGGTTACAAAAGGACACATTTATGTCAGCAACAAAAAAGCTCCGATTTCTCGGAGCCCTTCTTATATATTTGAGGCAATTCCCTATATCTCGCTATTTAGGCGCAGACGCTCGTGGGCTGCCATCATGCAGGTGTTCATGATACAGGTCACTCCATGGGTTTGTGCCACTTGCTCGGCTTCACGGCTGAAAACCCCGAGTGGGAGCCAAATGGCCTTAGGTTTTAACTTGATAGCTTCTTCAACAAAAGGCATGACGGCGGATGTCTTGCGAAAAATATACACAATGTCCACCGGCACCGGAATATCCTGCAGGTTGCGGTACACCTGCTCGCCCATTATTTCATCTTCGTCTGGGCGCACCGGGATTATCCGATAGCCCACACTTTTCAAATAACTGCAGACATGATTGCTGACCACGCCGGAATCCTTTGAAAGTCCTACCACTGCGATGGTATGGCAATCACCTAGAACACCGCGAATCTCGATCTCATCAAAAGAGTCGGCCATGATCACACCACCCTAGTTACTCTCATAGGTGTGCCCTATGAAATGTATTTCCGCATTTTTCGCGATAAACCATACTATTTATTATAGCATTTGCAAAAAATCCACCTTTTAAAGGTGGATAAAGAACCCCAATGATCCAGCCTAATACACTGCTACAGTTTTTCTGCCAACGGGCAAATCAACCCAGCCTGATTCGATCTTAGCGCTAAACGCCCATTTTTGAGATGAGCAGCAATACAGACCAGATGATGACCGTTGTACAGCTTGCAGGTGTCACAGAAGACATCAGGACACCATAGTATATTGTTTACAGGTCCGTACATCTCATATGTAGTCTTGACCAAGCCTTCAATGCCCAGCTTACCGGTAAACATACCTTCAAAAAGACCGCCCTGCTCGTTTATCCCCTCGGACAACTTGGACAATACAAAATTCAACGCACCTTCATCTTCTAGTACTTCGGATACCTCATCAGGCACGTGATCTTGGTAATATTGGAGCAGCCAAGTCCAGATAAGCCAAAAACGCCCCAGTTTGCGGCAATGATCAAAGGAGTTATCCTGCTTTTCCCCGTTAGCATCAGTTTGTTCTGTGGGATTATGTTTTACTTCCAGGGAACAGACTCCATTTTTTGCACGGTAACATTCACGATCGTTAAAGCTCGGAAAATGCCTTATGGCTAGCTCCGGAAATATCAACGTATACACCTAGACCCCTCCTTGCACTGTATACTATTTCGTTTTTCTTAGTGCAAATCCCTGCTGTTAATATTAGATAAAATTAGCTGTTCGGTTCACAGACAGTGCGAGTATTGCCCTATCAATGATCGGAAATATTTTGGAATTATGTGCGGCTAGGTGACGACTTTGAATCTGCCCAAATCAAAGCCAGGATGATATTTCACATCCCTAAAAAGCTCTGAATAAGCTGTAAATGCATGAATCCACAATACGGAATAAAGTAGATAGGCTTTTGTACGGAGATATTCTGCGCAAGCAAGGTCGGTCTACTGGCCATAAAACTGGTAGGCTCCAGTTGGCAGATAGCAGCCATTGGGACAAAACTGAGAACCTGTGATCACCCACCCAGAAGGAGTCTTTTCTAGTTCAACTCTTGTACAAGCCTGTGTTTCGAAATTATCATTCGCCCCAACCAGGGCCAGGGCTTTAATCTTCGAACCTTCGACCTTGCCCACTACAGCAGCAGGACCAGTCCACAGAGTGGCGTACTCATAACCGCCTTGCATCCGCAAATGATTGACCGCCAGGTTCTGTATGGTCAGGCTGTCGTCATAACTTAGTCGGAAATAATAACCAGCAATATTAGGGGGTAAAGCCGTGGGACGAACGGCTGAATGGTCATTAGCAAATAGCTCTGAGTTGGCATCGAAGTATTTAAGGCGGAACTGTTTGGTGAAATGGGTGATCCCGGAATCAACATACCCAGCATCCCAGGTAACATCCATGGCCAGCCAGCGCCCGTTGACCCACGCTTCATTCCACGAATGGTTGAGGCTTGGTGACCTCATCAATAGTTCCTGCCAGGTTTCGGCAGGCCAACGAGCCCATCCTTCTACAATGCGGTTTTGTATCCCGGCCGCATCCAAAAGAGCCTTGACCAGTCGCGAAAAAGCGGAACAGACCCCTTTCTTAGTGCGCAGGAGATCATATATACTGGTGCTCGCACTATAGGGATTGTGGTAAGCATCCACATCATACTCGATATTGCAGGCCACCCAGTCGTGAATGGCTCTGACCTTCTCCGCATCAGTAGTACAGCCCGCAGTTATCATTTTGGCTAACTCATTCACATCGGTTGGTATTTCGGTAATATTGTTTAATGGCTGTACCGGCTGGTTTACAGTTGTACTAGGACGATGCTGAACTGGTTCGCCACCCACTACCGGGGGCATCACCATTTTATTGTTTACGACACTAAAGTTCAGAACTACATTCTTACCGCCGTAGTTGGCTACAAATTGGTAGCGGCCTGGCTTCTGACATCCACTGCTGCCGAGCCAAAACAAAAAGCGATTGGTCCTGCTATTACCCTGCTGGCGGAATCCGGATACCATCTGTTTAGAGCTTCCATTAAGTAAAAACCAGCCCCCGGTGATAAGTCCGGCGTAGGGTTTGTTAAACCGAATGAATGCGGAGAACTTTTGTTCCTTGGCATCAAAAGTATTCTTGACTCCATATGGCAGCAAAGTAGACGTGTTTACACCTTCACACATCAGCGCGCTTATTACTGTGATAACTGTTAATACTGGTTTGGGCTTTGGTTTTGGTTTGACCGACTTTGCCAATGCTGAATAGGAAAACAGGTTAGTAACAAGCACGAAACAAATGATTATACTAAAAGCCTTATTCTTAGATCCCATATTACCCTTAACCTTTCGGCGGCATAAATGGTTGGAAACTCACTATACTGCAACTATATGGTAATATTCGGTGTTTTGACAAATTCTCCTGCCTTTGCAAGCACATTTTATCAGTTTTTGTATTTTATTGTCATTTTTGCGTTTTATTTGCACGTGCTTGATCCGCCCTAAATTCCACTATTGCTAATACACCAACTCTCCATACTATGCATGGATGTGCTTCTAAATCCCATACAGTCACGACCATTGATTTCCGAATACTCTACAAAAATCTATTTGTCAAAATTTTCACAATGGTTGGACAACTGAACCACCCGACAGTATACTGATATTGTATTTTACTTTTGGGGGAGGAATTTTCTTGCGTAAACTCATGGCTATCCTATTGTTATCGAGTCTGTTTCTAAGCGTCATGGTGGTTCCAGCCTTAGCCGCCAAATCTTATGACCTGGTTCTGGTTCACGGCCTCACCAACAAGCATCATTGGAGCGACGATTTTCTAAGGGTATGTCTAAACAATTGGGGTTCGGGCAATGTCTACTGCGTTTACAACAACTCATCCAATGATGTCTGGACCAAAATCATCGACGGGAAAACAGTATACTGTATCGGCCGCAACGACTATTCAGCCGGTGACGGATATGTCAGTGAGCAGACTGCATTGATGTACGATAAGGTGCAGATCCTACAGCAATCATGGGGACTGAGTCCGCAATTTGACATTATCGCCCACAGTATGGGCGGTCTAGTTGCTCGCTATTATATCTACCAGCACCCCAACACCGTAGCAGGATTAGTTACTCTCGGAACCCCTCATCATGGCTCACCACTGTCGCGGGATTATGATTGGATAAGTGCATTTATTGGGGCTTGCCACGCAATGGACAATTTAAGACCTGAATGGTGTGAAAGCTTCAATGCCCAGTATCCTATATCCGGAAGCCCTATGTACAATAGTGGCAAGATATATACTATCAGAGGCGATTCTGACGGCATGCTGTGGGAACAGGGTTCGATGGGTGAACTCTATTTGGGTTGGTGGCATATGACCACACTCTATTGGACAGACAGCGATGGGCTGGTCCCTCGCAATTCGGCATTGATCACAGGAGCAACGCATATTGGCGACTTCTGGGATTATGACCATCTGGCCTTGGTTACCAAACCGAGTGTAGCGGAAAAAGCGGCTCAATATTTGCCGTAACCCTTTAAATGATAACCATAACAAAGCTAATGCCGGGGCTTCAAAACCCCGGCATTCTTCATCCTATTAGATCGCTCATAGAATTAGATTCCTTATTGGGGCAGCGGATACCCCCCCGAAAATAGGTGCTGTCCGACTGGAATGACCTCGGTTTTGATCCCTACCCATTCTCCGCCGATACGATGCAGGGTGACCATAGGACACTCCTGGCCCAGGTCTTCTTCCTGCGGACTCAACACAACATAAGCTTCTATGACATCGCCTATTTTACGGCCCGAAATCCCTTCGCTGTTCCACCAGAGTGAATTATATGCATAACGACTATCTTCGGCTCTAAGATACTCTATGGCTCTCCTGGCAACCTTTTGCTGCTCATCCAACTTAAGACAAAAGTAATAATCATTTGGATCTAGCGGAGTAATTGACGGCTTGGTCTGTGAGTGGTCAAGGCCAAAGCAAGCCGGATCGGGATCATAGTATTTAAGACTGAATTGTTTATGAAAAACACTCAAGCTATCGTCCGTATAGCCAGCATCCCAGGTAGAATCGATAATGATCCAGCGACCCCCTATATATACCTCATTCCAGGCATGATCGGCCTCTGGTGAACGGCGCAGAAGATCAGCCCATGTTTCATCGGAATGACGGGCCCACCCTTCAACAATTCGATTCCTCACCCCGACCGCATCCAGCATTGCCGAGATCAGATTGGAGTATCCTCCACAGATCCCCTTTTTCCTTTGCAACACACGGACAGCCAAAGAATCTTCATATTTCCTGGTCCGAGCGCCTTCTATATCATATTCAATATTGTTGGCTACCCAGTCATGAATTGCTCTGACTTTATCTGCATCCGATTCCTTGCCGATTATCAGTTGCTGAGCCAGTGCGGCCACCAGCGGGTCTGGCTTGTTGAGACGCGATGACGCAGCAATGCCACTGTCACTAATGGAAAAATTGATAGCAGTCGTTCCACCGCTCCAAATTGCCTTAAAAACATAGCTGCCGCATTGGAACTTGCCTTTATTCATGATGCGGAAGACAAAACGGTCTGTATGGGGATCGCCATGCTGCCTAAAGGTCAAAAGTACTCTTTGGCTTTGTTTGTCGACCAGAAAAAGGGTGCCGTTTATGTATCCGGAATAAGGTTTTTTATACTTGATATATACGTTTATCCACTTCTCAGCCGGATTAAATACTTTCTTAATTTGCAGCGGCTGGCCTTTTTTGTTAACATCCTCACAGACCAGCGCAGTCACGATCGCATTAGCCGTTACAGCGGTCCGTGCCCAAGCAGAACCATCAATGAGCAGCAGAGTGATCAGCAGCACCAAGCTTATTTTATAAGTTGTTTTGCCCATAGACATTACTCTATCTCCCATAGCACTATAGCTTTTTACCGCAGCGCGGACACCGGGCTGGTCCATATTCGGATGTTCTGATTATCGTGCGAGCACAGTTGTTACAGAACGAAACACGTGTAAGCCCTAAATAGTCGAAACCGACCACCAGTATGACAACCAACATATAGGCATACCATGGGGTGACAATTGAAGACCAAGTTCCAATGGCTGCCAGAGTAGCGCCTGCCACTACAATGGATATAGTTATCAATATTAAAGGATGCAGCATCCGCTTGACATCAGGATCACGTGCACCGAGATAAAACCAGGATGCAATAACTACCAGCAGACTTAGAATAAACCCGAACACTAGCACTGTTGAACCCATTGATCTCCCTCCTATTACGAAAGCCATATTTGAAGCCTCAATGCGGATACTACTCTAATTCTAACAGGAATATTTTAAAAAGCTCTAATATTCTTGACCCACATTGTCCCCACGGGCATACGTTGGCCACTACAATCGCCGAATTTGCAGGATTAAGATGATAAGCGTCGAATTTCAAATAAATGTAACGCCAGTCACCTGATTCATAGGAGTGATAAAATGAAGGGCATCATTCTCGCCGGAGGCAGCGGGACTCGCCTATATCCGTTAACAAAGAGTATCTCCAAACAGATCCTTCCCATATACAATAAACCGATGATCTATTACCCTTTATCGGTGCTGATGCTGGCCGGGATCCGCGAGATATTGATCATCTCGACTCCACGGGACATAACAGCTTATCAGGAATTGCTGGGAGATGGCCATGACATCGGTTTGGATCTAAGTTACAAAATACAACCTTCCCCAGATGGACTGGCACAAGCCTTTATTCTTGGCGAAAGTTTCATCGGTCAGGATCGGGTAGCCCTGGTTCTGGGCGACAATATTTTTTACGGACAAGGTTTCACTCCGGTTCTCCGGCAGGCAGCTACGAGGGAGACTGGTGCTACGGTTTTTGCTTACCAGGTGAAGGACCCCTCCAAGTTTGCCGTTGTTGAGTTCGATAACCAGAAAAATGTTATTTCGCTGGTAGAAAAACCAGCTCAGCCGAAAACCAACTACGCTGTGCCTGGTCTTTATTTCTATGATAATGATGTGATCAACATTGCCAAAAACATTAAACCCTCGACCCGTGGGGAACTGGAGATCACGGATGTCAATCGTACATATATGGATAGATCCCATTTGTTCGTAGAGATTCTAGGCCGGGGTTTTGCCTGGCTGGATACCGGAACCTTCGATTCCCTTTTGCAGGCATCTCATTTCGTAGAAACTATCGAAAACCGCCAGGGGTTCATGATCGCATGTTTAGAAGAAATCGCCTTCTATCTAGGCTATATTACCGAGGAAGACCTGCAAAAACTAGCCCAGCCCCTGCGCAACAACGAATACGGACAATACCTTCTGCAAGTAGCCCAAAGACCTGGATTACCCCAATGGGAATGGTTGTACGAAGACCGCCCAGTTAAAAAGCAAATACCATAGTTGAGGAGCGTTTTAAAAACGTGCAGAAAAATCCACATATATCGGTAATCATTCCTATGTACAACTGTGCTGACTGCATCAACGAACTATACCGCCGCCTGTTAGCTTCTCTGGAAGCTATAACACCTAGTTTTGAGCTGGTTATGGTCAATGATGCCAGCCCTCAGAATGATTGGGAACTGATCAGTCGACTAGCCGCACAAGATCCACGGGTGGTAGGGATCAATCTATCCCGCAATTTCGGCCAGCACCAGGCCATTACCGCTGGATTGGAAGCGGTTCGAGGGGACTGGGTGGTGGTCATGGATGGTGACCTGCAGGATCAGCCTGAAGAAATAGGCAAACTATATAACAAAGCCCGGGAAGGGTTTGATGTAGTATTTGCCCGTCGTCAGATCAGGCACGATAATGTCATAAAAAAGGCTACCTCTTATCTTTTTGCCAGGGTCTTTGACTATTTTGCCAATACCCATTCTGATAGCTCGATTGCTAATTTCAGTATAGTATCACATCAGGTGGCCAAAAACGTGGTCACATTAAAGGAACACAATCGTTCTTACCCGCATTTTATCCGCTGGGTAGGATATAATCAAACATACATCGATGTAGATCATGCTCCACGTTATAAAGGAGCATCAGCCTATAATTTCAGCCGCCGTTTTGATCTGGCCATGGATATAATCGTCGCTTTCTCCAACAAACCACTGAAATTCTCGATCAAATTCGGATTTCTACTTGCTTTTCTTTCGCTTTTATTCGGTATGTACCTAATTGCCCGCTATTTTTTGCTGGGCAGCCCTGTAGAAGGTTGGACGACACTCATTGTGTCCCTTTACTTTATCGGCGGTATGCTCTTTGCGAATCTGGGCTTACTGGGGCTATATCTGGGCAAGGTATTTGACGAGGCAAAAAATCGTCCTCTGTATATCGTCAAAGAAAGTGTTAACTTAGTCGATCAGGAGTAGAACATGCAAGCCTTTACCAAACCGTTGATCATCGATGAGCATAACAAATGCATTTGGGGTACGACCCCGTGGGATTCTCGCGCACTGAAGCTCAATACAGCGGCTGTTTATAACATCAATTACGAATCTCGACTCGAAGAACTTCTTGCTTTGATAGATCAACATAACAGAGAAAACAATATCCAGCTGACCTATTTTCGTCACGATGCCAATGATCAATTATTGAAGAAAATTGCGGTTGCACATGGTTTCATGATCACCGAAATGTCTCTAATAGCTTTTCACAATGATATCAGTTCCTTCACTAATACAGATCCAGACCTGGTAATTACTCCCCTGCTGAAATCAGATAATGATGGCCTGGCCGAAGTCCAACGAATTACCAATGAAGTATTTGGCCATGGTCGCTTTCATGAAGACCCCCATCTTGATATCAGTCTGGCCCGCAAACGATTTGAATACTGGATCGATGATCTGACTGATTCGGCAATGCTGCACACATATAGAGAAAATGGACGTATCCTGGGGTTCTTCTCCTTCAAGAATGCTGATGGTGTAATCGATATACCTTTAAACGGAATTGCCGCCAGTATCAAAGGTCGTGGCCGGTCGCTAATGGCAGCCACCATGAGATATATTTTTGACAAAACCGGTGTCGGTTCGATTAAAATTCAAGTATCTGGTGCCAATATGGCCGCATTGAACATGTATGCTAGGATGGGCTTTGGATTTACACAGCCCACTTTTGGATATCACAAATATTATTGAAGCGGTTAATACAATAACAAATATGAATTGGAGTGTTGGGTTGAATTACGTATATGTGGTAGGCACAATTTTATTTACGGTATATGGACAGTTGATTTTAAAGTGGCGAATGGGTTTTTATGGCCAACTTCCATCTGATCTATGGGATAAAATGCTATTCTTGGTCAAGCTCTTGCTTGACCCATACATTCTATCAAGTTTTATAGCCGCCTTTGTGGCAGCTTTGTGCTGGATGGCAGCCCTTACGAAGTTCGATCTGAGTTATGCCTACCCATTTATGAGTTTGTCGTTCGTTCTGGTTTTGGTCTTATCGGGAATTATGTTGCGGGAACCGATCACCACTATGAAGATACTAGGTCTAGCACTGATCATCCTTGGGGTTATGGTAACCGCAAAATCGATATAAGTCCAAAGGAGGCTGGATATGCAGGGCATTAAGGACAGCACGCCAACGAACCGCGATTTGGAAAAACGCAGTTTTGATTGGCACTTAGTATTGCTCCCTTTAGTAGTCGTAGCAAGCGGGCTTATGACTAAGATCCTCGGCAAATTCTATAACGACAGTGATCCCATCTGGTCGATGGCACTAGGCAAATGGATAGACATGCATCACGCAATTCCTCGAGTAGATTACTTTTCTTGGACCATTTACAGCAAACCGTGGGTAACCGGCGAGTGGCTTTTTTGCTGGCTGATTTATAAGGTCAATCATTTCGCAGGTAACTGGGGCACTGCCTTCATGATGATGCTGGTTTATTTGACAGCTTCCTATTATATCTTTGCCATATGCCGCCGTTCCACCCCCGGCCGCTCTTCGATTTGGATCGCGGCTATAGGATCATGGGCCATTGTGCTTTTCTCAGCGGTTCCCCGAGCGTTGATCTTTACATTCGCATTCCTGGCCATTCAGACCTATATAATGCGGTTTAAGAAGAACAGCCTATGGTTATATACGCTTCCCCTGCTTTTCTTGGTTTGGGCAAACATTCAGAACACTGCTGTTTTCGGAGTAGCAATTCTCGTGTTTGAAGCAATAGTAGGAACCTTTGTCTACAAAGAGAAGACTTTATGGCCAGTCATAGGGTTATCCCTTATGGCTTCATTGATCAATCCAGCAGGGATCCATATGTGGACTGATGTCATTCGCTTTATGGGACTCCCTGAGAATAAATCAATTATGGAGTGGAAAGCTCCTGATTTTAATAACAAAATAGTTGTTCTAAGCTTTTTGTTTTTCGCTGCCACTGGCTTATGGGTCACATTGAAGAGCAAGTTTGAAGAATTGGATCATCATCAACTCATGAGCATTATCTGGTTCTGGATCGCCTATCTATACTCACTTACTACTGTTCGAGGCGTGGACTACACCCTTTTCTTCTGGCTGATACTCATTGCATCATTGACCCCGCAATGGATCAAAAACCACTTGAATGTCCCGCCGGCCTTTGGATCTGCGGTTTTCGGTCTGATCCTGGCTATTCTTGTAGTAAGCATATCGATAGCCAAACTACCCATTTTCAGAATCAGCCCTACCATCATGCCCACCGGTGCCGTTGATTATCTTAAGCAGCATCCTGATTTCCAGGACAGACTATTCAACGAATACATATTTGGAGGTTACTTGACGCAAGAGGGCATCCCGGTTTTCATTGACGCACGAGCCACTCCTTATATACAAAGCGGTGTTTTTAAGGACTATTCAAGAATCACCGGCCTAAAGGAACCCCCCGGACCAATATTTCGCAAGTATGGTGTAAAAACGGTTTTGATCGAACCGAAACGACCATTAGCTGTCTATCTGGCATCACAACGCGACTGGCGAATAGTGTACCAGGATAAAACTTCTATCATATTTACTAAGAATTAGATTGCATGAAGGATTGTATGTTGATTTTATGGCTGGGTTACAGAATGGTTATTGATAAGACAGAGACAAGAAATGATGGTATGCTAGGAACGTCTGATCAGTACTTGACTGGCTAACTCGCGCAGGAAATCTGCTTCGGTTCCAAAAGCGCCGATGCTCTCTTGAGCCATTATCACATGTTCCTTAGCCTGTCGCCGGGAGTCCTCCAGCCCATATAAGGAGACAAATGTGGATTTGTCATTTTTGATATCACTGCCGACTGGCTTGCCGATTTCTTCTTGCGTACCTTCTACATCCAGGATGTCATCGGTGATCTGAAAAGCTAAGCCAAAATGCTGGGCATAGTTCTCCAGCGCCTGCAGCTTGTCTTCAGTCGCTGCAAACAGCATCGCCCCTGCTTTAAGGGATGCCGCAAACAAGGCACCGGTCTTATGCCTGTGCATGTATCTTAATGTATCTTCATCTATTTGACGCCCTTCAGATTCAAGGTCCACCACCTGACCGGCGATCATCCCCTTATGACCTACAGCTCTAGCTATTTCCCCTATAGCCTTTATTAGGTTCAGAGGCTTGATATAGTCGTCAACAGTCATTGAT
>JBLNAX010000074.1:0-11413 GCA_050259595.1 Acidobacteriota bacterium | reverse complement strand
CCAATCGTTATGGGATCAAAGCTATACTTGCACCAGGTCTGCCGGGAAAAGTCGCTCCGAAAATGGCGGGAAGAATATTGGCCGAAGTGATACCGAGGTTGATATTGGAAGAGTTGTCCAGGGATATTCATAAAATACAAGAAGCTTAACAGGGGGATGTCCGATGCAATTGAAAGACGTGTCAATAGGTGTGGTCTTGACGGGATCGCATTGTACCATAGATGAAGTGATGCCAGGAATAAAACAGCTAAAAGAGGAAGGTGCCAGAATAACCGCAGTTCTTTCATTTTCTGTGGCACATACTGACAACCGGTTTCACTCAGCCCAGGAAGTAAGGGAGGAACTGCAAGAGGTTGTTGATCATCCTATAATCGACAGTATCACCGGAGCTGAACCTATAGGCCCGCGCAAGCTCTTCGATGTGTTGGTTGTTGCCCCCTGTACCGGAAACACTCTGGCCAAACTAGCCAATGGGATAACCGACACCCCGGCATTAATGGCGGTAAAAGCACATCTGCGCAATCAGCGTCCAGTGGTGATCGCTGTATCGACCAATGACGGATTGGGGCTCAATGCAAAAAACTTAGGGTATTTACTAGGAGCCAAAAGCATCTATTTTGTACCGTTTGGCCAGGATAATCCTAGTGAGAAGGCCAATTCTATCGTAGCACGCATGGATATGATCCTAGAAACCGTTATGCTGGCTCTGAAAGGCGAGCAGATCCAGCCGGTGCTGCTGGGGCCAGGATGTCTAAACTCAGGCATTAAGTGCGAATCTGTCAAGCCCTGCTGTCGATAGATTTTTGATAATTAATCTCGCCATCAGGCGAAAAAATGTGATTTCCTCTCCGATTAAGTTGGTCACAACCTTCTTATATGCTAAAATACTGTTTAAATACATTTCGACCCACGGGTTTTAGGAGGTTATTCACTTGGCAGACGTACGCATGGCCGTGGTTGGGGCAACCGGAGCGGTCGGACAGGAAATGCTGAAAGTCCTGGAAGAAAGAAAATTCCCGATAAAAAGCTTGCTTTGTCTGGCAGATCCGCGCGAAGCGGGTAATAAGGTCAAATATGCAGGACAAGATATTACTGTTGAAGGAGCAGCTCCTGAAAAATTTGCGGGAGTTGATATAGCTTTATTTGCGGTTGATGCGAAAATAAGCGAAATGTTAGCACCTGAGGCTGCTAAGAGAAAAGCAGTTGTTATAGATAACAGTTCGGCTTTTAGAATGACAGATGATGTGCCGCTAGTGGTGCCGGAAGTTAATATGGACGATACTGCTCAGCATAAAGGCATAATCGCCAATCCGAACTGCTCAACGATCATCATGGTAGTGGCCATCAACCCGATTTATCAGGCGGTTGGACTCAAGCGTGTGGTAGTTTCCACTTACCAGGCGGTATCCGGAGCCGGAATGCCGGCCATAATGGAACTGGAGGACCAGGTGCGCAAGCATATGAATAAGGAAGAGATCATACCTGGCGTATTCCAGCATCAGATCGCTTTCAACCTTATCCCACACATCGATGTATGGGTGGAAAAGGGATACAGCAAGGAAGAAATGAAGATGGTCTGGGAAACCAGAAAGATCATGCACATCGTCGATCTACCGGTCAGTCCTACTGCCGTGCGGGTGCCAGTTTTTAGAAGTCATTCAGAATCGATAAATCTTGAAACGGTCAAACCCATAACACCCGGTGAAGTTACGGAACTACTGAAGAAAGCACCGGGGGTGGTAGTCATGGATGATCTGCCATCTAACACATATCCGATGCCGTTGTTCACTTCTGACCGTGACGAGGTGTTTGTAGGAAGAATACGTGAGGATATATCTTTGCCAGAAGGCAGAGGTTTGAATTTGTGGGTGGTGGGCGACCAGATACGAAAAGGAGCGGCCACCAATGCTATTCAAATTGCGGAGGTTGTTGTTGAACGCAACCTCTATTAAAAGAGGTGCGGATCTTTGAGTATAATAGTACAAAAATACGGCGGTACTAGTGTAGCGACCACTGAACAGAGGGAATTGGTCTGCCGCAACATACTAGATGAAAAACGGCGGGGCAATGACGTTGTGGTGGTAGTCTCCGCTATGGGTCGGGAACAAGACCCCTATGCCACAGATACCCTGATCGATTTGGCTAGAAGGGAATTCCCCAGTCCCAGCCGCAGGGATCTCGATCTTTTGATGTCATGCGGAGAGATCATTTCCGGGGTTGTCTTATCAAGCCGGCTGCAGGCATACGGAGAAAGGTCGCTCGTTCTTACCGGAATGCAGGCCGGTATCGTTACAAATACAGTGCATGGGGATGCTCGCATCGTTCGCGTGGATCCGACTATGATCAAACGGTCGCTTGATGAAGGATATACAGTCATAATAGCCGGATTTCAAGGGATCACCGAAGAGGGACAGGTCACCACTTTAGGGCGGGGGGGCAGTGATGTCACAGCCAGTGCCATTGGCGTGGCTCTAGGCGCCGAAGTGGTCGACATTTATACTGATGTAGAAGGTATAATGACGGCTGACCCCAGGATCGTGCAGAACGCACGCCTGTTAAACGCCGTGACCTACAATGAGATCTGCCAGCTAGCACGAGAAGGCGCGAAAGTAATTCATCCGAGGGCGGTGGAAATAGCAATGGAAGGCAATATACCTCTCAGGATACGTTCTACCTTTACTAATGGGCCAGGGACCCTGGTCGGCAATCTAAATCGGTTGTCAAGTTCACCGGTAGCGATCAAGACAGATCACATGGTGACCGGAATCACGCAAATGCCTGATATCGCACAGATTCGTATCACCTCTCGCGGTGATTATGATCTAGCCTTGAAAGTCTTCAAATCGATGGCTTTGGCGGAGATCAGTGTTGATTTTATCTCAGTCAACCCGGAAATGATCATGTTCACAGTTCGGGAGGAGAATTCTGGACGGGCGGAAGAGATACTAAGGAATATTGGCCTGGAACCAGAACTGATTCACAACTGTGCCAAAGTGGCAGCAGTGGGAGCGGCCATGACCGGTGTTCCTGGAGTAATGGCGACAGTGGTAGAAGCATTGAATAGTGCCAATGTTGACCTCCTGCAGACCGGCGATTCGTATACCAATATCTGGTGTTTGGTGAGACGCGAGCACATGGAAAAGGCAGTCAAAGCCTTACATGATAAATTCGAGCTTGGAAACTAGGAAGGATGGTGGGGGCATTGGTTAGATTAATGACAGCCATTATCACGCAGTTTGATGAGAATCTTGAGGTGGATTACGAAGCCACTCGCCAACTAGCTTCATTTCTCATTGAGAATGGCAGTGAAGGGCTGGTTGTATGCGGGACGACCGGAGAATCCCCAACACTGACTGATGAGGAAAAGTTAAAACTCTTTTCCGCAGTGCAGAAAGAAGTGGGTGGCAAGGCTCATGTGTGGGCCGGCGTTGGTAGCAATGATACTAATCATTCTGTGGAATTGGCTAACGAAGCTAGCAAACTTGGTGTTTACGGAGTTATGGCGGTTGCCCCCTATTATAATAAACCTAGTCAAGAAGGACTATACCGGCATTTTAAGGCTATTGCCGATACAACATCACTGCCTGTGATGCTCTATAATATCCCTGGTCGTTCTAGTGTCAACATACTTCCAGAGACCGTTGCTAGACTGTCTAAGATCGACAATGTGGTAGCACTTAAGGAATCTAGCGGCAGTATGGATCAGTTGACTCAGTTGAAAATGCTGCTGCCAAATGATTTTATTATATTCAGTGGAGATGATTCTCTGACCTTGCCCATGATGGCCCTCGGTGCCCAGGGTGTGGTCAGTGTGGCGTCACATATCATCGGTAAAGAACTGAATACGATGGTATATGCCTTTGCCGAGGGCCGGACCGAGGAAGCCCTGAAAATTCACTTATCCTTGTTTGATGTTTTTAAGACATTGTTCATAACAACCAGCCCCATTCCGCTGAAGGAAGCATTAAAGATGTGGGGCAAGAGCAATGGAGTACTACGTTTGCCACTCTGTGAAGCCAATGAGAAAGAGCGTCAGGAAATTGCCCAGATGATGAAGAACCATGGCCTGATCTGATCAATATAATAAATAAGACTGATATTTATAACCGGTGGGGAGCTTCCAAACCGGTTATTTTTCATACTCAGGCGGTTATTCGCGCCTAAAAATAGGCAATAAAGGCACATGAACTTGTGTCCGGAAGTAAGTTTGTATATAATTTAATAGACTTAATAGTTCGGACGGTTTTCTATTGCTTCTTTTTTGTGCGGAACAATTGTCGTAACGTTAGGAGGTGCTTAATGGCAGAAACTGACGCAAAAATAAGCATCATTCCGCTTGGTGGCCTCGGTGAGATCGGAAAAAACATGATGGTCGTCAGGTATCAAGACAGCATAGTAGTCATTGACGCAGGCTTGATGTTCCCGGAAGAAGAGCTTCTAGGGATAGACATCGTAATTCCCGACATTAGCTACCTCACTGAAAACAGGGACAAGGTTAAGGCAGTACTGCTTACTCATGGGCACGAGGATCATGTGGGAGCCCTGCCATACCTATTAAAAGACCTTGATGTACCGGTGTACGGAAGTCGCTTAACACTGGGACTGGTAGAGGCAAAGCTTAAGGATAACGGAATCCCGAAACCACACCTGATGTGTGTAAAACCTAGGGATATAGTTAAAATCGGGCCTTTTGATGTTGAATTCATCCGCGTCAGCCACAGTATTCCGGATGCGCTGGCCATTGCCATTCATACACCGGTGGGAACCGTCCTCCATACTGGTGATATAAAACTTGATCAGACAACAGTCGATGGTGAACTGGTGGACTTCCGCAAATTCGCAGAATTGGGCGAGAAGGGCGTGCTGGTGATGATGTCTGACAGCACCAACGCCGATAAACCTGGCTATACCAAGTCTGAAAGAGTGGTTGGCGAAACCTTTGAGGAATTGTTCAGAAGATGTGAAGGCCGTATAATTCTTACTACGTTCGCGTCTAATGTTCATCGTATCCAGCAGGCTATCACCACTGCTCATCGCTATGGTCGTAAAATAGCGGTAGTAGGACGCAGCATACTAAACAACGTCAACATTGCCCGTGACTTAGGGTATCTTGAGATACCAACCGGGTCTTGGATCGAGATGGAGGACATCAATCGCTATGCCCCCAACCAACTGCTGATTGTTACGACCGGCAGTCAAGGGGAGCCGATGTCAGCGCTAGCTCGAATGGCTATGTCCGATCATCGCTGGGTGGAGATCCAGCCAGGAGATACGGTAATTATTTCGGCAACACCCATTCCCGGCAACGAGAAGCTGGTGTCGCGAACTGTTGACTTGCTGTTCAGGCAGGGAGCCGAAGTAATTTATGAGAGAACTACTGGTGTTCATGTGTCAGGACATGCCAGCCAGGAGGAGCTTAAGATACTCCTGAACTTGGTGCGGCCGAGATACTTTATACCTGTTCACGGAGAATACCGTCATTTGAAGCGCCATGCCAAGATTGCCGAATCGCTGGGGATTCCTTCTTCACGGATATTTGTAGCGGAGAACGGACAGATCATTGATATCGGTAAGAAACGTGCGGTTCTGGCAGGTAAGGTCACGGCTGGCAGGATCCTGGTCGATGGACTAGGTGTAGGTGACGTAGGCAATATCGTACTACGCGACCGTAAACAGCTCTCTCAAGACGGGATCATCATAGTCGTGGTTACCATCAACAAAGATACCGGAGCAGTAGTTGCTGGCCCAGATATAGTATCACGCGGATTTGTATATGTCCGTGAATCAGAACAACTGATCGATGAAGCCAAGGAAAAGGTCAGAGATGCTCTGGCAATATGTGAAGAACGTAATATAACTGAGTGGGCCACTATAAAATCCCAGGTCCGAGATGTTCTCAGCAAATACCTATATGAGCAAACTCGGCGCAGGCCCATGATCATGCCTATAATCATGGAAGTCTAATTAACAAAAACTTAATACAAAATACGACAAATGATCAGGCGAAATGACAGAAGTGATGATCAAGGCGTTAGGAAAGCCCGTGATTGAGACGTACTAAGGTACGTTGATTGAACGGGCTTTTATCAACAACGAAGATATTCGCTTTTGTCGTTAGCCTGGAACGGGAACAATTTTCCCGTTTTTTGTTTTATAAGCAGGAATATTGTCCCTATTTGTTGAAAAACGTAGTTATAAGATAGGACTGAGGAGGTGGGATAAGTGAAGTCCAGATTTTTAGTCGCTCTGGGTTCAGTACTATTGGTATTCATTTTATTGGTATACATATCTATAACGGCTCATGAGCTTCGCCTGATTGCACTCCTAGCACTTATCCCTCTCGTGGTTGTGGCATACATAATATACCAAACCAATTTAGCCCATTCCTTCATACCTATCCAAGCTATGACAGACACTGCGAATATGATAGTTGCTCAAAACAAATACATCGAGTTTGGCGCGTCAGGGCATCAGGACCTGTTAACACTGGCATCATCTTTAAATGAAATGCAGCATTATTATCAGTCAGCTAATCAGGAAGTCATGGAAAAGCTGATTGAGGGTGAAGAAATGTTTATCCAGATGATTTTCATGATGAACGCCGCAGTTGAGGCTAAGGACCATTATACCAGCGGTCATTCATCCAAGGTTGCCGAATATACCCGAAGCATTGTTCAGGAAATGGGGCTTAATCCAGAACTAAGTGAGAAGATCACGCTGGCCGCTGTCCTGCACGATGTAGGAAAGATCGGCATCAAGGAATCGATCCTCAATAAGCGTGATAAACTAAGTGATGACGAATATGACGAGATCAAATATCATGCTTTAATGGGTAAAGATATCCTTTCCAATTCATCTGCACTTTGGGACATCATTCCCTGTATCTACCACCATCATGAGCATTATAATGGATGCGGCTATCCTGAAGGACTGGCCGGTGATGAGATACCGCTAGGTGCGAGGATCATTTCCGTCGCCGATGCATACGATGCCATGACATCCGATCGTCCTTATCGCATGGCAATGCCGATAGAGCGAGCCGTGAACATATTGCTCTCTGAAAAGGACAAACAGTTTGAAGGTCGGATCGTCGATGCTTTTATCAGAACCCTAGGGTATGGTGGGGAGTACTCGCAGAACCTGGCAGCCGCCCAATAGGAGAATTATCCGTAACCCAATAATACCAGTGTGCCGCAGGGAAGCGGCTTTTATGTTTCTTGGCGTGGGATTCATCTAAACATAACTTAAACTCGGGCAGACATATAATATGGTAGAATAGAACAAATGTCGATTAATCGCAGATTAAAGCGGCATTCTTACTAGATCAAGATCGAGAGATAGGAGATTTTGATGAAAATCGACTTTGTTCTGGATCGAAGTCATTACGCCCGGGGCGAGTTATATGAAGCCATTCATGATCCAAGCATGTACATAAATATTCTGGTCAACCTGATCCTCACTTCAACTCTTTTTTATCTAGTAGGGGCTAAGCCTACTATGATAGGTATTATTGACCTCATTATCCTGATATTTTTCATCTATTTACGTTTGATATCTTGCTATAGCATCAGCCAGGACCAGCTGGACCGGATAGCCAAGCGTTCAGTAGCTATCTCACCGTCAGGATTCAAGTATCAAATGAATCAAAGCATTTTCTTCTGCACCTGGGATAAGATCACACTAGTAACTCAAGATGCATACAACCTATATTTCTTCAGTGGTACAGGCCATGCTCACGTCGTCCCAAAAACTGGCTTTGAAGGTCAAGAGGAAGTATTGAAATTTATTGATAGAATAGATTTATTTCGCTTGTCGGTTATCGAAGTGAACAATGATCTAGCGGTCATGAGACCGGAAATCCTAAGCGAAAATGGCGATTTGCCTAATCTGGAAGGGCCTGATGTCGTCTATAACAAAGAGCACTATGACTACATAGCCGCCCGTAATTTCGAACGGAAGTACCTGCGCTTACCGCCGTGGGCCTTTAAGATCGATCTGATCCTGCTTTTTTTCATTTCTGTGTTCTGTTATGAAGACCTAAAGATAGGCTGGCAGAGCGCCCAATACTTGCTCAGTTTCTATATCTTAGTATCCTGCCTGGTGGTCTTATGGATTTTCAGGAGGAGAAATACTTATCGAAGGTTTTTACCTCTCTCGTTTTGGCGGTTTAATATAAACACACTGGTCGATGCCCTGTGGAACTCTTCGGGCTATGTGGCCTGCGTTGTTTATTACTTGTTGGCAAAGAACCTCACTACAGCTTTGATAATTGCAGTAAGCATCGAGATCATCTGGGACCTAGCGGAGAGAATAGAAATAGTCATTTCAAATAAGCAAAGTGTGTTAGCACTAGGCAGAAGGAGAGTAGTATTCGGTCGAGATGGGATCGTCACGATCACTGCCAACAGTATGCTTTATCTGCCGGGGCTACATAGACTGGGACTGGCCATGCATGACCAATACCTGCTGACATATGGAGCGAATGGGGTCGTGCATGTGATTCCCAAAGAAGCCTTTATCTCAATCAATGATTTTCACCAGTTCTATAGGCGTGTTAAAACAGTAAGGGATGAAGCCATCGAACGTTTGACATAGGGGCAATCCAACCATTACTCAATATCACAAGCAACTCGGTATTGATTCTTCAGTTCTTCGGTAAAGATTTCGGATTTGGGCAGAGCATCATAGGTATAAAGAATGAAATGACCGGTAGAACGGGTGCAAATATTACCTGCTTTATCTAGAATACAGCCTTCCATTATCGCTTCTCGCTCGTTGACACGTTCTTTGATCTGTCCCCGCACTACCAGCTCAGTGCTAGTGAAAACCGGTTTTAAGAGCTCGATGTTCATGGATTTGGTCAATATAAAACGGTGCAGAAGATAAATCGCTGACCAGCTCATTACTTCGTCAAGTATGGTGGTCTGGATACCGCCATGCACCACCCGGTCCCAACCGCAGAAATGATTAGGAATACTGATCCAGGAGTAGACTGCACTTTCATCAGTATAGAACTGCATCTGCAGGCCGACCGGATTAGTCTGGCTGCAGCCGAAACAGTTGGTATTCGGAACACTGGGTACTCTTAATAGGCTATCTTTATCAGGAAGGATCATGGCTGTCACCTCTCTCTTATAAAAATATATCGAAGAGATAGGCAATCTTCAAGTGCGGGATAAGGTGTACCCATTAGATTATGTAGGAATATTTGTGTCTCCATCGTACTGATCACGCTTTTGGATAGGTAACAGATCTGGAACATCATCCAGTATAGAAGGAGGCTTTACATTATTCAAAGATGGCAAACGTTTACCTGACTTCTGAGCCGTCTTACAAGCTTCTTCCCATTTAAGGTGCCATAAATATAGCTCTGCAACAAACATCTGCTCTAGATAAATAGAGAAACTCCAGGCAAATCCAACATATATTATTACTAAGTACCAAACGATATCTGGAAGTTCAAAATGAGCCTTCCTGATTACAAAAACTATTATAAGGGGTGTGTAGATTATCGTTGCTGCCATCTCAGTCAACAAATAGCCTGAGATAAAGTCCTTGATGCGCAATTTGAACACAGCAATACCTTTTTTAAAAGCGGCTATAGGGCCTAGGTTTTCCCATACCACACCTGGATAAATTAGAAATGCCACCATTCTAACGCCTTTTTGGAGAGCTTGAAAAAAGGCGTCTGAAAGAGAAATGGATTCAAACCCTGCCAAAGTTTCAGCAACATTTTCAGCAGTCATCTCTTCATCGTCATCATTGCCTTGTTTAGAAAAAATGGTCTCGAGGAGGACAAGCATAAACCAGATCAAAGACCAAAGCACAATGATGGGTAGAAGTCTTAAGAAATTTACCGTAAGAGTATCGAATACAGCTTTTAGAATGGAGGGCTTCCCTCCAGTTTCGATTTGCTGGATCAGTTCCAAAAGGATAGAACACGAAAGGGATAGCATAACTGCCCAGGAGAAAATGACAGCTAATACTATCATTGCTGTTTCTGACTCAGAAAAATGATCCCAATCTAAAATGTATTTTATGTAGATTACCGAAGATGCATAAATGATCCACGTAGTTAATAAAGGCAGCAGGAATTTCGGGTGTTTTGTAAAAACAACCAATGAAATATTTATTAGGCTTAAACCGTCCTTAAGACTTTTAAACATAGTGACTCCTAATTTGTTGGGAATTAGGTTAATCATTCTGCTCTATATTGAAATAGTCCTTTTTCGAAAGTAATACTAAATCTAAGGAGTGCTGGTTAATGGTTGTGACCTGACCCCATGATCTGTACAGCCAAGATGTTAGTATGAGCCTGATTATGAGGCCAGCATCTGGGCAGATATAGACTCCCGATACTCAACTGGAGTCTGGTTGTCCAAAGCACTATGAGGCCGTACATAGTTATAATTTAATCGCCAAGCTTCTATGATCCGCTGAGCTTCCCGAACAGTTCGGAACCAGTGTTCATTTAGACATTCGTCTCGAAGCTTACCGTTAAAACTCTCAACATAGCCATTTTGCATAGGTTTTCCGGGCTGAATGAAGAGCTGATTAACTCGTCTTTCATAAGCCCATTGGTTAAGAACAAGGCTAGTAAATTCCGGGCCATTGTCCGAAAGGATCTCCCTGGGATATCCTCTATCGGCAGCAAGGCGGTCTAGAACTCTTTGAACTCTGGCTCCGGTCAATGATGTATCCGCCTCACAGGCCAGGCACTCTCTTTTGCCTTCATCAAGGACCACTAATACACGAAACCGCTGGCCCGATGCAGTTGCATCAGACACAAAATCCATTGACCAGCGCTGATTGGGTACAGCCAGAACCGCTTGGGGTTTTCCCCGATCAGTCATAACGCGTTTTTTCTTCCGGCGGCGTACAGCCAGTCCGGCATTACGATACAATCGATAAATCCGTTTATGATTTACATACCAGCCTTCTCTGGCAAGCAGCGCATGCAGCCGACGATAACCAAACCGGCGCCATATCAAAGCAAGCTCTACAAGTCTGGCTTGCAGCTGTTCGTTTTCAGATGAAGTTCTTGCTTTGTAACGATATGTAGAACGTCCGATGCCAACTAACCTGCACGACCTGACTTCACTGAAGCCTAAGTCTTGCTTAAGTCCGGAAACCAGGAGGCGTCCACGTGCAGGTGTTATCGGTTTTTTTCAATGATATATTTTAAACCCTGGATGTCCAAGGCTTGCTCACCAACGAGCTGTTTCAAACGCCTGTTTTCTTCTTCAAGCTGTTTTAGCCTTTTGGCATCGCTGACTTCCATGCCACCATACTTTGATTTCCATCGATAGAAGGTCTGCTCAGCAATGCCGTATTGGCGAGTGATCTCAGGGATTTTCATTCCATTTTCATGTGCTTTAAGGATACCAATGATCTGTTCCTCAGAAAATCTTTT
>JBLNAX010000073.1:0-7805 GCA_050259595.1 Acidobacteriota bacterium | reverse complement strand
CCCCATCGCTACCACGGCAGTTACACCTGTAGCCAGTCCGTCCAATCCATCGGTCAGGTTGACTCCATTGGCCGCTCCCATAAAAACAACTATCAAGAATGGGAAATAAAAATAACCCAGGTCGATCACCGATCCGGTGAAGGGAATCGTGATATCAGTGCCGCGGGATAAACCAAAAACCAGGTAGATCCCGAATATAAGAGAGAAAAAAAGCTGCATGACAAGTTTTTCGCGAGCTCTCAACCCCAGCGATCTTTTCAATACAACTTTTATGTAGTCATCACAGAAGCCAATAACTCCAAAAGCTACCGTAACAGCCAGTACCGCTGCCAATTCACGATTCTGCCCTCCGACTGCTAGGTTGGCAACGATCAGAGACAGAATTATAAGTATTCCTCCCATAGTAGGGGTGCCGGCCTTACTTAGATGGCGGCTAGGTCCATCGTCACGAATGACCTGGCCGGCTTTGAGCCGAGCCAATGCAGGAATCATAAACGGTCCTAAAACCGCTGTTGTAGCAAAGGAAATCGCTAGTGCTAATAGAGCTTGGGATAGGCTCAATGTACTTCCTCCTGTAAACCTTCAACTAGTTCTTCCATGTGCATGCCGCGCGAAGCTTTGATCAGCACCACATCGCCATTCTGCAGCATAGTCAACACCTCATGCAGTGCCTTACTCTTTTCGTCAAAGCTATGCAATTTGCCAGTGAAGCCGGCACTGCGAGCCCCCTCGGCAATCAGAGACGCTTTTTGCCCTACCGTTACCAGAACATCGATCTTATTATTCGCGGCTGCTACTCCGACGATTTTATGCCCCTCAGCCTCAAAGTCGCCCAACTCGAACATGTCCCCTAAAACCGCAATTTTTCGGCCTTTAGCGGACATATCAGTTAGAACCCTTAAAGCTGCCGACATCGACTGGGGGTTGGCATTATAACAATCATCAATGATAACGCTTCCCGCCCTGCCTGGCAAGATATTTAGTCTTCGGGAGGATAGTTTGAATTCCCGCAGCCGCTCAGCAAGGGCCTTTGGCTCAACACCCAGCTTAATGGCCGTACCTGCTGCCGCCACTGCATTTGGAGCCAGATGCGATGCCGGTAAGGGGAGGTTGACTTCTAAACTGATATCGCCTATTTTCATATTGATTATTGTACCTGATGTATCTATCCGGGTATCAAGAACCCGCCATTCACAATCCAGCCCCTCTCCAAACCAGTATATCGGACCATTGGTAAAGACGGCATGATCGCATAGTTCCGGTGAGTCCCCATGCAGTACCGCGAACTCCGTTGTGTACTTCAAAACTTCACATTTCGCCTGAGCGATATTTTTAATGCTGCCCAAGTTTTCCAGGTGAACCGGTCCGACATTAACGACTATGCAGGCCGTAGGCCTGGCTATCGCAGACAAAAGCTCGATCTCACCCAGGGAGCTCATGCCCATTTCCACCACACAAGCCTGGTGAGAGGGCTCCAATTGCAGCAGTGTCAAAGGCATCCCTATCTCATTATTATAGTTTCCGCTGGTTTTCAATGTGTGGAAAGTCCCTTCCAAACACTGAGCTAATAGATCTTTTGTAGTGGTCTTGCCGACACTGCCGGTCACAGCAATCACTGGGATATTGAACTGTGAACGATGAAATGCAGCCAGCTTCTGCAACGCTTGCAGTGGATCAGGAACCAGGATTTGCGGACCCTCCCCGGTGATCCTGGCCACGACCGCAGCCACAGCACCAGCGGCCAATGCATTATCAACATATTCATGCCCATCACTGTGTTCGCCCTTTAATGCAAAAAACAGCAACCCGGGCTCGATTTTTCTTGAATCGATAGAGACCCCGGTTACTGTAAGAGTTTGTTCGGCATTGATCAACTCGCCGCCTAACGCTTTAGCTAGGATTTCGAGATTTGCGTTCATTGCCCAGCATCTCCCTCAGGAATTCACAAGCTACCACCCGGTCATCAAATGGGTAAGTCACTCCTTTTATGATCTGATAATCTTCATGTCCTTTGCCTGCGATCATTATTATATCGCCTTTTGCTGCCATTTTGATCGCATGATGGATAGCATCACGTCGGTCAGGGATCACCGCATAATGGGCACCTTCAACGTCTTTCATGCCCACCAAAATCTCTTCTATAATGGCCATCGGCTCCTCGCTGCGCGGATTATCTGAGGTGACAAATGAAAAATCACTTAGTTGGGCCGCTATTTTCCCCATAATCGGCCGCTTCTTGCGATCCCTGTCACCTCCGCAGCCGAATACCGTGATCATTCGCCCTTCCACGATCTGCCGTGCCGTCCGCAGCACATTTTCCAAGCCATCCGGAGTATGAGCGTAATCAACTATCACTGTGAATTCTTGCCCTTCATTGACTGATTCAAACCGACCTGATACGCCGGTCACCTTTTCCAAAGCCTTTTTGATCTTACTTGGCGCAATGCCCTCCTGTAATGCAAACCCAATACTGGCCAGTGCGTTATAAACATTGAACAATCCTGCCAGTTTTAATCTAACGCACATCTTTCCTCCGGGATACACCACATCAAAGGTCGATCCAGACGCAGTGACCTGGGGTTCAACAGCTCTTATTCTCGATTTATCGCTTAGACCATATGTGATTGTTTCTGTCGCTGCAACCTCGACAAAATATGGTCCAGCTTCGTCATCGGCATTGGCCACTGCGAAATTGCCCTTATCATTAGCCAGTCCGGCAAATAAAATCCCCTTAGCATTGCGGTAATTCTCCAGGGTCTTGTGATAATCCAAATGATCCTGGGTCAAATTGGTAAACACAGCCACGTCAAAGTCTATCTCCTTGACCCGACCCATGTCAAGAGCATGGGAGGAGACTTCCATGACTACATAACTCCCCCCCTCACTTTTCACGCGGCTCATAAACCTTTCAATGTCCAGTGATTCGGGGGTTGTGTTGGCCAGGTGTTCGGTCTGTCCCTGCCAACTGGCATAAAGAGTGCCGATAAGCCCGACTTTATGGCCAGCTTCCTCTAAAATGGCTTTGATCAAATGAGTAGTTGTTGTTTTGCCGTTGGTGCCAGTTACACCGATCACACGCAAATCCCTAGAGGGATGCCCGTAGAACGACGCTGCCATGGCTGGCAGAAGCTTGTGAGTGTCCGTTACCTTAATAACAGTACACTCCGGGGGGGCTTCGACGGCTTTTTCAACTACTAGTGCAGTTGCCCCCTTTTTCAATGCCTCAGGCACAAACAAATGGCCATCAGTTTTAGTGCCGGGGATGCAGACAAATAGACTTCCTTTCCTAATCCGGCGCGAGTCATATTCAATACCCGAAATAGGTGCATTCAAATCCCCCTGCACCACCTGATACTCCTGTCCTCTAAGGATCTCTTCAAGTATCATTTTGATCACCTCTCTCATTCCAACGGTTGAAATTCAACGGTAACCGAGGACCCGACCGAGACTTTGGTTCCCGGAGCTGGCTTCTGTTTGTATGCCAGGCCATAACCCTCAGGCCGCAAATGTAATCCTAACCTGGATAATGATCGTGCAGCTTCCTTTAAGGACTTGCCGCTCAAGTCCGGAATTGTCACCTGCCCTGTCCCCTGCTGATCAGGAACCGGTGATAGGTACACAATGACCCGAGATAGTTCACTCACTTCTGTATACGCTTTGGGAACCTGACTCCATACGATCTCCCCTTCACCTTCCAACTGCATATTCAGGCCAGCCTTTCTAAGGGCTATGGAGGCATCTTGTGGACCCAGATTGACTAGATCAGGAACCAAAACTTTCTTATTCTCTTCATTTTGCGCCTTTACATCCTTCTTAGGAAACTTCTCTAATGGAACTTCCATATAGCGTAGGGAATCCTGAATTACGCTCTTGAAAACCGGAGCCGCAACCCAACCTCCAAAATACGGGTATCCCTGCGGCGCGTCGATAATAACTATACATGCCAGCCGTGGATTATCGGCTGGGGCAAAGCCTACGAAAGAAGCAATATATTCGTTTGCCTTGTAACCGCCACCCGGGGCGATTTTCTGTGCGGTTCCGGTCTTGCCGGCCACGCGATAACCTTCTATATATGCATTTTTACCTGAACCTTCAGACACTACCTTCTCAAGGATCTCACACATTTCTTTAGAAGTATCTTTGGAAATAATTTGTCTAACCCGGGTCGGTGCTATCCTCTCAATGACCTTGCCCTTTGGGTCCTGAATTTCCCTAACCAAATGCGGTTTCATCAACATACCACCGTTGGCTACAGCACTGGCTGCTGTGACCAATTGAATAGGTGTTGCCGCGTTGGCTTGCCCGAAAGACATGACAGCTAGATCTATCTGCTTGGCACGTTTCTGAGGAACAATAATCCCCGTTGCTTCCCCCGGAAGATCGATACCAGTCTTTTGGCCAAAACCAAATGACCGCAGGTACCGGTAGAAGTTTTCCATGCCCAGCTTCAGACCGGTTTGAACAAAACCAACATTGCAGGAATTCTCTACAACTTCCACAAAGCTTTGACTGCCGTGTTTAGCACTCTGAGCACACTTTATAGTTTCTCTGCCGACTTTGACAAAGCCCGGGCAAAAATACCGGTCTTCCGGCTTAACTGCACGTTCCTCCAAAGCACCGGAGGCAGTCACGATCTTAGCAGTAGAACCAGGCTCGAAAGCGTCATTGATAGCAAAATTACGTCGGCTTCTCCCGGGATATTCCTTAAAGTTGTTTGGGTCAAACGTCGGCCGGTTGGCCAAAGCCAGAACTTCGCCGGTCCGCGGATCCATTACGATAATACATGCCGCCTGTGGTTTCTTAGCCTGCACCATTTTATCTAATTCTCGTTCAGCAATGTACTGGATCGTTTCATCTATAGTTAGAACGAGGTTTTTACCCTCGACCGGCGCTACGAAGTAATGAGTGGCATCGGGTATTTCACGCCCTACAGCATCATGCTCAATAACCTTGCGGCCTTCTGTTCCTCCCAGTACTTTTTCATAGTAACAATCAATACCTTCTAAGCCGGTGTTATCAACACCCGAAATACCAAGGATATGTGCGGCTAGAGTCCCTTTTGGATAGTACCGTTTGCTCTCATCAGTCAGTCCGATACCAGGTAGTTTAGCCTGGATAATGGCTTTCGACTGCGCAGGAGTGATCTGGCGTTTTATCCACTCATAGCCACTCTTACGTGTGATTTTCTTGTATGTCTGCTGCTCATCCAGCCCTAAGATTCCGGCCAAAATATGAGCGACCTTCTTTTCCTTCTTAGTCTTTTTGACATCTACAGGTATGCAATACACCGAATCCGTGCTGATCGAAATGGCTAATTCATGGCCATTACGGTCATATATGATTCCCCTTTTTGCTTTGACTGGGATATCCCGCATGCGGTTTTCTTCAGCCATACGTTTCAATTTATCGCCATTTACCACCTGGACGAAAAAGAACCTAATGCTTAAAATGCCCCCAAATATTACTACAAACAACAAAAAAAGCGACGCGATGCGCTTTCTTAGTTCTAAATTGGTGGTTCGCAAATAATCCACCTCTTCTTCATAATAACTGTCAGTTCAAACGGCAGTATGTAAAGTGAAGAAATCCTTCCTTAGTTTTTCATCCCTACTACCCGGTTGTCTGAGAGTACTCCGATAAGCTTGTGATAAGCTTTCTTTAGAGCAGACGCCGATTTTTCTTCGCTGCTGCCTGTTGTCCGGATAACAGGGATCGGTTTGGGTTCGCCCAGCATAGCCACCATATTGCTCGTTTCCGGCTTGCACATCCCCAGTTTGGTTTCTGCAACCTGCTGCACTCTTCCCAAGGAAGAAAGCTGAGCGATCTGATATTCCATAAATTTGTTCTTCGTATCAAGCTTGCTAATATCGTCTTTTAGTTCTACGGTTTTGTATCCCATCAGTGCCCCTTGTACATATAAGAACACTGCTATAACAGCAAACGCAAATCCAAATATTGCAAGCTTGGCGATCAACTTGGATTTCTTCGATGCAGTGCGGTGCTGCCGCTGACTGATGATCGTGATCTGTGATGTATGTTCAATTTTGTCTTCAAAACCGTAAAGGTTTTGGAGTTCGGCCTGAATCAAACCTATTCCTCCCCTATTTCCTTTAGAACCTCAATTTTTTGCGCTACTCTAAGCTTGGCACTCCTGGCTCGCCGGTTCTCAGCCAACTCCTGTTCGGTTGCAATGACCGGTTTTCTGGTTAGGACCTGCAGGCACGGGCGATGCCTGCAGGTACAAACCGGAAGTTGAGGAGGGCACAAGCAGTTTTTAGCTTGAATAGTAAAATACTCTTTGACCAAACGGTCTTCCAGTGAATGAAAAGTAATCACACAAAGCCTTCCGCCTGTCTTCAACACTTTGGTAGCTTGAGGGAGTACTTCTCTCACCGCTCCCAGTTCATCATTGACTGCTATTCTAAGTGCCTGAAAAGTCCGGCGTGCCGGGTGCTTACCCTTTTGGTAGCCTGACCCCGGAACACTATGCTTGATTACTTCCACCAAATCTGCGGTTGTTTTAAGATCCTTTTTTCCCCTTGCTCTAATGATTCCCTCTACGATTCTCCTGGCAAATCTTTCTTCACCGTATTCCCAGAGCAACTTTTCGATGGCCTCCCGGGGCCACTGGTTAACAATGTGCCAGGCCGATAATTCTTGGGTCAAGTCCATTCGCATATCAAGCTGCGAATCCTGATGATAAGAAAACCCTCTTTGTCCCTCATCCAATTGAAAAGAAGATACTCCTAAATCTATTAAAACCCCACTCACTTCGGCTATATTGAGGTTTTGGAGAATAACCTCAAGCCTTCTAAAGATGTCGAGGACGAATCGCACCTTCTCCACTAGTCCCGTGAATTTACGGATCGTATCCTGTAGGATCTCTTGATCCTGATCTATCCCAATAACCTGTGCCTGATAATTGGTCCGTTCTAGAATTCCTTTAAGGTGACCGCCCCCACCGGCTGTGCAATCCACATAGATTCCGGAAGGGTCTGTAATCAGATAGCCCAGTGTTTCTTCATATAATACCGGGAGATGCAAATAGCTCTCCTCCTATATCCCTAATCCGACTAGATCTTCGGCAAGATCGCCGACGAATGCATTCTTAGCCTCTTTACAGAAGTCTTCCCACTTGTCGCGGGCCCAAATCTCAACCCGGTTGCCTGCACCGATGATAGTCACATCTTTATCTATTTCCGCCCATTCGCGGAGATTAGCTGGCAAAAGGATTCGACCTTGCTTATCCACTTCACACTCACTGGCACCTGCCATAAAAAAGCGAACGAATGCGCGTCCTTTGCTGCTGGTCAACGGGAGGGTTTTGATCTTTTGCTCCAGCTCAGTCCATTCGGCCATGGGAAATACAAACAGACATGAACCATCAAGACCTTTGGTGGCCATAAAGATATCCCCCAGCCCGTCTCTAAACTTGGCTGGAACTGTGAGCCTGCCTTTTGGATCCAGCGAATGCTGGTATTCGCTCACGAACATCTGTTCGGGCCCCTCTCGTTAATTTATAGGGATAATGCTCCACTTCACTCCACTTTACTCCACAATTCTACCTCGGTTGCCCAAGTTCCTTCTTTTCTTGAATATTTTTATGTAAATATCTTGCATACGAAACTTAGTGTATTGCCGTTTTTTAGCCACTAGATGTAGGGGATTGAAATGAATATCGCCCTCAGACATCACTGAGTTTTATTCTTGCGACTCTAAAAATTAAAGATTTTTACATGTTTTTTTATTTTTTATTAAAGTTACAACAGATTTCTAACGATATTTTTTAGTTGACCCGCTGGTCA
>JBLNAX010000072.1:0-12371 GCA_050259595.1 Acidobacteriota bacterium | reverse complement strand
GTTATCATTGAAAAAGCATTCTTCTATGTGGCACTTAATATTTCCCACTCATTTCACCTCCAGCGGCATAGTCATTATTATACTTTCCGGGTAATCACGATTTATCCCTATTAATCATATGAAATAAAACCGAAAATAGGCGTTAGTCGAAACCTTTTGTTTTTTGATCGAGAGGTGAGAAATGCGCCTAAGTAAAGCAGGGAATTACTACCTTTTGCCGAATAGATATTCTAGTTAGAAGGGAGGGCTAAGAATGAGCAAAGAATTTGGATATGATGAAATGCTGGAAGCGCTTAAGGTGATCGACGACAACGGCGGGGACGAAGTCCGGTATGACAAGCTGGCAAATATTTATGGTGACGGCAACAAAGCCCTGGACATGTTTTTATACCTGGAGAAAATGGGGTATATTCGCAGGTCGGGACTACCCAGCGGACCTCCGATCGCAGCGAGCCTTACTCCTGAAGGTAAATCAATCATTGGCAAGTAGTGAATAATACAGAGACCGAAGGCTATTTTAATGCACATGAAAAAGGGAATGGCACTATACCATTCCCTTTGTTTGTTGAAATCCAGGTTTGATGAAAATTCACCAATGGGTATGGATTTGATATAATTCATAACACCAACTCGAAAGGAATAACAAATGAAAAAGCAACGGCAGATTTATTTACCCATGGATCGTGTTGACCTGGAGAAACAGGGATTGGATCAACTGGACATAATCATAGTCAGTGGTGATGCGTATGTAGACCACCCTTCTTTTGCTGCGGCTATACTGGGGCGGTATTTGGAGCATCGTGGATATAGTGTAGGTATTATTGCTCAGCCGAACTGGAAGGATGTCGAAGATATCAAGAAATTAGGCCAACCCCGGCTTTTCTTTGCCGTATCGGCGGGGAACATGGACAGCATGCTGAGCCATTATACGGCTGATAAGAAGCGCCGTTCAACGGACGCATATTCGCCGGGCGGAGCAGTTGGCCGCAGACCGGACCGCGCTACTATCGTTTACAGCAATCTGATCCAGCAGGCTTATCCAGGGGTGCCGGTGATTATAGGTGGAATAGAAGCTAGTATGCGCAGGCTGGCGCATTATGATTATTGGAGCGACACTGTTCGCCGGTCTATCCTGGTTGACTCCAAAGCCGATCTACTGGTCTTTGGCATGGGGGAACAGGCTCTAACGGAAATAGCAGAGCGGTTGAGCCAGGGTAAGGGCATAGAACAAGTTACTGATATAGCTGGTACTGCCTACTTGAGCCGGCACCTTCCAGCAAAGGCGATCGAGATCCCGGACTTTGAACAGGTCAAGGAAGATAAAAAGGCATTTAATGAGAGTTTTAAGCTGATCTACCGGGAGAACAATCCTTATACCGGTAAGAAAGTGGCCCAAAGGCATGATCAACGCTGGGTGGTCCAGAATCCGCCGCGCATACCCCTAACAACCGAAGAAATGGATGAGATATATGACCAGCCGTTTCAGCGACGCTGGCATCCGGTATATCACGATAAGGGCGGGATACCTGCGCTAAAGCCGGTGCAGTTCTCAGTGGTCAGCCACCGTGGATGTTTTGGAGGGTGCTCATTCTGTACCCTGGCCTTACACCAGGGCAAGTATATTCAAAGCCGCAGTATCGAGAGCCTGGTGCAGGAAGTGGAGAAGATCTCCCGGCACCCTGATTTTAAAGGCACAATTTCCGATGTGGGAGGTCCAACCGCCAACATGTACGGTCTGTCTGGCATCGATGCGGCCAAATGCAAGACCTGTCTTCGCTCCAGTTGTCTAAGCCCTTCCCGGTGCCGTAATCTGGATGCAGATCATAAGCAGTCCATTCAGGTTCTGCAGGCATTGAGGAAGATACCCAAGGTGAAGCATGTCTTCATATCTTCGGGCATCAGACATGATCTGCTGCTTGCTGATCCGGATCACAAGTATCTACATGAGATATGTGAGAATCATATCAGCGGCCAATTAAAAATTGCACCCGAGCACGTGTCATCCAATGTCACCAAATTAATGGGCAAGCCTAGCCGCGATACCTGGCTTAAGTTCATGAAAGAATATAAGCTGATCAATGAGCAGCTAGGGCGCAAACAATACCTGTCCGCTTACTTCATCGCTGGACATCCCGGCTGTGGAGTGCGTGAGATGATAGAACTAGCCGAGTTTGTAAGGGATAACTTAGATTATCACCCGGAGCAGGTACAGAACTTCACACCTACCCCAATGTCGCTCTCTACATGTATGTTTCATACCGGGATCAATCCGCTGACTGGCGAGAAGGTCTATGTCCCGCGTCAGGAAATTGCGCGCCGCATGCAGCGGGCGGTACTGCAGTATCGTGATCCAGCCAACCGTGAGCTGGTGATAGAGGCTTTGAAGAAGTGCCATCGAATGGACCTTGTAGGCAATCATAAAAAGGTGCTGATCTACGAAGAAAAGAAGCCAGTCAACAAGGTGGAAAAAAGTAACGAGTCCCCAAAAACAGGGCAATGGAATGGCGCCAAATCGCGAAATACCAGCGCTAAAAAACCAGGTGCTAAAACATCCGATAATCGCAAACGGAAAAAGTGAGATTTAAGCATAATAGTATAAACAGTAAGAGCCCGGAAATACCGGGCTCTCTTAGTCTGAGATCGTGTGTGGCATAAATCTAATACTGTGGATACTCGGCTTTGGGTACATTCCATTGCTGCTCGAACTTGCCTTTCATTGGTACCAAGCCTACTGTTTTTGCATAGAAGAGATAGACAGAGATATAGAGCATGATCATAACCAAGGATTGCACTAATTTAACAATAGTTTGGGTTGTCAAAATAACGGCTATGTTTGGAGATATTACTCCGGCTACGGTTGACAACAGACCGAAGACCCAGCTCACGACCATACTCAGTACGCTTATAATAACCACCACGCCTATAATGGACCACTCCTTACCTCTGGTCAAATCAAAGCTGCGTGAAATGGCATCGAACGGAGAGACATCCTCCATAACATATATCGGCAATGATAAGGAGAATTTGGCAGCAAGATATATACTCAATGGGATAGTTACGATCAAAATGCCGCTGAAAAAGCATGCTAAGCCCATTATAATCGCTATGACCATTAGTCCTGGCAGCTTCCTGGCTGCTCGTGATAGTATGTTGCTCAGATTAAAGTTCTGCTGCTGACATGAACTGTCAGTGATCAATACTGAGGATATGTGGGTCATTAGATTTAGCAGACCCAGGATGAGTCCCCCCAGACAAAGCAAACCAATGTTTGGAAGAGTGAATTTTTCCAGAAGGTCTTTCTGGCTCTGCATATTTTTTTCGTTTAGATCCTGCATGGCTGATGGATCTCCAAAATTTCTGAGCATCTTAAAGCTGTCAGACTGGTTGGTGTAGAGATCCATCCCCAAAGTTGAAGCAACCAAACCGTAGCTCAGCAGCATAACTGGCAGACTTACTATTAAAATGATGATCCCGTAATAGGCAATGTTCTTAAAAAACACCGAAAACGTTTCACTTAACACTTCTTCAAACAAAAAACTACCCCCTTGTAATTCCCATATAAAGTATTCATATTTGCCAATACTTCGACGAAATCCTGGAATATCCTGCCTGTTATGCAAATGATGTTATATAGGAAAGACCCTCTGGATTTCCATTTAATGGCCAGTCCCTCATTCAAACATGATAACCAAATACGGAATTTGAAGGAAATAGGCAACTTGTGTCTAATTATTGATTTCAGAGACTAATCAATATTGTGATTTATACGCAAATAATTGTACTGATAGAAAGGGGAACTAACATTATGCAGCGGCGAGGCCGGGGTGTGCTTGTACTTTTCTTAACAATACTGATGGCTGGTTTGATACTGATGAATAGCGTCGGCATGGCCTATGGGGCTGAGGTCGACTGGGAGCTCCTGGTGCGCCAGTGCAAGCCAGGAGTCGTATGTGTACTGTCCGGTGAAGAAAGTGGTCGGGCTATAGGCACAGGCTTCATAATCAATCCTGACGGCTATGCTCTGACAAATAACCACGTTGTTGAAGGACGAAGCAAAGTGGGGATCAAGCTCTCTAACGGAGAGCTAACCAGTGCCGAGGTCATAGCCAACGATGAAGATAACGACATCGCGCTGCTGAAACTGGGCGTGTGCAATCTTCCTACCCTCAGGCTGGCCAGTGGCAAGGTAACTGAAGGAGAGCCGGTGATGGCTATCGGGGCTCCGTTTAGTCTTGATTTTTCTGTAACTCGCGGAATCGTCAGCAATGTCAGCCGGGACCTGGACGGCAAGAAAATGATCCAGACCGATGCACCACTTAATCCTGGCAACAGCGGGGGACCGTTGATAAACCAAAACGGCGAAGTGGTAGGGATTAATACGGCTATTATAGCCGGTGCTACTGGTATTGGCTTTGCGATACCGATAGACAGGATATCCAAATTCATTCATAAGAACGATGTGGCAGGCAGTATGTCGCTCGATAATGTCAGAGCCGCTGTAGTTCCGCGTGATAAACTAGCAGAGGCGAAGGCAGATAAAAAGGTGGACGATAAGGAAAAGGAGATAGACCGGAACTGGAAATTTGCAGCAGGGGTTGCTGGAGGTTTGCTGGTTCTCGGTATCATGATCCTAGTCTGGACCATCATCAAAGGACGTAAAAATGCCAGGGAACTCAATGATGACCTTAGCGACATCGATATTGAATTAAAATAGTCCGATCAAGGAGGTATGTAGATATGGCTAAAATTACCGTAACCATCGTCGATGTGACTGGAAATAAGGAACAGCAGGCGGCACTTCCCGATGATGCACCGGTACGTCGGATAATCACCAAGCTGATCCAACTGATGAACCTGCCGGCGATGGGACCTGATGGGCAGCCAATTAGTTACAAGTTCATACATAAAGCATCAGGCCGACAGCTCATGGACGAGCAGACACTGGCTGATGCCAGTGTTCGTGATGGCGATCTGCTCAGACTGCAGCCAGAAATCACTGCGGGTTAACAGGCTAAGCATATGGAACAGCTAGATCTTTTTGAAACACCGGAAATCATTGGTAAAGAGCTCGGAAACGACTGCCTGGTGGTTGATGATGAAGTAGAAGATCGTTACAGCAGACTTCGTCTCATACCATGGTGGGATCAGGAGAAGCTTCGCCGAGCCCGGGTCCTGGTGGTAGGCGCCGGGGCGCTCGGCAATGAGATCCTCAAGAACTTGGCCCTTTTAGGTGTCGGCAATATATTGGTCATCGACCTGGATACCGTGGAGAACTCTAACCTTTCCAGATCCGTTTTGTTCAGAGAACAAAACGAGGGTCAAGTGAAGGCCGTAGTAGCTGCCGAACGAGTCAAGGAGATCAATCCCGACTGCCGGGCTGTAGGACTGCAGGCCAATGTAATACATGATGTTGGGCTAGGGGTTTTCAAGTGGGCGGATGTGGTCATCGGCGGACTTGATAACCGTGAAGCGAGACTGGCCATCAACCAGGCCTGCTGGAAGGTGGGAACGCCTTGGGTGGACGGTGCGATCGAAGTGCTTTTTGGCATGGCCCGCGTCTTTGTTCCGCCGGATAGTGCATGTTATGAGTGCACCATGAATGAAACTGACTATCAGCTGCTGAACCTGCGCCGCTCCTGTGCGCTTCTGTCGCGCAATGAAATGGCTTCGGGAAAAGTGCCGACCACACCTACCTCAGCCTCGATCATCGCCGGTGTACAGGTCCAGGAAGCCATTAAGTTGATTCATGGACGTCCTGATCTACCGGTGCTGGCAGGTAAAGGCTGGTTCTATAATGGCCTTACACATGATAGTTATACTGTGGAGTTCCCTCGTAAGGAGAACTGTTTAAGTCATGAAACTTATGAGAACATCAAACCGGTTCAGGTCCGAGTGCAGCAAACCACGGTGAGAGAACTGCTGGACGTGGTAAACGCCGAACTGGGAGCCGGTAGTATCATCGAACTAGAGAAAGAACTGGTCACCACACTGGCGTGTTCGTCCTGTAATGAAACAGCACCCTGTTTCAAAACACTCGGTGTTGTCAGCGAAGATGAGGCCAGATGCCCCAACTGTGGAGTTGTGCGTAATGCGGAGCTGACCCACCAGATAACGGGTGGTGAAGCGTTTTTAGATAAGACTCTCGAAGAGATCGGCATACCCATATTAGAAGTAATAACCGGCATAAACAAGGATAAGGTCTGTTATTTGGAGCTTAAGGGTGATGAGGTGCAGCTGCTGGGCGAGCTTGATCACGAAAAATAAAGGTGTTCTGCCTATTTACGATATCAAAGGGGGCAGGAGGGCCGAAACGATGGCAAGAAAAGGTGGATCGTTGAGCAAAAAAAGTAATATCCGGGTGAGCATAACTCAGGAGGTAGCCGAGCAGATAAATACCCTGGCCAGCAGTGATACTAAGCGTGAGCTGGGTGGGGTGCTGCTGGGTACGGTCGAAGAAAAAAAAGGTCATCAGGTCAAGGTGGAGGCTGCTGTAGAGGCCAAATATACCGATGCCGCACAAACCAGCGTCACCTTTACCCATAGTTCCTGGGAATATATGAACCAAGAAAGAGAGACCCGGTATCCTCATCTTAAAATCGTAGGGTGGTTCCATACCCATCCGGGGTTTGGGATTTTTCTGTCGGCTGACGATATTTTTATCCATAAGAACTTTTTTGACATACCCTGGCAGGTGGCTTATGTAGTCGATCCGGTCAATGAAACAGCCGGACTTTTCGGCTGGGAACAAGGAGAAGTAAAGCCCATTCCCTATGAGGTGAATGGCCAGAAACATGAAGCGGTGGTAATAAAGAAGGCTCCGCTGCAGGGTCCGAGGCAGAGGCTCATGACATATATTGCAGTATTTCTACTGATTTGCGCAGCAGGGATGTCCGGATATGCTTATAAGGCTTATAAAGGAGACGATCTACGCGGCATTCCTATCCCGCTGCCGGGGCAGGAACTCCCGGGCAGCCCCTATTCGTTATTGCAGATGATCGAAACTCTATTGTCCGATCTGAAAGATCAGTTGAATGTGTATTTCGATGATTTAACGGGTACGAAAGAACAAGCTCCATCTAAAGAGAAACAGAGCAAAGAAAGGGAAGGTTCATCCAAGTCTCGATCTCTTGACAAAGACTGATCGACACCTGGAGAGGAGGTTGCACAGATGAATGCCAGAACACGAAGGTTGATGGCAGATTACTTGAAAATCCAGGATGAATTCACGGGACATCCAAATATAAAAGTATTACCACTGGAAGGTGAGCCGCCTACACGCTACCTGATCAGTTATTATTTGAAAGGGATACGTTGGGATAACCGCTTACAGAGGCCGGTGGAGACGGACTTTCACCAGGCAGAAATATACCTGCATCGGGATTACCCACGGCTAAAGCCCAGGTGTATCATGAAAACGGAGATATTCCATCCCAATTTTGGTGATTGGATCTGTGTCGGCGATTATTGGGCAGCCGGTGAGACTATGGCGGATATCATTATTCGCATCGGTGAGATGATCCAATATCAAAAGTATAACAATAAGAGCCCAGTCAATGTAGCTGCGGCAAGATGGGCTCGTGAGAATGAGCGTTTATTCCCTATCGGCACTGTCAATCTATATCAGGCGGAAGCGCGGGCGGAGATCGTTGCTGACGGACCTAAGGCGAGAAATGGCTCGTTGATCGATATAGATGTTGACCAAGCGGGCAATATGGCGGTTACACACATTAAAGATGATTTTGATATAGAACTTATATGAAGAGGCAAGTAATTGTTCGAAGATGATGTCGAGCTGGACGAAATCAATATAGAACTGCAGCCGTTGGCCGATAAGCGGCGGCTGCCAGTGGGTCCAGAGCCTGCTGGCCAGGGATCGACTCTTATGTTTTGGGGTGACAAAGATCAGTCCAAGATGTACATAAGCTGGGAGGTACTAAAAACGATCATCGAGCATGCAGAAAGTTCCCTGGAAAGAGAAATCGGCGGCTTTTTGTTAGGGACCGAATGCATGGCTGAACATAGACCCTGCTTGGATATCAAGCAGGCGATAAAAGCCTGTAATACCATAGAAAACGCTGCCAGCATCACTTTTACCCATGCCACCTGGGAGCGGTTCGGTCAGGAACACGCCCAGCAATGGCCGAACTATGGAGTGGCTGGCTGGTATCATTCACACCCTGGATTTGGGGTGTTTCTCTCAGAATACGATCTCTTTATTCATCGCAATTTTTTCAATGCACCGTTTCACGTGGCACTGGTAATCGACCCAATTGATCGGGAAATAGGCTTTTTTATTTGGCGGGACAACGATGTCAGGTTAGCAGATGGGTTTGCTGTATATATACCAGAAGAGAGTAAGGATGCTGCCGAGAGAATGATCAATGATTGGACGATTCTGATCGGCTAGTGAGGATAATTCATTTGGAGAAGTATCCTGTGGACGAAAAAAACAAGGATAATTTGATTGTTATCGAGCTTGATGATCTAGATCCTGAACCGCAGGCTGGATCATCGGCAAACTTGCTCAATGTACCTGCTGAGACGAGCCCTTTGCGGATCTTGCCCGGATTCCGTGACGATTTGATCAAAACCAAGCGCAAGATATTTACTGCCCGGGTGTGGCAGACTGCGCTGGCCGGAGCTCTGGGGGCGATTCTAGGGTGGCTGTTGATGGAGCAGATGTTTCCCACTGATCATTTCCACATCAATCCTTATGGCGATGTGATCAATAAACAATGGATCTTGTTAGCAGTGCCGGGTGGACTTATGGGGGCTGCCGTGGGCAGCATCGAAGGACTGAGTACCCGGAATTGGATCAAGGCTCTAAAAGGAGCTCTCATCACTTTGCTGATCGGTCTGGCGGGTGGTACGGTAGGAGGTTTGTTTGCCGACCTCGCTTATCTGATTATCGGTTGGGACTATGTCGGAGTGCTATGGATTCAGACCCTGGTGAGAAGCTTTTCCTGGGCTGTGATCGGCATTTTTATTGGCATGGGGCAGGGTGTGAGTTCAGGTAGTGGGCGAAAAATCATGAGTGGAGTTATCGGTGGATTTATTGGCGGAGCTCTGGGTGGGGCCTTGTTCGATCCTATAAGAACTATCATACCCAGCGAGGAATTACGACTGGCCATTGCTTTGACGGTTCTGGGTACAACTGCCGGGGGCGCCATCGGAATAGTGGCAGAAGCCCGTAAAGAGGCCTGGTTGCATGTTGTTGATGGGTTTACCAAGGGCAAGGAATATATACTGAACAAAACGACCACCATAGGGGGTTCTCCCCATACTGATATCACTCTGGTCAAAGATCCTACTGTCGCAAATCACCATGTAACTATAAGATTTCAAAATGATTGTTATGTTCTTTATGATATTGGTAATTCAGGCGGTACCCGTGTCATGGAACGCCGTGTAAATAAGCATTTTCTCCGTAACGGAGACATAATCCGCATTGGCCGCTATGCATTGATGTTCTGTGAAAGAATGACCCAGCCCAAGTGATATAAATCGAGTTTGCTGTGAACAAGGGGGATTTTATGGACACCGGTTATGTGGGAAAGACCTGCCCTTATTGCCAATATGCGATAACCGAGGATGTTGAGGTGTATGTCTGCCCTGAGTGCCAGAGCCCGCACCATCGTGAGTGCTGGGTGGAAAACGGGGGCTGCACGACTTTTGGCTGCCGGTATGCGCCTATTGTAGGTCCTATTGCTCAACCGCGAATGAATTATGCGCGGGTACAATCGCGTGCCATTGCTCCGGCTGGTATTTATGGAGGGGTCATCTGCCCTTATTGCGGGCAAACCACTACCAACAGCATGACTGATTGTGAACATTGTCATCGGCCACTATATGCGGGGTTCTGGAATCGGCTTTGGGCTTATATGTTTGACAAGGTAGTCCTGACTATAGCCAACTATTTGCTGATGATCATCTTGATGATACCGGCTTTGATAATCATAGGATTCTCAGCCAAGTCGTCGGATCCTTCAGATTTTGCTGTGGGCTTGGCGATTCTGATCGTCGCAGTCTTGGGACCGGTGATTTTTAACTGGCTGTATTATGCCTTCTGTGAGAGTTCATCCTGGCGTGGTACGCCGGGTAAAATGATCATGGGTCTAGTGGTTACGGATAGTGAAGGACGTAAAATATCCTTCTGGAGGGCTAGCGCCCGCTATTTCTTATCATGGCTTTCTATGCTGATGTTGTTCACTGGTTATTTCGCTGCGGCATTCACTCCGAAAAAACAGGCTCTGCACGATATCATTACCAACACATTAGTGGCTCGTTCGATTCACCCCGATGCTCAGGGCAATGACGAGAATGCGGTGCGGCGCAAGGTAATGGGCATCCTGATGGGGATCCTGTTATTTATATTTATATTGATGCCACTGGCGTTTTGGTTGTCTTTCGGGAATTCATCTTATTACAATCTTAAGGCTAGCGAATACTATGATGCGGAAAAATACGATCAAGCGATCGAGTACTATTCCAAGGCGATCGATGCCGGAGCAGCTACGCCCGATGCTTATCAAAAAAGAGGGTATTGTTATGAGGAACTGGGCAAATACCAAGAAGCCATAGACGACTATTCCCAAGCTTTGAAGGAAAATGATAGTGATCCAGACCTATACCTAAACCGGGGAGATTGCTACCGTGAGATCCAGGAATATAGATCGGCTTTAGTTGACTACACAGATTACATAGAAGGGGCGCAAAAACCTTCATCTTACGATACAGATGACAAACACTTCGTGGAACTAGGTTACTGCAGAAGGGCTCAGGTCTACGTGGATTTAGGGCAGAACGATCAGGCGTTGGAGAACTTGAAACTGGCTCTGGAAATCGACCCACAGTACTATGATGCACTTTGCACCCGTGGAGATCTCTATATGGATCTGGGACAGATGCAGTTAGCCATTGCTGATTACTCCAGCTGTATTGAAGTCGAACCAGAAGACACCTATGCTTATAAGAACAGAGCAAGAGCCTACTTAAGACTGAACAATTCTACTGCAGCATTGTCTGACATCAATTATGCCCTGGAGATCGATCCCGAAGACGCGGATAGCTTCGTAGTGAGGGCGGCATGTAATACTGCAGTGAATAATATTAAAGCCGCCAGGGCTGACTACTTGAAGGCTCTGGCCATGGATCCCAAAAATGAAGAAGCCAAGCAGGGATTAGCACGCCTGATTGGCAAGTAAAGGCAATAGATATTTTTCTAGATGCTTAGAAGTATGCGGCAAAGACATATTTGTTGTCTTTAGTATGTTCCTGGGCCACAAAATCCTCTGAAGAATGGGGTTTGTAGCGCAGCATATAGGGCTCAGTGGGTATTATGTTGACCGTCCAGGAACCGTTTTGCGGTCTGAGTGAGGTATAAAAGCGGTCAATGTTGTTTCCACCGAAAAGATATGAGAACTGAGCAACTGCCAGTCTGGGATTGGCTGCATAGGCCTTTTGAAAAGCCGTAGTCTCAGGCATGGTTTCCAGCATCTCGGTAAAACCATTGATCTTGACACAGAGATTCCGTAGATCAAAATCACCGGCAAATATTTCTTCTATCTTTTCCTTATCGGGATGGTCATTGGTCACCCGCAGATATCCTTCCGCATCACATTCGAGATTTATCGATTGCGAAGTATCGATACCATTTTTCTTGAAGTATTTATTGATCTCTTTCTTGAAAGTGGCTATATCCTCATCTAGTTCTTTTTTGATTGCATCGGGTTGTACAGCATTACCCTGGGCATACTTAAAAAGTCTAACAGCGCTTAAGCGGGCAGCTTTTTCGGTTCCCGCCTTAGGAATTGCATCGAGGAGCTGTTCATGGAAAGACCTATCAGACTTGGACTCAGCTGTAGTTTTAACGGCTTCGATCATGTTATTGCCCGGATTTACAGGTAGTACACTCACTGAACACGCCTCCTGCTATGGTGATTTATGGACTGAGTACTACAGTATTTATCGTAAAAGGACAGGAAAACCCTTAATCTTTTCCCTTGCATCGCTTACTTCTGTATAAAAAACCGATTCACACAAGAAAATATCCCTAAAAGGAGTGAAAGAAATGGCTTTACTAGGAAACCCCTTCGTGGCCAATGTGTCCAAGCAGTTGTCTCAAGAAGAACTGGTCCAAGCCCTGCGCGTGGATCTGGCTGGCGAACTGGAGGCAATAATCACTTATCAGGCCCATGCTATGGCCACCAACGATGATCGAGTCAAGAAGATCCTATATCATATTGCTGATGAAGAGCGCCAGCATGTGGGAGAGCTGCAGCAGCTAATATATATGCTAGACCCCATCGAGCAGCAGTTTGTTCAGAAAGGTCAGCAGGCTATCCAACAGCAGCAGATGGCTAATTTTAATA
>JBLNAX010000071.1:0-35806 GCA_050259595.1 Acidobacteriota bacterium | reverse complement strand
GTACCTCACTGGCCCCACCTTCCAAAGCCATTATCGTGTCAGCCAGCTTGAACCCAGGATCCACCATCTTTTCTTCACCCATCAAATAAGCTGCCGAAACGACTAGCTCAGCTAGTGCTGTATCACCACGTCCAGCAACTGTGGCTACTTGGCGCAGGAACGGGTCCTGCCAGCCGGTGATGCGCCGTGTCTGCCGCGCCATTTCCTCTACGCCGGCCTGAGTACCCAGCTTGATACCCTCCAGCACCTTGCTGACCGGCACTCCGCGCAGGACCTGGCCAGTTCCCTCAGAAATCAATGCTGATGCCATTATGGTAGCGGTGGTAGTACCATCCCCTACTTCTTCCTGCTGGACCTTGGCCGCATTGATTATCATACGAGCTGCTGGGTGATTGATTTCCATCAATTTAAGTATGGTGACGCCGTCATTGGTGATCACGACATCGCCAAAATTGTCTACCATCATGGTATCCAGCCCTTTGGGGCCGATGGTGCCTTCTACCGCCTGGGATATCACCCGGGCAGCATTGGCGTTGTTGAGCAAAGTCTTAAATTTCTCTTCGACTTCCTGACCGGAACCGGCCGTCCTGTCTTTCATACTCGACTCCTTATCTCAACATTTTTCCTATGATATCCTGGATCATATCGCGCACCTTTTCTACCGAAGCCGAAGCCCGCCAGTATTCCATACGGACCGGACCTATGAGCCCAATCTTGCCCATTTCCTTGCCTTCAGTGCCATAGCCGGTAAAAACGATGCTCAGTTCTTTTATTTCTTCAGCCTTATTTTCATTACCGATCTTGATTCTTACCTCTTTTAGGCTGTTCTCGCTCAAAATATTGCGCAGCACATCGTGCTCCTCAAGGGCTAACAAAACTTTTTTGAGTTTTTCCATGTCCTTGAACTCTGGCTGGTTGAGAATGTTCAGCGCACCGCTGACATAAATCGCTTCTTCTTCCTCATTCATTGCATAATCGATAGCTTCTAAAGCACTCTCGATGATCTGCCGCCGATACATCAATTCCTGGCGCAGGCTGCTGAGAACGGTTTTCCTCATGGTTTTCAAGTTCTGCCCCTGAAACGAGGAATTAAAAAGTTCAGTTACTATGTCAAGGTCTTCCTTGCGTATGGAATCTGGGATATCAATGTTTTTGTGTATTACTCCGCCGACATCCGTAACAAGGATCACCATGGCTTTCCCATTGCCAATAGGCACCAGTTGAATATGCTTATACTCGGAATTATTATGAGTCGGGCTAATAACCACCGCCGCGTAATTAGTGAGATTGGACAGGACTTGTCCCGTTTTCTGGATCACATTGGAAAGGTCTTCGGCTTTCCGGGCCAGCACCTCGCGCAAAAAGCCTTCTTCCTCTATAGTAAGCTGTTCCTTGACCATCATATGGTCGACGTAATAACGAAAACCAGTTTCTGAAGGAATACGTCCCGAAGAAGTATGAGGCTGCTCCAGGAAACCCATCTCCTCCAGATCAGCCATTTCATTGCGCACCGTAGCCGGGCTTACCCCCAGGGAGTGCTTGCGCACCATCGCCCGTGAGCCCACCGGTTCTGCAGTTCTTACATAATCCTTGATCACTGCTTCGAGAATTGCTTTTTTACGATCATCTAACATTATCTTACCCCTGTTAGCACTCTCACTTGTTGAGTGCTAATTGTAACTAATAAAAAAATAGCACCAGACTATTCCTTTGTCAAGAAAGGTTAAGGATACTAGAAACCCTTAATATTCTGTGAAAACGTTCATCCTTGACCCCTCATTACCTTTGTTGCCAATTAACACTCATAATATCTAGTCTAAATTTTATTTTCTTCCATATTGCAGGAAAGATATTCAATAGATTATAATAAATTTAGTTGTTCGGTTGTCCGTACATTTGGACAAGTGATCAAGGAGGTGTACATAATTGCTCGATTTAAAAAATCCCCTTCCTTTATATGTGCAGTTAAGAGAAATCCTGCGCAAAGAGATCGAAGAAGGCAAATGGAAAGTTGGCGACCAGATTCCTGGGGAACAGGATCTAGTCAATCAATATGGCGTTGCACGGGCTACCGTCCGCCAGGCCATAATGGATCTGGCCAACGAAGGGATGTTGTTCCGCAAACAGGGACGCGGCACTTTTGTCTGCCGCACTCGCCGTCTGGACACCATTGAACCTTTGGTCAGCTTTTCCGCCGAAATGACATCACGTGGGATCACCCCCGGCGCACAGCTGCTTGAAAAAGGAACACCTCCAACCATACCTCATCAGGTCACTGACCTGATGGGTCCTGACACTAGGATATTCTACCTAGCCCGGCTTAGAACCGCTGATGGGGTTCCGTTGGCTATTGAATACTCCTATTTTGATGAACAAGCAGTACCTGATCTCGACCAGGAGGACCTGGAAGGCAGTCTTTACCAGCTATTGGCTCACCGCCGCCAGATGCAGGTCAAGCGAGTTGCCCAATCGATCGGCACCGACCTAGCCGATGGGGAACAAGCCCAGATCCTTTCTATAATACCCGGCAGCCCGGTGCTGACTCTTGAACGGACCATGTTCACTACCGGCGATCAGCCGTTTTACTGGCTGAAGTTTGTCTTCCGCGGTGATGTTTATCGGATCAACACAGTGCTTGAAGAAGACCGTATAGGCTGATGACAAAAGTGAATATCTGCGTTGTTTCGGAATCCCGTTCAGTCAACGTACGTCAAGTACGGTTCAATCACGGATATTCCTTACGCCTTGATCTTCACTCCCGTCATACGCCTGCTAATTGTCTGAATTTTAACGGTCTTCGACCGTATATAAGGAGGAAACGGATTTGACTTATCAGGTTGCTTTCAAACCGGAGACCCCTGTCCCATCCTGGGATTCCTGCCTGAGCGAACTGCGGCAAGCCGTGGGCAGCCGAATTTCCATTGATGAAACTGAACGCCTTATGGTCGGCAAAGACTTTTGGCCGATTACCGGCACCTGGCTGATGCAGGGCAAAGTGCCTTCCCTGCCTGATGTGGTGGTTTGGCCGGAGTCAACCGAAGAAGTCAGTCAAATCATAAGCATCGCCAATAGATACCGTATTCCGATCATACCCTATGGCGAAGGTTCGGGAGTACTAGGCGGCGTAGTAGCTATTAACGGCGGCATCGTCGTCGACATGAAACGCATGAATAAGATACTCGACATTGATGATAAGAGCCTGCTGCTGACAGTCGAGAGCGGCATCAATGGTGAGATTTTAGAAAGACAGCTTAACGAAAAAGGATATACCCTGCGCCATATCCCACAATCCATAAAATGTTCCACCGTGGGCGGCTGGGTAGCCTGTCGTGCAGCAGGACAATTCTCCACCAAATACGGCAAGATCGAAGATATGCTGGTCGGTGTGGAAGTTGTGCTCCCCGATGGCAGCATTTACAGGAACACGATTGCCCCCCGCACTGCGACAGGTCCCCGCTTGGATCAGATTTTCCTGGGTGCGGAAGGCACTCTCGGTATTGTCACCCAGGCCGTCCTGCGCATTCACACTCTGCCGGAATCTCAGACTCTTCGTTCATTTTCCTTTGCTAATGTCGATGACTCACTAGAAGCCGTAAGGCTGATCATGCGTGATAACATAAGACCTGCAGTAGTCCGCATCTATGATGAGTTCGAAACCGATCATCATTTTAAGAATATCGAAGCAGCCCACGAACGGGTGATGTTGGTCCTGGTTATGGAAGGTATTCCCGAATTAGTGGCAGTGGAGAATCAAGTGGCTGAGCGGCATTGCCTGACTCTAGGCGGAGTTGACTGCGGTGTTGAACCTGTACACCACTGGTTCGAATCCCGTTTCAACGTCAGCATCTCTTCCCATCTTATCCAAAACAATGTGGTCTGTGACACCATCGAAGTAGCAGGGACCTGGGCTCGGATCAACGACATTTATCATAATACTATCAAGGCGATAAAAGAAGTTCCAGGAACCATAATCGCTTCCGGGCACTTCTCCCATGTCTACCCGGACGGAGCCTGTCTGTATATGAGTGTGGCCGGAGTAGCCCAAGGCGATGTCGATGAGTATTACAAACAGATTTGGAACGCTGCTATCCAGACCACCCAGGAAAACGGCGGGACTGCTGCTCATCACCATGGGGTCGGCTTAAATCGCGCTCGTTTCATGCCCCGCGAACATGGCACTGCCGGCCTGAACCTGCTTAAGGAACTGAAAAAGGCCTGGGATCCTAACAATGTTATGAACCCCGGCAAGATTGGATTGGGGGTCGAATAGAAAGTGGATCAGAATAATCTCGTGCAAATGACCAACTGCGCTATATGCCCGAATATGTGCCGTTTTGACTGTCCTACCACGGCCGCCCTCAAGCGGGAGTCCGCATCACCCTCCGGCAAAATGCGCCTCGGTGTCATGCTGGAGAAGGGCATGCTGGAGCCGTCGGCGGAACTGTTTGACCATTTCTATCAATGTATCGGCTGCAAGGCCTGTGATTCCTGGTGCCCCTTTGAAGGTTTATCGGTTTCGGAATTATTGAATATCCTGCGGGCACAGGGTGCAGCACAAGGCCTGGCTCCCCAACCCGTATATAAAATAAAGGAAGATTTAGAGCGATGGAACACCCTTTTCCCCCAGGAAGAGATGTTGACCCTGCCGGTCAATGACCCTGGTACTCCTGAAGTCTTGTTCTTCGCCGGATGTACCTACCGGGCCAAACGGCCGCAAGCGGTCACCGCCGCTCTAAATATCATAAAATCAGCAGGAGTCAAGGTAAGCGTTATTCAAGATGAGACTTGCTGTGGATTCCCCTCCGGTTGTCTGGGCCTGGTGCAGACCAGTGCTACCGTGGCTCGAAAAACTGTACAGAGCATTATGGCCAGCGGGGCCAAGATCCTGGTCACCTCCTGCCCCGAATGTTACTCGGCTTTCAGCAAGCGCTACCCGGAAATCGGCATCAACATGGGAGTAGAAGTGCTTCATTTCACTCAGTATGCCGAGCGGTTGATCAGCGAAGGCAAATTGTCCCCCGGAAAATTGGAGGGCAAGCTGGTTTACCACGATCCCTGTGTGCTGGGGCGTGGTGTCGAAATATATGATGAGCCTCGTAATGTTCTAGGTAAAATCGACGGTCTACAGGTTTGTGAATCCCTCTATTCCAGGGATAAGGCACATTGCTGCGGAGCTGGCCAGGTATATGAATGGCTGCAGCCGGAAGCTGCCCAAGAGATCGCTGCCGGGCGAGCCGAAGAACTGCAAAACACCGAGGCTGAAGCGGTGGTGACTTCCTGTCCCTTCTGTGAAGACCTGCTGGGACGTGCCGCTGACATGACGGTCATGGATGTGGCTGAAGTCCTGTGGGCTTCCATCAACACTCAAGCTGGTGAGGATTTTGCTCTATTAAAAAAAGCCCAGGCTGCTCTGAAAAATGATGCCCGGCTTCGGGAGCAGCTGATTACAGTTAAGGTCGACCGGGCTATGATCACTCTGAAAGGGAAGGTCGACTCCTGGGACCTGGTGGTTGATGCAGGCCACCTGGCTGGTGCATTGCCAGGAGTCTATTCAGTAGTAAATGATCTGGCAACTCCTAACGAACCCGGACAGGTAGTGCACTTTCCAATGGCAAATATAGAAGGCCTCCCCTTTAAGGAACCTTCAGATGTAGTCATTATTGGTGGCGGAGTGGTAGGATGTGCCATTGCGCGCGAACTTTCGCGTTATGACTTGAAAATAGTTTTATTGGAAAAAGAATCTGATGTTTCTTGTGGCACTAGCAAAGCAAATAATGGTATGATACATCCGGGTATATTCGTTACACCCGGGACACTTAAGGCCCATCTCAATGTCAAAGGCAATCAAATGTATGATCAAGCAGCCGCTGAGTTGGACTTCCCGCTTAAGCGCTGCGGACTTTTGGGCGTGGTCGCTGACGAGAAGGAGATGTTCCTCCTTGACCTTATCAAAGGAGTAGCTGACCAGAATGGTGTCCCGGTGGATATTCTTAGAACCCGGGAAGAGGTGTTGAACAAGGAGCCAAACGTAGTAGATAATGTTGTAGGAGGCTTTTTTTCACCAACAGCCGCTATGACGTCTCCATACAAAGTGACTGTCGCCTACGCGGAGAACGCGGTACACAATGGTGTCGACCTACTTCTGGAGACCACCGTTACCGGCATTGATACGGAAAATGGGCAGGTCCAGCAGGTCATTACCAACAAAGGTGTTTTTCCGGCTCGTTACGTGATCAATGTAGCCGGCTTGTTTGCGGATGAAGTGGCAGAAATGGCCGGTCCGGCTGAGTTCACGATCCACCCGCGCAAAGGCGAATTGCTGTTGTTTGACAAGAAATATCACGACCTATTTGAACCCTGCATGGCCGAAGTTACCTTGAAATCCGACCCACATACTAAGGGTGGCGGCATAATGATGACCATCGATGGTAATGTGGAGTTTGGCCCGACGGCTGAAGAAATCTGGGATAAAGAAGATCTATCAACGTCAGCGCGTGGTTTGGAAACGGTGCTGACTCGCTTTGACGGTATCGTAAAAGGCCTCAAACACAACTCATTGATCGCATATTTCGCTGGTCTTAGGGCTGCTACCTATACTGAGGACTTTCATATCAAGCCCTCGCGATCGGTAAAAGGCCTTATCAATGTGGCTGGCATTCAGTCGCCTGGTCTTGCATCAGCCCCAGCAATCGCCGAATATGTTATCGACATATTGCGGACCGAGGGCCTAGAACTGACCAAACGCAGCGATTTTGACCCTATACGGAGAGACATCGTTCATTTTAAGGATCTTAGTAAAGAAGCCAGACATGCCCAGGTAGTTCAGAATAAACGGTATGGCAAGATCGTTTGCCGCTGTGAAATGGTTACCGAGGGCGAGATCGCGGAAGCAATTCACCGGCCGGTTCCTGCTACGACCCTGGATGCGGTCAAGCGGCGGACACGGGCGGGCATGGGGCGCTGCCAGGGCGGATTCTGCACCCCGCGAGTTGCTCACATTCTGGCTGAAGAACTAGGAATCCCTACTGAAGAAGTAACAAAGGATGGAACAGGGTCCTGGCTGTTCATGGGCAGGACCAAAACGGGAGGGATATAGTTGAAAACTGTTGATGTAGCTGTTGTTGGCGGAGGTCCGGGCGGGATGGCCGCGGCCGTAGCCGCCAAGCAGGCCGGTGCCCAAAAGGTCCTGATCATCGAGCGCGACTATGATCTGGGAGGCATTTTGCCCCAATGTATTCATGACGGGTTTGGCACCTTCGTTATGAAGGCCAGACTGACTGGTCCTGAGTATGCAGATCACTTTAAAAATCTGGTTCTCGAAAATGATATCGAATGCTTGTTAAACACCATGGTCCTGGATATCACACCGGATCGCCAGCTGACCATGATCAACCCTGATCAGGGTATTATCGAAGTACAAGCCGGAGCCGTAGTTCTGGCCATGGGCTGCCGCGAACGCACTCGCACTCAGATCCTTATTCCAGGCACTCGGCCAGCCGGTGTTTACTCAGCCGGAACCGCTCAGCGCCTGGTCAATATCGAAGGACTTATGCCGGGCAAGAAAGCTGTGATCCTAGGCAGCGGCGATATTGGTCTGATCATGGCGCGCCGCTTGTTCCTGGAAGGCGTGGATGTAGAGGGAGTCTATGAGCTTCTGCCGCGCCCCAGCGGACTGACCCGTAACGTGGTACAGTGCTTAGAGGATTATAACATTCCCCTGCACCTGAGCCATACCATCACCTATATTCATGGCAAACGCCGGGTAGAAGGCGTTACCATCAACCAGGTAGATGAAAACCTTAAGCCTATAAAGGGAACCGAACGATATGTGGATTGCGATACCGTTATCCTCTCTGTCGGCTTGATTCCCGAGAACGAACTATCTGAAAATGCCGGCATCAAGTTGGACGATATCACCAGAGGGCCGGTCGTCGGTGAGAACATGCAGACCAGCATTCCAGGGGTGTTTGCCTGTGGTAATGTGGTCAACGTATACGATCTGGTGGACTATGTCACCTACACCGGCGAAGCAGCTGGCCGTGGCGCGGCACGCTATGCCAAGGGTGATCTAGCCGAAGGCACCCCCGTACCTACAGTAGCTGGCCACAATGTTCAGTTTACCGTACCTCAGGCCATCGATCCGGCTCGCGCTCAAGAAACGGTAAACCTTTACTTCCGAGTTCGGAAGACTGCATATAATGTAAGAGCTATTGTAAAAGTGGGCGATGAAGTTATCGCCACTAAAAAGGAACGGGTCGTCAAGCCCCCAGAAATGGTGGTTGTTAAGCTGCCGCCTGATAAACTAGCCAAAATCAAACCCGGTGACAAGATCACCGTAGATGTCATCGAAGAACCGGCGAAGGAGGCAGTATCATGAGTGAATCAATATTAACCTGCATCATATGCCCCATGAGCTGTGCTCTTAATCTGACCATTGAGAACGGCAAAGTTACCGGTGTTACCGGCAATGAATGCAAGCAGGGCCCACGCTACGCCGAAAAGGAGTATACAGCTCCCACACGTTCCATTACCAGCACAGTGGGCCTGGTCGGCGGAGTCATCAACCGCCTGCCGGTCAAAACCAAAGACGAAGTGCCAAAAGACAAGATCCTTGATTGTATGAAGGAGATCCTTAAGGTTGAAGTAAAAGCCCCAATAAAATCCGGAGATGTAGTCATTAGCAATATAGCCGGTACCGGGGTGGATATTGTGGCCACCCGGAACTTGGCTGCGAAATAAATACCAACAATAACTGATCGGAGGAAAGCGCCGTGAGCAAACCGATGATGGTTGTGGTCAACCCCTGTTCCGCCAACGGCAAAACCGGAAAGCACTGGACTGACCTGAACAAAGCTTTGGATGCAGCTGGTGTGTATTACGATTTTACTTTTACAGAGGGACCCAAAGAAGCTACTAAAATTACCCGCAATGCTTTAAAAAACGGGCATGACACCATCGTTTCCATAGGAGGCGACGGAACGTTGAATGAGGTAATAAACGGTTTCTTTGAGGACGGCCAGCATATCAATCCAGAGGCACGACTCGGCGTTATCTCCTGTGGCACCGGCGGCGATTTCGTAAAAACCGCCGGCATCCCCAAGAATCACAAGAAAGCAGCTGAGGTATTGGCCCGGGGCCAATGCAAGCCCATCGACATCGGTCGGGCTATCTATACCAACCATCAAGGAAAAACGGAAAACCTATATTACATAAACGTGGTTGGCTTAGGTATTGACGGCGAAATCGTGGAACGGGTAAACCGTACCACCAAAGCCTTCGGCGGATTCCTGTCCTTCTTCTGGGGGACCCTAACAACTCTCGCCAGTTACCAGAGCCGTAGGATAACCATGGAAGTTGACGGCATGGTTCGATTCCAGGGGCCGATTTTATTTGCAGCAGTCGCTAATGGCCAGTGGTTTGGTGGAGGTATGCATGTAGCCCCCAATGCTCAGCTGGACAGTGGGCAGTTTGAAATAGTGGTTATTCAGGGGCTCGGCAAAGCTGAGACAATACGTCATATGCCTGAGTTATATAAAGGTACCCATATAAATAATTCTAAAGTGCTTTGTTTGAGAGGCAATCATGTACGTGCTTTTTCCGAAGAACGAGTTTTGCTCGATATCGATGGAGAGCAGCCAGGAATGCTCGATGCCGAACTGGTGCTGGTCCCGAATGCTTTAAATCTTATCTGTTAATAATAAGACTTGCAATACATATTTTGATTTAGCCATTCCCTACCGGGCAACGTAGCCGGTCGAGAATGGCTCTTTTTATTTTCGCAATATTCCATTGAAGGAAATATATGGTTGATGTCGAATACGAGGAAGAACTTATTTAATCTAGGAGTGTGTTCATGTTTAACATCGACATTGACCGACGGATCCTGGCCATAGGCGCTGTGCTGCTTATTATAACTTTTGGCGTTGGCTACAAATATGGAACATACTGCGAAGGCAAGAAACAGGTGCTGAAGCAGGCCGCCGTGGCAATCAAACCGGCTGCCGAGAAGGCCCCTATGGTTGAAGAAAAACAAAACAACCTTCTAGTCTATGTTTTTGGGGAAGTGCGGCATCCCGGAATATATCAGATGAAAGAAGGTTCTAGAGTTTTTGAGGTGTTAGACAAAGCAGAGCCAACCGCCAAGGCTGATGTAAGCCAGACTAGCCCAGCCACCATTCTAACCGATCAGCAAAATATCCAAGTTCCCCGTATTGGGCAGGCCATAGCTTCGGGGACAGCAATTGGCCAAGCCGCTGTTTCCAGTAAAGGAAGCGGGTCATCAAGTGGTGGTATAGTCAATCTGAACACTGCGACTGTCGGGGAAATCGACCAGAAGCTGCCTGGGATCGGGCCTACACTTGCTCAAAGAATTATAGATTACCGTCAGCAATCAGGAGGATTCAAGAAGATCGAGGATCTCAAAGAAGTGCCCGGGATAGGTGACCGCCGTTTCGAGCAGTTAAAGAGCCAAATCCGCGTATGAAGAATGAATATATACAATGCGACCTTCTACCATGGTAAAAACAGCCTGACCGTTCAGGTTCAGCACCAGGTCGGCATCCATTCCTGGCCGAATATCTCCTTTATTAGGCAGGTTCAATATCTGGGCCGGATTGATGGTCACATATCTTAGCAAATCAACCAACCCCATATTAAGGGCTTTTTGCACCCAGCTCAGACTCTGAAGCAGACTCCAAGATGAACCCTGCAGTACACCGCACCGACTGAATACTGCACTGCCCTTGATAACAGGTTCGATAGTAAAATCCCACGGCACAGAATCACTGATCAATACGACCTTGTCGTTGGGCTTCAACCGCAAAGCCATTTCGATGGCCGCCAGGTGGACGTTAGAAGGCTCGGCAATGAGCTCGATAGAAATATCATCATTCAGCAGCCCCCATCCGGTCAACGAGGGTTCGCGATGATGCCAAACTCCGCTGCGATTATACAAGTGAGTAATATGATGAACAACCTTCATTTCTGTCATAATCTCATAACTGGCTTGGCTATGGCCAGCAGCAGCAATAGCCCCATTTTTGTTTAGCACATTAACTATTTCCTCTGCTCCTGGTAGTTCAGGCGCTATAGTCATAATCTTGACCTTGCCGTTTCCGCCCTTGAGCAGCTTTGCAGCCAGCTTCAAATCCGGCAATTTGAGCGACTTCTCTGACTGAGCTCCCACCATTTCCGGGTTCAAGAACGGTCCTTCCAGGTAAAGTCCGAGAATACAAGCTCCCTTTTCCTGACCGATAGATAGACTGTATTGAGCAATCTTTTCAGGAGTACAATCTATGGCCGGAACAGTCGCCAGGAACGAGGTTGTTCCCCGGTTGGCCAAGGCAATACTTAAGTCGACCGGATCACGCCAACTGCTCTGTCCCAACCCATGCACATGTAAATCGACTAGCCCAGGATGTAATATGCCTTCCTTAAACTCGATGACTTTCATTCGTTTCGATGTTTTAGGCAGCTTACCCGAATCAATTGATTTTACTTTTCCATCACCAATTACAGCAATGCCTGGTTCCAGACACGTCCCATCGGCTAACATCAATTGTGGTGCACATACCAGGGTTTCCACGGGTTCACCTCCATGGGTCATTCGCAATTAAATAAAGGGCTATTATTGACGCTCTTTGTCTTCTACTGCTAGATCATATACCAAGAAGTGTGTTTTACTATCCAGTCGCTGTTTCAAACATTCCAGATGGCAGTATAGAGCCTGGTTGCTCTGCATATCCGGCTCCTTCTCCCAATTGGTGATCACCATTAAGGCCGTAACACCGCCGATGCCTGATTCGATTTTTTCGCCGCAAAAACAGCATACATAATTGTTCATCTCGATCATTTTAGCCACTCCTTCGTATATCCCCTTCCTTTTCCTGCCTTGATGATATCATCTTTACCAATATTCAAGAACTCTTAATAATAAGAACGCTTGTCCGTGCAGGATTTCGTCGTATTTTGGCGAAAACCTAATAAGTTCTTATAACGTTCTTGAAATGTTTGCAGTATGAGAGGTGATAATATTTATGGACTTCGAAAAGCAAATGAAGAGTGCCGCCTACAAACACGCCGTTATCATTACCGTATTCAATGTGTCTGCCTGTCTCACTTTTGGCCTTATTTTTTGCGCCTTATATGGCTCCGGAATCTCCTGGTCAGGAGCAGCCCTGACCTCTGCGGCCGGTGGTCTTGTAGTGGGGGTGGCATCACTCTTAGCGAATTTCGGGCGTTTCATGAAGCCAGTCCGTATTATGGCTGTTTTCATTGGTGGAATTATCGGCGGTCGCCTTAACCAAGACCTGAGCGAGCACAATTTTGACCTCTTGGAAGCTACTAAGAACGCTTTTACATACATGCAGCAGCAGATCCGCAATACAGTCTTGACCGTAATGCAGGGTTCCACCAGGGTCAAAGACTCCCTGACCACTTTAACATCTACCATTGAAGGTGCAGCTTTACGCGCGGATGAAGTGACTATGGCAGTCGGCCAGATAGCCCAGGGCAACCAGGAACAGCTGGCAGCCGTTAAAACCATGACTAATGAAGTTGTTACAGTTCGCGAAAGCTTCGCCTCCATCTCCCATAAGCTGCAGGAAGCTATCTCCGCCATTGAAAAGGCCGGAGCTATGGCCCAGGAAGGCATTGATGCCGTCGAGGGGCAAAAAGAGCAGCTCCTCAGCAGTCGTCAAGTGCTGGATGATATGGGTGGTGCGATTGCCGAGCTTTCCGGCAAATCCGAACAGATAGGCAGTATCATGGAGATTATCGGCGACATTGCCGGCCAGATCAACCTGCTGGCACTCAATGCCGCCATCGAAGCGGCTCGGGCTGGAGATTTCGGGGTCAGGTTCACCGTAGTAGCTGACGAAGTGCGTAAACTGGCTGAACAGTCTTCCCAGGCGGCAGCCAAGATCGGCGATCTGGTCAATTCCATTCGCTACAGCATCAACCAGGTAGCCGACGAAATGGCACTAGCCAGGCGGTCCGCAGAGGAGCAGAACCAGGCTGTGGACAGTAATCGCGGTGTGATCGATCAGGTAGTCGCAGATATGTTGAAGACTGACGATGAAATGAAGGATATGGCCAAAGGTCTCGACCGATTGGTCGCATCCGCTTCCAAGATCACCAATGAAATCTTGAAAATACAGACTGTAACCGATAGGACCAGCCAATTCATAGCTAACGTGGTATCAGAAACCAAAACCCAAGTTCATCTAGTCAACTGTTTAAATGAGCTTTCCGCTGGTTTAAACTCCGATATCCAACATCTTAAGCAGGAAGAATCATTCTTTGATATTGGCTCCGGGGCACCAAACCAACAAATAATGCGTGAGCACTTCGACAAGGAAGAACTGTTGGCCATAATAAAAAAGTATATGACAAACTGTATGATTTTTGCCGTAGTCGGCAGCGTGGTATTTGCCCCGGCCATCGTTTACTTCGCCGGAGTCTGGAATTTGCGCGGCTTCCTTATCGGCTTCCCCTGTGCGTTGCTGGCATCCGTCCTAGTTGGTTTCGTCGATGCCTGGTTCATTGATGTACCGAATTTCATTAGACCTGCCATTATTCTAGTCAAGAATGCCAACAAAGTGGCTGATGGCGACCTGACTGTCGAAATAAAAGGCGATGCCCCTATTGGCCGGGTCGGGGTCGTACGCGAGTTATTCAATGCCATGGTCAACCGCCTTCGCTCATCCATTACGACCATTCGCGGAACCGGCCATGCAATCCTGTCCTCGTCAGAAGAAGCCCTGCACATCAGTGGTGAGGCTAGTAATATTGCAAGCAACATCGCCAATGGCATGGATGAGGTGGCGCGTAATGCGGCGCAGCAGGCTGAAACGGCCATGGAAGCATCGGTATTAGCTGGTGATATATCAAAACAAATAGAAGGTTTCGCAGGACTGTCAAATAAGATAGCACAGCATATGGCATCGGTTCAAACAATGGTCAACGATGGATTGGCTTCGGCTGCTTTCCAGAAGCGCAAAGTCGAAGAAAATATGGGTTCAATCAAGAAAGTCGTAAGCTCTATTGAAGAGTTGGGTAACAAATCTACGACTGTAGGCCAGATAGTCCAGGTAATTACCGATATTGCTGCGCAGACCAATCTCCTGGCATTAAATGCCGCTATTGAAGCAGCCCGGGCCGGTGAAGCAGGCCGCGGCTTTGCCGTAGTCGCCCAGGAAGTGGGGCGATTGGCAGACCACTCCACTGCGGCAGCTAAGGAGATCTTCACTCTGATACAAGGTATTGAAACTGGTACACAAAAGGTCGTTACCGACATGGAAAACGTTGCCTCGGCACTGGACAACCAAGTGCAGGCTGTTTTCAACAGCGAAAAGATAATGGAGCAGGTAAATTACCATATAACCCCCATCAACAATCAAGCACAAAGCATTGCTCAGACAGCTCAGGAAGTAAACAAAGCTGTAACCAATATCAACCGAGAGGTCAGCGGCATCGCCGCGGTCAGCCAAGAGACAGCAGCCGCCTCACAGGAAGTACTGGCCACAACCGATGAACAGCAGAACCTGGCACGCCATATAAAGGAACTGACTACCGAGTTCGCTGAGCTGGCCCTGGGGCTTGAGCAAGAGGTAGCTCGCTTCAATATTGAAAAACCTCCGGCTGCCTGATTTAGACACGTTACTATAAGCATCGCAAGACCGCATTCTAGCGGTCTTTTTTGTTGCAGAAAATTTACCGCCCAGCATTTTGTAATTTGTGCTAATATTATTAGGTATTTCCCAGATTAATGTCTTTCTAAGGAACAATGATATCAATTAACAGATTATTAGTATGGATATTAGCCGGCCTGGCATCCGGTATTGCTATAGCTGAGTGGGGCGACATGATTTGGCTCGCCTTTTTGATTGCTTCAGGGATATTGCTGTTTTTGTATTACCGGGATCACAAGCATTTTTTATGGCTCGCTATTGCTTTGCTCGGCTTCATATATTGGTCATGGCTTCATCCACTGCCCCCTGATCTAGCTGATCGCCACTATTTTCAGAGCAATGCGATCATTATAGATGACCCAGTGGTCATAGACGGGCAGCTTCATTTCACCATTGAAACATCGGACAATGTAAAGCTGAAGGCAATCTGCCGGTTTACGATGCATATTGAGAAATATGACCGAATCGCCATATCTGGCAGCCTGCGCCGCATAAAGGGACCTTCTAATCCCGGTGATTTTGATTTTCGTGAGTATTTTGCTCATCGCGGCATCTTCTATAATCTCTCCGTCAAAAGACCAGGCGAAATAAAGGTCATTCGCAGCGAAGCCAACTGGTACCAGCGCCTATTGATGGCTATCATTGATGAAAGCGACCGGGCTATTAGGGGAAACATGGATGAATCGACAGCGGTTCTGCTGGAGGGTATGTTATTTGGATTCCAGGGCGAAATCAGCGAGGAAGACCTGGCTACCTTTCAGAAAACCGGTCTGGTCCACATTTTTTCCGTATCTGGTTTCCACGTTGCTTTTGTGGTGGGAATTGGTGTACTGGCGGCAAACACCCTGAGATGGCGCAAACGCACCCGTTTTCTGGCGGTATCGTCTTTGATCATCTTTTATGGATTCTTGACCGGCTGGCCTTCGCCCCTGGTCAGGTCTGCGATCATGGCCTGGCTGGGCCTCGCGGCTTACTATTTCGGTCGCGAAGATGATCTGCTCACATCACTCTCCCTTTCAGGCTTTCTCATATTGCTCTATAATCCGGCTAACCTATTCGAAATATCATTTCAGCTCTCGTTTTTGGCGACCTGGGGCATAGTCTATCTGTATCCGCGTTGGCAGGAAATGGCTGGAACCGAAGGCAAATGGAAGCAGATCCTCATGGCCAGTCTGTCTCCACAGTTAGCCACTCTCCCATTGGCAGCATATTATTTTAACCTGATCTCCCTTATATCTGTAATTGCTAACTTTCTCCTCGCTGGACTCGCCGGGGCAGCAGTTTTTGTAGGCTTTATAGGCATTTTCGCCGCCCAGTTTAATCAGTTTCTAGCTTCACTATGCATGATACCAGCCGGTTTCCTGACCAAGCTCATAACTCTGGGAGCGGGATATCTTGCCCAAATACCAAGCAGTTATCTGTGGGTGGCTAAACCGAACATCATTATTGTCATCCTAACCTATGCTAGCTTACTGCTTATATTATGGAACACCCCTATCAGTCAGAAGCTCCGTAATGCTGCAGGGGTCGCTTTTCTTACTATATTCCTAGTCTCGATCTTAATTCCTGGCCAATTGCGGGATTGGGGGGCCATGAAAGTGGTCTTCCTGGATGTTGGGCAGGGTGACTGCATTTATATCAAGACCCCTCAGGGATACAGCATACTGGTTGATGGTGGTGGCTCTGACTTCTATGATGTAGGCCAGAACACGGTGCTGCCCTTTCTGCATCGTGAAGGCATTCGCGAGCTGGATGTGGTGATCGTTTCACACCCTCATGTTGACCATATCAAGGGGCTGGTGCCGGTTCTCAAACAATGTCCTGTACATACGATCATTGCCGGAGCAGAAGCATTTTCAGATATCCCGCCCGGCAATCATCAAACTATCACTGTTAGTGGGCTGCAAAACATAACCCTGCCTGATGGCACCAATATTCAAACCTGGACCCCTGAAACCTCCACTGAAGATGACAATGAGACATCATTACTGACCCGTATAGAACTGGGCGATATTTCACTGCTGTTGACCGGAGATGCTGGCCAAAAGGAACTCGAACAGCTGCTACTCATTCCTGAGCTGCGCCGACCGGCCACCATATATAAAGCCCCGCACCATGGCAGTAAATATGCCTGGAGCGAGGCCTTTTTCGCACATATCAAGCCTGTTTATTCGGTTATTCAAGTGGGGGCTAATAATCCCTTCGGTCATCCCAATGCTCAAGTGCTGCAAAACATGCACAAGTTCGGCTCCGAAATCTACCGCACTGATCAAAATGGTGCTGTGACCTTTATAAGTGATGGTCTTGACCTGAAGGTTGAAACCACAAAAACTGACGAATAACCTATTTCCCCAGAATATGGCGAGCCGCCACGACCCCCGAAACGCTAGCCTGGATCAAACCTCTGGTAACCCCAGCCCCATCACCGATGGTATGCAGACCAGAAATGTGGCTTTCCAGATCAGGACTTAGCTCTGGCCGAGCTGAATAGAATTTGACTTCTATGCCATACAAGAGAGTATGATCTGAAGCCAAACCAGGTGCCAAAGCATCCAAGGCCTCCAGTGATTCCTTGATCCCTACCATATAACGGTGCGGTAGTACCAATGACAGGTCGCCTGGAATCGCGGCCTTCAGCGTCGGTTCCACACTCCCCTTTTCGATACGCGAAGGTGTGCTGCGCCGTCCCTTCTTAAGATCGCCGAACCGCTGAACGATGACCCCTCCGCTGAGCATATTGGCCAGTGAGGCAATATACCGGCCATAAACGATCGGCTCATTGAACGGCTCAGTAAATTCCTGGCTCATCAATAGGGCAAAATTGGTATTAGGCGTACTTTTCTCAGCCCAGGAATGCCCGTTTACCGTAATGAGATCATTGGTATTTTCCAGGACTACCTCGCCGTGTGGATTCATACAAAATGTACGTATCTGATCATCGAATTCCTTAGAACAGTAGAAAATCTTGGGTTCCCAAACCCGTGCGGTTATTTCCTCTAGAGTGATGGCTGGAACTTCGACCCTAACCCCAATGTCGACCTGGTTATTGCGAAGTTTTAGCCCTAGCCTTTTTGCTTCATGCACAAACCATTCGGCACCATCCCGTCCCGGAGCACATACCACTGACGGTGCCAAGTATTCAGCCTTTTTGGTCTTGACCCCGCACACTTTGCCTTTTTCCACGATTATGGAACTGACTGGCTCGCTTTGTTTAATGGTTATCTTATCATTTAAAAAGCGTTGAAAATTAGTCAGTACCTGCAGATTATTCTCGGTACCCATGTGACGGATACGGGCCGGAATGAATTTCAGATGAGCCTTGGCGGCCTTTTGCGCTAGCTGTGCCAGGTAGTCATCATCCTGACCAAATAGGCGATCCGGCGCGCCGTACTGGACATAGACTCCATCAACATAATCTATCAACTGGGCTAAACGCTGCTTACCAATGTAGTTATGCAGCCATCCGCCAAATTCGGTGGTCAGTGTAAGTTTACCATCAGAAAAAGCTCCAGCCCCGCCCCAGCCACTCATGATCGAACAGGGTTTGCAGTTGTTGCACTCCCCTGTCTTCTCCGAAATGGGACATTTGCGCCGCTTCACCTCACGTCCCTTTTCAAGCAGCAGAATGTCCTTTACTCCGTGCTTAACAAGCTCCAATGCACAGAAAATGCCGGCAGGCCCGGCTCCAATGATAATGACTTCGAATTTTTGTTTTTCCAAAGGGATAACCTCCCTTCAATTCTAAGACGATTATATCACAGAAGCCCTCTTTTCAGTAAGCGGGCAGGCCATTCCAGGCTCTTAAGTTTTCTTGTCACAAGCAGGAATTCATGGTGTGCTTGGTTAAACTTAAGAAGATGGCAAAATGTTAGTACAAGAGGTGAAACCCCATTAGCAAGCTTAAACATATGATCCTTCTCTGGGGAACTGAAGAATACCTGATAGAACGGCGTATCGAAGCCATTTACCGAGAACTGGGCAGCGAAGAATTGCCGGAAATGGTCAATTTGGACGGGGATGAGACTACTCCTCTCGAACTGGAGGAGTACTTGGGATCGATCCCTTTGTTCTCTTTTCAGCGCCTGGTAGTCATAAAACGCCCCACCTGGCTTAACAGCAGTAAAACGCGCAAGGGCCGCGGGTTCAAAGATGTCGAACCCTTATTGCTGGAGTTTGCACAGAATCCGGCACCTGAGGTAACACTTATCCTTACCAGTGAAGACCTGCCGAAAAACACCATAGTCGATGCGGTCAAGAAACACGGCACTATTGAGGACCTGCAAAAACTAAATCCCCGACAGCTGCAAAGCTGGATCGCAGATGAACTAGCCCGCAGTGGAGCTGCATACGACAAAAACGTGCCCGGCGAAATCGCTAAAAGCGGACGTGATATGTACTTTATCGCATCTGAAATAGAGCGCTTATCGCTTTGCCATTCTGGAGAGAAGATCACGACCGAACATTTGATATATCTAAATCCTGAAGCACCAGATATCAACATTTTCAAGCTGACCGATGCTCTTTTGAGAAAAAATACACCCGAAGCGCTTAAAGCTCTGGACGTACTCCTGCAGCGCGGCGAGCCAGCTCCCCTCATCGTTTATATGATTACGAGGGAATTCCTGAGCATGGGCAGAGTAAAGGCCCTCCAGAAAGGCGGCAAAACACCTCAAGAAATAGGTGATTACCTAAAGATGCAGCCCTTCAGATTGAACAAAATGCTGGATGCCCGGCACAACGAAGAAAACATAGGCAAGGCATTTGCCCGGCTGAGTGAAACTGACTGGACACTTAAGAATGTCAGCCAGAACGAAAGGGTAGTGCTGGAAACCCTAGCTGTAGATATCTGCCAGTAGGAAAGCAGCAAAGCTTTTGACAAGAAAGTAAAAAACCTGCTATTTATAGCAGGTTTTCGTTTCTTAGTGAGCTATTTGGTTAAGCTTCTTAGCTAAGCGGGATTTGTTGCGGGCTGCTTTATTCTTATGGATAATGCCTCGTGCAGCGTTCTTATCGATAACCGATGATGCTGCAACCAAACCGCTTTGGGCTCCTTCTATATCCTTAGCAGCTACTGCCGCTTCGAATCTCTTCACAAAAGTCTTCATAACTGACTTCTTGGACATGTTGCTTACGCGGCGTTTTTCGGCTCCCCTTGCCCGTTTTGCTGGTGTTTTGCTTTTTGCCACCGTGCCACCTCCTTTTACGGAAAAAAAAACTAACGCAACTAATATATCATCAAAGCTGTGAAATTGCAACGGTCTGAATAGTTTTTCTCCGCAACAGGAATCATAAAAATGTATCTGACCAACAAAGGAGGTGAAGACGTTGTTGGGCACGGTAGTCCGTTTTGTAGTCTCAGCATTGGTTTTGATGCTGGTTGCCTGGCTGCTGCCGGGTATAAGAGTCGCCGGCTTTACTGGTGCTTTGATTGCAGCAATAGTGATCGCAGTACTGGGCTACTTGATTGAGCTGGCTCTAGGAGACCGAATTTCCCCCCGCAGCCGTGGGTTAGTAGGATTCCTAGTAGCGGCTGTAGTGATTTATGTCGCCCAGTTTATCATACCCAGTTATCTGTCCGTCTCACTCCTGGGAGCACTGCTGGCGGCCTTTGTTATAGGCCTAATAGACGCATTCGTCCCCACGGAGATAAGATAGCCTCGGGCATCAAAGTTCCAACCAGTTTGGGACTTTTTTGCTGTTCTAATCCAGGCTATCGCAGCATACAATCGAATGGACATAGAAGGGGGGATGTTAATGGCTAGAAAGCTCCTATCACATGGTAAGAAGCTCCTAATCCTGGGATTAGCCCTATTTTTTATCCTTACAGGTCTTACTTTCAATGCCGATCTCAGCCCCCTTACTATGAACCGGACAATTGTGAGCTGTGGCAATGTACTGGATGGGCGGCTGCTGTCCCCGTCCGGTGCACAATCCATAATGTCCCAAAGCCTTAGCGGATTTCCAGCCGAGAGACCACGGCTCTCTTGGCGCAATGCATTGCTTAATACTGGCATTATGATAGACGAGCCTTTTGACATGTTGACCTCTAATATACAGCACTTGACAATGATCGATCCAGACAGTTTCAAAGTACCAGTCTCTGCCGCACCGGTGGAAACACCTTCCCGCGGCTCGCAACCCGACACCGAGTCCGAACCGGTCATTCAAAACATAGGTTCATTGTATCCGCCAGTAGGCTTATACTGCACCCATACCACCGAGACATATTTCCCGAATGACAAATGCTCGCATACTACCGACCGGCCTGGCCTTATCTGCGAAGTTGCCCAAGCACTTGATGATGCTCTGAAGGCGGAACAGATCCGGGCTATATTCAACGACACTATTCACGACTCGCCGGACTTCACCATGGCTTATGCCAATTCACGGGAAACAGTAGAAAAAATGGCTGGTAAAGAACCTGATTTCGGAGTCATGATCGATGTCCATCGGGACTCAGCACCCAAAAGCAAAGCTCCCAACATTATCGTTATCGAAGGAAAAAAAGCAGCTGGCATCTTGTTGGTGGTGGGCAGCGACCAGCGCAAGCCCAACCCCGAATGGAAAACCAATCAGGCTTTCGCTCAAAGAATATTCGATATCGGGCAAAAAAAATATCCTGGCCTTATTACTGGTATAAGGATCAAAGCTGGAACCTATAATCAGGAAATCCATCCCCCATCCATCCTGGTGGAATTCGGCAATGAATACAACACCATCGAGGAATCCAAATATAGCGCTCAACTCCTGGCAAAAATACTGGAAGCAGCATTAATAAGGGAAGTACCAAAACAGTGAAGACTAAAGCTAGATTCTTAATTATTGTCATTTTGATACTGACCGTTCTTTCCTTTCGCTTGGTAGCCTCCAATATAGCTGAATTGACTGGCAGGTCCACAGACGATCTCTTCAAATTGCATGCCACTCAGCAGGAATTGGATATTACTGTGCTTGGTGAACGATATCATGTAAAGCCTGACCTAGGCCAGATCAAACACCGGGCCGCTAATTACTCTCATCATTTCATTCCGAACTCTTCCCCTCTGTAAGTCTTTCCTTTATATTTGTGTATACTACGGGGAACATTCCTTGCTCAAGCTGTAGCATTAAGGTGTGTTCCCTTTTATAAATCGCTTTGCAATCTGTAAGAATTATTATATAGTTTAGTTTGATACATTGACTGGAGTTGATTTAATGGCGACAGCAAAAAACATCGCCAAGGCGGCTGGATTCATAATGGTGATGACTACATTGGCCCGTGTTCTTGGATACGTCCGAGATATGGTCTTCTATTCCCAATTTGGCCGCAATCATACTACAGATGCTTTTATAGTAGCTTTTACAGTTCCAGATCTCATATACAATCTTCTGGTCGGAGGAGCCCTCAGCTCGGCATTCATTCCGATTTTTAGTGGCTATCTTGCGAAAAAGCAGGACGATGAAGCCTGGAAAGTAGCCAGTATCGCTGCCAACTACACTGTTATTGCTCTGGGCGTCCTGGTCACTATCGCAGCCATTTTTGCCAAACAGTTTATTTATATACTGGCACCTGGTCTGCCACTGGAGTATGCCAGTCTGGCAGCCATGTTGACCCGCATCATGCTGGTACAAACTGTGATCATGGCTCTGGGCGGACTTTCATTAGGCATTCTAAATTCCAAACAGCATTTTACTTCTCCAACAATTGGGATGGTGCTGTATAACCTGGGACCCATAGTCATGGGTATCGGTTTTTCCGCAACGTGGGGCATCAAAGCCTTCTCCATCGGCGTTGTATTAGGCGCCCTGCTCAACCTGGCAGTACAAATCCCCGCATTAAGGAAAGCCGGTATAAAATACTATTTTTCATTTGAATTACATCCAGGATTCAAACAAATCCTGTTACTTATGCTGCCTGTAATAATCGGCTTAGCTGTCACCCAGGTAAACCTAGTAGTGAATCAGGTTATCGCCTCCAAATTGGATGAAGGCATTATTTCTGCACTAAAGATTTGCCAACGTCTGGTGCTGCTGCCCATAGGAATCTTTGGCATGTCAGTATCTATGGCGGTGTTCCCCACCTTGACCGCCCAGGCTGCCCGCGATGAAATTACCAATTTCAAACGCACATATATGCTGGGGATACGCGCCCTTTTATTGATTGGGCTGCCAGCCGGTGTTGGACTGATGGCTCTCGGTGGTCCAATAATAGGCCTGCTGTTCCAGCAAGGTGAGTTTAAGGCAGCCGATACAACCGTCACAGCAACCATCTTGTTCTTCTATGGGTTGGGTGTATTTGCTTATACCGCTCTGCAGTTGGCTAACCGGGGATTTTATGCACTTAAAGACACAGTAACTCCGGTGGTTATCGGGATCATCTCGATTCTAATGAACATTGCGCTATCCTTTATTCTAACCGACTACTGGAAGGGCCAGGGCTTGGCCATGGCGTACACGATTTCAGGAACTGCCAACCTGCTCATGCTATTATTTATGCTGAGACGCAAAATAGGGCCCATGGGCGGAGGCCAGCTGTTTAAGACTGTTGTTATATCTGGCGGAGCTTCCCTGGTGATGTTCTTCGCCGCTCGCGGGGTAGCAGACGGCCTTCTCAGAATTGTACACTTTTCAGCGAAACTGAATCAGGCTATCATAGTATCAGCAGGTGTCGGTGTTGGAATACTGGTATATGCCATTATAATAATGATGTTCCGCTTGGAAGAGACCGAGCTTGTCGTAAATATGGTTAAGAAGCGCATCCCTGGCCTGGCCAAGGGATAAAACTGGGGTGGATTTGTGGAAAACATTCGTAACTTTTGTATAATCGCACATATCGATCATGGTAAGTCAACACTGGCTGACCGCTTATTAGAGGTAACCGGAGCACTCACTGAACGCGAAATGCGGGAACAGTTCCTGGACACCATGGATCTGGAACGCGAGCGCGGGATCACTATCAAGCTGCAGCCGGTGCGCCTGAACTACAAGGCTCTTGATGGCCAAACATATATATTGAATTTGATCGATACACCTGGTCATGTTGACTTCACTTATGAAGTCTCACGCAGTTTGGCCGCCTGTGAAGGAGCACTACTCGTAGTTGATGCATCACAGGGCATCGAGGCTCAGACACTGGCCAATGTCTATCTGGCCATGGATCAAAACTTAGAGTTAATTGGTGTAATGAACAAAATTGACCTCCCCGCCGCTGAGCCTGAAAGGGTTCGTGAGGAAATGGAGGAAGTTCTAGGCATGTCCGCGGAAGAAGTTATACCCATTTCCGCTAAACATGGCACTGGAGTAATCGATGTTCTAGAAGCAGTGGTGGCTAAGGTTCCGCCCCCAATTGGAGATCCTAACAAACCTCTGCAAGCCCTTATATTCGATTCTTATTTCGACTCCTATCGGGGAGCGATTTCCTACATTAGAGTCTTTGAAGGCCAAGTTAAAAAAGGCGATATGATCAAAATGATGTACTCTGGCAAAGAATACGAAGTATTCGAAGTCGGGGTCTTATCCCCCCAAATGAAACCCGTAACATCGCTGCAGGCAGGTGAAGTGGGATACCTGGCTGCCAGCATCAAGAATGTACGGGACACGCGGGTTGGAGATACTATCACCTCCTGGGAAAATCCCGCTGAAGCTCCTCTACCGGGCTATCGCACTGTTAAGCCGGTTGTCTATTGCGGTATGTACCCTATTGAAAACAGCGAGTTTGAAAAGCTTAGGGATGCCCTGGAAAAGCTCAAACTGAACGATTCTTCGCTGAATTTTGAGCCCGAAAGTTCGGAGGCACTAGGATTTGGCTTCCGTTGTGGTTTTCTAGGTCTACTCCACATGGAAATAGTAACCGAGCGCTTGGAGCGCGAATATGATCTAGACCTGATCGCCACATCGCCCAGCGTGGTTTTTCGTGTCTTCCTGACTAACGGCGAGATGGTTGAAGTAGAAAACCCCGCCCGCTGGCCGGATCTGGGCAAGATCGAACATATAGAAGAACCGTATGCCAAAGCGACCGTCATGGTCCCTGACCAGTATATCGGTGGCGTCATGGAACTCTGCCAGGAAAAGCGCGGTGTTTTTAAGAATATGGAGTACCTCTCTCCGAACAGGGTCATGATCACTTACGAGCTGCCACTGTCCGAGATCTTATATGATTTTTTTGACAATCTCAAATCAAGAACCAAAGGCTACGCTTCACTTGATTATGAAGTTATTGGATACTTCCCTTCCGAGCTGGTCAAGCTCGACATACTTCTTAATAACGAAGCGGTCGATGCTCTAAGCTTCATTGTCCATAAAGACAAGGCTTACTATCGTGGCCGTGGTGTCGTTGAAAGACTGCGCAAGATCATTCCTCGTCAGATGTATGAAGTGGCTATCCAGGCAGCGATCGGCAGCCGCATCATTGCCCGCGAATCAGTAAAAGCCAAGCGCAAAGATGTCTTGGCTAAATGTTACGGCGGTGATATCACCCGTAAAAAGAAACTGCTCGAAAAGCAAAAAGAAGGCAAAAAGCGCATGAAACAAATCGGCACGGTAGAAGTCCCGAAAGAATCTTTCATTTCGGTTCTGTCTGTCGATGACGACATCAAGGGGAAATAGGCCTTGGCTGGACTTTATATTCATGTGCCCTTTTGCCTAAGAAAGTGTGCTTACTGTGATTTTTACTCTATTCCCTACCAGGGCGAACTGATCGAAGCTTTCGGGGATAGCCTGCAAAAGGAAATAAGACTATATGCAAATGACGGCTGGGATTCCTTTTCCACCATTTATTTCGGTGGCGGAACGCCCAGCCTTCTTAGTCCTTCCACAATTAATCAAATCCTTTCTGAAATCCACGGGGCTTTTTCCATCACCGAACATTGCGAAATCTCTATGGAAGCAAATCCCGGAACCATTGACCTTACCAATCTAAAAGGTTTTAGAAGTGCCGGAATCAACCGAATAAGTCTCGGTGTTCAATCATTAAATGACGAGGAGCTAGCCCTTCTAGGAAGGATTCACCGGCGTGGTGAGGTCTTTGAGGCGGTTGATGCACTAAAATCAGCAGGTTTTGATAACTTCGGACTAGACCTCATTTATGGACTGCCTGATCAAGAACTTCACAGTTGGTTAGATTCTTTACAGCAAGCCATTGCTTTGGCGCCCCAGCATATTTCGTGCTATCTTCTCCAGTTGGATGATGACGTCCCTTTAGCCCATTCCATTTCTACGGGCCAGCTGCAGGAACCGGCTGACGAATTGGCTGCTGAGATGTACTATACGACTATTGATACTCTATCCCAGTACGGATTTGACCACTATGAAATATCCAATTTCGCCCGCTCCGGCTTTGAATGCCAACATAACATCGGCTATTGGCAGGTCAAACCGTATCTAGGCTTGGGCCCCGGCGCTGTCACCCTCGTGTCAGGGGATGGTTCTTTGACACGGGCTTCCAACACGCGATACATCAACTACTCTGATGTTGGATCCTATGTTCAGCATCTCTGCAATGATCAGCTGCCCTTGCGGGAAGAATTGGAACACATGCAGATCCAGGACTTGGCCATAGAAGCCATGATCATGGGCCTGCGCCTGACACAGGGAATCGATATTCCGGCATTTATCGAACGCTTCGATCTAAATCCGCTGGATCAATATAAAACGGTTATCGATTGGGGCATCGCGGAAGGACTGCTGGAGGTTTTGCCACTACAAAGCCAGTCGGAGAACCGTCCCCCGACTCATTTACGGTTGACCAGAAAAGGTTATTTTCTATCTAACGAAATCTTCTCCCGGCTGCTTTAAACGGATAATTCATGACAAATGGAAGACACTAACTCCTAAAAAAGGAGTTTTCATGGAGATTAGACCAGATGCACCGGTTTCGGCACCGGAAATAGTCGACCCCGATACCCAGGCCGCCCCCGAAGTCCAGCAGCCTGGAAGCCCGGAGACATTTACCCAGGTCGAACATTAGAGCCCAACATGGGGCTCTTTTTTGTATTCCGCACATATTATTCTAATATTTCAAAGAAATTTGTTATTATATTAAGTACAAAGGAGGGCTAGCATGAGAATCTACATAGTTGACGCTTTTACTGATAAGGCATTTTCGGGTAATCCGGCCGCTGTATGCATTCTATCGGAACCTAGAAACGAAGAGTGGATGCAAAATGTAGCAGAAGAGATGAATCTATCGGAAACTGCCTTTTTAAGCAAAAGCGGCAATATCTTCGATCTACGCTGGTTCACTCCCAAAATCGAAGTCGATCTGTGCGGGCATGCCACCCTGGCCAGTGCACATATTCTCTGGGAAGAAGGCTACATAGGACGTGGCAAGCTGGCTTGCTTCAACACCCGCAGCGGTTTCATAACCTCAGAATTCAAGGACGGCTGGATCGGCTTAAACTTCCCGTCCTTGCCAGCTCAGGAGATACCAGCCCCTAATGAGCTTATCGAAACTCTAAAGGTAGAACCCCGGTATGTCGGTAAAAATGATTCTTTTTACCTGATTGAGGTTGAATCCGAAAAAGCGGTTAGGAAGATCGATCCTAATTTCGGTGAACTGATGAAATTGACCGATTTGGGTGTCATTGTCACCAGTGCCTCCAGCCGCCGGGAATATGACTTCGTTTCACGTTTCTTCGCACCGGCCGTTGGTATCAATGAAGATCCAGTCACCGGCTCCGCCCACTGCACCCTTGGTCCATACTGGCAAAAACGGTTAGGCCGAGATGAATTCGTAGCTTTTCAGGCTTCCAAACGCGGTGGCATTGTCGGCATCCGGGTCAATGATGACCGGGTCTACCTTAAAGGCCAGGCTATTACCGTGATGCGCGGTATGCTGGCTTAACTTCCAACAAGCCCCTTCATATATTTGCTTATAAAACTACCGAAACGCCTTTCGTTATGTGGCATTTAATGTCATTTTGTTATTATTTATGTTGACCTACCATAAATTGGTATGTATACTTTTTATTGTTAATATGTTTTGAAAAACACATTAAATACTTAGTATACATTCAGTGAGGATAGGTCAATGAAATACACCCTAAGTGTCACCCAGAAATGCAATCTGGCCTGCAAATACTGCTATGTCGATAAATACGACTTTGCTATGCCACTAAACACAGCATTGAAAGTCGTAGACTTTATATTTGAAAACACTCCCCCAGGAGAACGAATCGATATTGGCTTTTTTGGCGGGGAGCCTCTACTGGTTTTCGACCTGGTGCAGCAGATAACCGAAATGATTGTAGAACACCCTGCTTATAACGAATACAAGGTAGAGATTGATATTGTAAGCAACGGCACCATTTTTTCCAATGAAATCGCCGAATTTATAAGAGACTTCAACATTGGATACTGCCTGAGCTGTGATGGCCCGTCTTTTGTCCAGGACAAGATGCGGTGCTTTAAAGATGGCAGCGGCAGTTCGGCACTGGTTGAAGCCAACATCAAGCACGCCCGGTCGGCACTTCCCTCTATACTGGTCAACGCTGTATATCACCCCTTGACCTTCGGCCACCTGCCACTGGTGGTAGAATACTTTTCTTCATTAGGCCTGCGCCAGATCTACCTGAACCCTGATTTTACAGCCTCCTGGTCTCGCGAAGATACTGAATCACTAGCTACTGTCTACAAACAAATAGCCAGACAATATATCGATTACTACATAAATGAAAATCCCCATTATATAAGTTTGATCGACAGCAAGATAGCTGTTATCCTGCGCGGTGGCTATAAAGGTTCCGAGCGCTGCAAAATGGGCCAGGGGGAGTTTGCTTTCGGACCTTCAGGTAATATTTACCTGTGCGAGCGTTTGATCGGCAATGACAGTGGAGGATCCCATTGCATTGGGAATGTCCACAATGATTTTGATTACTACGCAGCGCGCTGCAAACCGGTAAGTACAACTCCGGTCAACACGGAATGCAGCTCATGCGGCATCAAAGACTACTGTACCAATTGGTGTGGTTGCTCCAACTACTTCTCCTCTGGCTCTTACAACCGCGTGGGCCCTTTCCTGTGCGCCTCTGAAAAAGCCGCTATCTTTTCGGCATTTTATGCATTTAACACCCTGGAACAGAAGATGGGTCCGAGCTTCCTTCGGCACCTGATTGGAGTACCCGCAGCCAACAGCCTGGATGAGTGTGAACGGGATGGTCAATATTCCGACCATATAGACTCAAAGGGGGTGGGCACAAGCACATTTATCTCATTAAGAAATGGTGGAAATGCGATCCGCCTGTAAATGAAGGACGGAGGTATTGAACAAATGAGTAGAGTTCACGAGCCGTGGTGGTGGAAGTTTGGGAAACCGGCCGACTTTTTTGTTGTTGAATATGACCGTATAAAAGAAATGATCCAGGAACTGGAACTAATACCAGCATCTCAAGCCCAACTGGGCATCGATATGCAGCTCGCCATGAAGGAGGCAGCCGCTGTTGCCGACAATCCTCAACTGATGAGTTATGAGAGACATTGGAAGTGGGGAGGCATGAAAATTCCGCATCTTCACTTCGACGGTGAAATATATTTATTAAATGATGCACAGTGGCACAAGTTCACTCATAAAGTAATCGACGGCTTCAAAGAGAAGCTCAATAAAGCTAAAGCGATCAACTTCGAGCAAATGCTCGAGTTATCCGAAGCAATAAACAATCTAGCCTAAGTCTAACCCTAAATTATTTCATCTGACTGCGGTCTGCCCCGCAGTCTTTTTCTTGCCCGTTATACGCCTATCAACCATTACACTTGCTTCATTGTGCTCAAATCGTTGTTAGGTGTGCAGTTTCCTTCTCAATTCACGATCCGGTCCGGGATAGCGGCTTTTGCTCATATACCAGGTGTTGATGGCCTGCTGCGGGCAGCGATTGTAGCAAGCCCAGCACCCCTGACACTGGCCATGATCAAAAACCGGCTTGGGATCAAGTTCGATAGCCTGATGAGGGCATTCTTTTTTACATATACCACACTCATCGCAGAGAGAATTATCCACCCGCTTTTTACTTAAGAACGACTTGGACTTAGGGCCATTGCCCCACGGATAGAATACACTTTTTAATTCAATCTCAGGGGGCAAGCTTTGAAAGCCCGTCTTCAGTAAAACATTTAATCCAGCAACATAATCCTTGAATCCGGTCATCTCCTCATCTGTCGGGTGCTGTTGATGAGTGCGCCCAACAGCCCGCAGGGGCGGATATGATTCGGGTGTAAACAACGAATAAGCAGACATAAAGTGAAAGCCCTTGGCCTTCACCCAATTCTTAAGCATCGGTAGTGTTTTGCCAGGCACCCCTGCATTGGTGATCAATAAGAACGCTGGCTTGCTATTCTGTTCCGGCAACCGTTCTACAAACTCGTGCATTAGGGCCGGGGGTCTCATGAAATCGGTCGAACAGGCAAATCCGCAAACTTCATATGCTGCAAGATCTATATTAATTGGGTTTCTGATATCGATCAGGTCAAAATCGGCATCCTGCAGATGTCGGGCCAGATATTCACAAGCCAGGCGGGTATTGCCGGTCAACGAATAATAAAATATTGCACCCTTCATTGTCGAACCTCCATTATTGTTTAACTGTTCAGTATGGATGCCACTCGGCTGGCCATCCGCAAGGAAATGAATCTCAGCGAGAAAACAGTAATTTTGTTCTGCAAACCAGCTACTATCGCCCGCTGTCCCTTCATCATGGCCCGGTATCCAATCTCCGCTACTCTACGTGAATCCATTACACCAAATTTGAAGAGACCCACGTGTTCCATTCCTGCTCGGCTGGCAAAACCGGATTCCGTCGGTCCCGGGCACAGTGTCGTCACCGTTACTCCTGTGCCCTTCAATTCCTCGGCTAGGGCTGCCGAGAAACTCAACACATACGCCTTGGTCGCCGCGTAAACCGCACTATTAGGGCATGGAGAAAATGAGCCCGTGGAGCCTACGTTCATGACCTTGCCTTGTTTTCGGGCAATCATAGCCGGCAGCAGCATACTCGTGAGGGCGGTCAATGATGTTATGTTGACCTGGATCATGTCATAGGAAGCCTGCAGATCCATCTCAGCGAATCTGCCATATTCATTGAAGCCCGCGTTATTAATCAAAACATCGATCTTAATACTATGATTGTTTAGCTCCTTAATGATCTCACCGGCAGACTCCGACAAAGATAATTCCTTAGCAATTACTACTGTAGAAATGCCATACTTCGCCGCAAATTCATCTGCCATCTGATCCAGCTTAGACTTGGTGCGAGCCACCAGCACCAGGTCATAACCATCTCTAGCCAGTAAATCAGCCAGTTCCAGACCGATCCCACTGCTAGCTCCAGTAACCAGGGCCGTTTTTCCCTGTTTCACTGCTCTGCCCATTAGTGATCCACCCTTTCAATCAACCAGTTTGTTTGATAGTTTGACAAACATCGAAGTATAAACCAATAGAAAATCCTATTTTTCAGGTTTCAAACGCAAACCTAGGATTTTGTTTACTTCCTCAATAGTATCAGTATTTACTCGCGCCACCAGGTACTTGCCCCGTTTCTCGACAATTATCAATTCGGCGGTGACCAGTTCCTTAAGATGATGCGAGATGGTCGGTGCGCCGATATTCAACAAGCACATGATATCGCTGATAAAGCACTCTTCTTCAGTCGAAAAATCAACCTCGGAACGTTTGGCTATTTCTATATAAAGCTCAAGCCGGTTTTCATTCGCCAAAGCTTTCATTATGCGGGTCAGTTGGCTGGTATCCATGTTATCCCTCCATACGGTGTTAGTATACAACACGCTTAAACACTTTGACAAGTATCGAATTATTATAACTCGATAAGAGGATTTTTATACCAGTTAGAGAAATCATATGCAGCAGTCTATTATTCAACGGAGTAATTGATGAACCCGATTCATATTGAACTAACTAAAAAGCCTAATATGCTGCCTGTCTATGTGGCTGGCTGGCTGCGCAAGCGCAGCAGCTTAAAAGAAGGTGAGCAGGTGCCGGCCATGACCGCCAGATGGCAGGGTTATCGGATCGACCGCCGCCACCTACATAAATTTCTGGCCTTGACTGGACTTAGCGGCGATGTGGAGATCCCTTTCATGTATCCTCTGGTGCTAGTTTTCCCTATACACATGTGCATGCTGGCTCATCCGGCTTTCCCTTTCCCATACTTCAGGATGCTGCAGGTCAGGTCTCATTTGCAGCAGTACCGGCTGGTTCATACTGATGAAGTTCTGGACATGTACTGTTCAGTGGTCAACCAGCACGTTGTTGCACGAGGTATAGAACTCGACTTCAAAACAGTTTTTTCCAACCATGGCCATCCGGTCTGGGAGCTGGTCAACACCTATTTTATGCCCGGCAAGTTTGGCGCCCCGGGGCCTGCTTCACACCTAGCCCATTTCGAGCCGCTGCCCGAAGATCCGAGTGTCATCCATTGGCGCTTTTCTCCCAGTATAGGCCTGAGCCTAGGGCATCTAGCAGGAGACTACAACGGTCTGCACTACTCTTCTGCCTATGCTCATAAGCTGGGCTACCAGCGTGATTTCGCCCACTCCCAGCTGACACTGGCCCAGTGCATCCAGCGTCTGCCTATTCTACCTGAGAACAGACAGATACAACTGAGCATGGCACTAAAAGGCCCTGTTTACTATGATCATGAAGTCTTGATGAAATATTCTATCGATCAAGATCACTGGCGCTTTGATTTATTCTGCAGCGACAATCCCCGCCCTAGTTTCGCAGCCAATATATCGGTCACTTAATCTAAATACTGATTATCTGCTGCCTCCCTTTTTCAAATCCCTCTATGATTTACGGAAAAAATAGCAAAATCATCGTCCAATCACCTTCACCATATTGACTATAAGTTGATATAATGACATGAAGAGACAAATCTTGTTAGTCTTCAACATTGTATTGATAAACTTTAGATACGGAGGGGATACCGTGCAACCAAGCGGCAACAGATCGACTGGCATCATTCTTTTGATCATAATCATGTTGATCGGCGGGGGCATTTATTATGTTAAGAATGGAGTCCCGTCAGACAGTATCAATAAATTGACTGATGGTGGGACAAGTACTACAGAAAAGAACCTGGACTCCGGTGACAAAGATATTCCCCAGCCTAACGAAGCGCCGTCCCAGCCTACTCCTCGGATGGCAGTCATCGGCAGCAATCCAGTTACTGTGGCTCAGTCCGTTATCAGTGTCCTAAAAAGCACCGGCAGCCCAAACCTGGCACCGGATATGGAAGCCTACATTCAGGGCATCAAGTCTTACGATGCAGGGAATTACTCCGAGGCACTGAGCAATCTTTCACAGACCAACTCAGGTCCGCGTGATATGCTGGCACCCGTGCTCATGGAAAACAGCCGGGTCTTATTGGAAGGTAATGATTATATAGAAATAGCCGTTGCCGGCCCCATGACCGGGGATCAGGCGCTGAAAGGGCAGGCCGAACTGGCTGGTGTAGCTCTAGCCCAGCAGGAAATCAATCATAATGGCGGCATTTCCGGCCAAAAGATCGTGGTCGATATTTTTGATGACCGAGCTAATAAAGGTAATCCCACTGTCAATGCGGCCAAAGCTGTGGTAAATTCAAAAGCCCTAGCAGTGATCGGCCATATCGGATCATCTAACACATTAGCTGCTGCTCCCATTTACGAAGCAGGCAAGATAGTAACGATTTCCCCATCATCCAGTTCCACGAAGATCACCAATGCCGGGGAATATATCTTCCGCGTCTGCTCAGATGACATTGCCCAGGGCAAGGCTTTGGTAGATTACGCCAAGCAGACTGGTATCAAGAAAGCAGCCGTTGTCTATCAGCCGAGCGATGACTACTCCCGCACCCTTCATGATGCGATCATGCAGGAAATGCGTAAGGTAGGGATGACTACAGGCGGCGAGTACATCTACGAAAAAGAGCAGATGGACTATGCAGACATGGTAGGCAAGATCAAGACATCCAAGGTGGATGCGGTCTTCTTCTCTGGAACCCAGGTAGAAGGCTCTTATTTCATTATTGAGCTTAAAAAGGAAGCTCCTGGCATCAAGGTGCTGGGTGGCGATGCTCTATATATCAAAGACTTGCTGCAAACGGCTGGCAGCAGTGCCAATGGCTTGATCACCACAACCTTTTTCCATGCTAAAGCAGGGTTCCCGTTTGAGGCCAACTTTGTAAAGAACTTCGAAGAAACCTTCAAGGGCACCCCCAATGCCAGAAGTGCACTGGCTTATGATGCCATGTACGCCATAACCAATGCCCTGGAAGAATCACAGACCCTTAGTCGAGCCGGGGTTCGCGAAGGTATGAAAACTGTCTCTTTCCAGGGGTCGACCGGACGTATCAAGTTTGATAACAAAGGCGATGTACGCGGTAAACCAGTGGTTATACTGCGGGTGGAAAACCCCAACTTTATTCCAGTCAAGGCCATTTATGACAATCCCTAACAGTATTCTGAAACTCATTAGGAGTTGCAGATTGTAGACAAAGTAATCAGGCGAATGACAAGAGTGAAGGTCAAGGCATGAGAAAAGCCAGTGATTGAGGCGTACTGAGGTACGTTGATTGAATGGGATTTTTGAAATAACGCGGAGATTCGCTTTTTGTCATCAGCCTGAAACTCATAGGAGTTGACCTGTTATGAACAAAAGTACAACCGGGGTCTTGAGTGCAGCAGTCGGTGGAGCCGGGTTTCTAGCCTTCTTGTTTTTGCTGCAGACTGGACTGCCCATTGCGATCGGTGCTGGTATCGCCAGCTTTGCCGGGACAGTGATGGCCCTGGGCAGATCGGACGAAGAACAGCCGATGGCCAAGCTGGGCGCACTGTCTAAAGATGCTACGATCGCCGAAGCTCACAAGAAACTGCAGGATATCCATGCCTGCGGGCGCAGGATACCTGATACCGCTGTACGGCAGAAGGTCGAAGCTATCTGCGGAGTAGCAGACAAGATATTTGAGGATCTGCGTAATGACCCCCGTGACATCCAGCCAGCCAAGAAATTTCTTACCTATTACCTGGATGCTACAGCAAATATCCTCGATAAATACCTGGAGATCTCCAGTAAAGGCTTAAATGGGCCGGAAGTTACCCAGCGCATGGCCAAAGTCTCGCAACTCCTGGACACCATACGCATTGCTTTCGAAAACCAATTGACCAAACTGCTGGACAACGACTTTCTTGACCTGGATGCCGAAATGTCACTGTTGGAAAACACCATCAAATCAGAGGGTCTAAGATAGGTCAATCAGTGGGGGCAACCCCGTTTCCAGCCATTATATAAGAGAAAGGCGGTATCATACTCATGACGGAAATCGTTGCTCTCACTGAGCAAAACAAGTCCACTTTACCGGACATTTCGTCCCTGTCCGAGGAAAAGCAGAAAAAGGTCACCGAAATCATTAAGACTATCAACGTAGAGGATTCGCAGTTTGTCCTGCAGTACGGAGTCGGTGCACAGAGCCAGATCGCCACTTTTGCCGACAACATCTTAAACCAGGTGCGGGCTAAAGATGCCGGCTACGCAGGCGATGTGCTGACTAACCTGATGCTTAAAGTCAAAGACCTGGATGTCGACAGTCTGGGTGACGACAGTTTTCTATCGAAGATCCCGCTGATCGGCGACCTGGTCGACTCTGCCCATCGTTTTATTGCACGATATGAAAAGATGAGCACGCAAATCGAACAAATCGTTGATGAACTGGACAAAGCCCGCATGCAGCTGCTGAAGGATGTTGGTGTGCTGGACGGGCTGTTTGAGAGAAACCTGCAGTATCTGCAAGACCTTGATCTGTTCATCATTGCTGGCAGCCAGAAGCTCAAGGAACTTCAGGAGCAGACTCTGCCTGCATTAAAAGAGCAAGCCGACAAATCGGGCGATATGCTGGAAGCGCAGAAATTCAGCGACCTCACTCAGATGATCAATCGCTTTGAAAAGAAACTGCATGACTTAAAACTCAGCCGCACGGTAGCTATCCAGACCCTGCCCCAGATCAGGCTGATCCAGAACAATGACCAGGCTTTGGTAGAAAAGATCCAGAGTTCGATCCTAAACACTATACCCCTTTGGAAGAATCAGATCGTTATCGCGATCAGCTTGTTCCGCCAGAAAAAGGCGCTGGAACTGCAGAAAGACGTTACTGATA
>JBLNAX010000070.1:0-12304 GCA_050259595.1 Acidobacteriota bacterium | reverse complement strand
ATCGCGTTGCTGATATTCGGAAGCACTGGCTGAAGGCATGGCCGAATATATTTGCCAACTGGTGATCATTCCGATAAGTTTTCCTCGATCTAAAATGGGAAGATGCCGTATTTTTTGCTTGGTCATGATATCAAAGGCATCGGCAAGTCTGGATTCGGGTGCGATAGTAAATAGAGTAGTACTCATTCTGTCCTTGACTCTCATGGATTAAATATCCTCCCTTCGTAAAACAAAATAAACTAGAACCAAATGTATGTATTTATAATTCATACCTTAAATATAGTCGATAAAATCTGATAATACAACTAAGCTTAACTGTTTATAATTACACTTGATATATGGTACAAACTATATTCCAGTATAAAATCAACAAAATTCGAGATTTATAGTTTCTCGGCACAAGGCCATTTTTATGCGTTTTTTTGCTTTTAATTACCTATAACAATTTGGCTCACCGCAAAAACACGCAAACATCAACAATATATGCCTAAACAACTTACTTTACAAAAAGTAATAGAATATTTTATACTTTAAATGTGCAATTGGGCATTTATAGCTAACACTGGCGTAGACAAGCTAGGTTTGAATAATTTATTTGCAGCTAAACAGCATACATAATTTCCAGCATATATATTCTCGTAAATACATTTGTTCTACATTTTGCGACACCGTCCCAGTTGTTCTAATTTTCTGTAAGGTATATTTAGGTTTGCCCTAAATATATTATACCTTGTGTTGTTAACTACATTTGAGAGGGAGGTACACTATGCCAAAACGTAAAGCCGAAGAACCCAATAACACTTTAGGTGAAACTATCACTCGCAATTTTCAACTCGTTTCCAGCGTGAACGAAAAGTTCTGGGACATGTGGATGGTCAATCTGGGCAGCATGTCATGGCTCAACGAACAGTGGGAAAACATGGTTGAAACTTATCTCAGCCAGCGCAAAACAATGAGAGAAGAATTCATCAACGTGGCTGAAGAAATGGCCAGCCAGATCCAGAAAAACCTTTCCCAAGTTGAGGAAGTAGTAAAAGAAGGATGGGTTGCTTCTGCTGAGAATGTTAACCTTCCTAGTTTCCCTGGCATGAAAAACTATGTAGATTTGGTAAAACAAATGGACGATCTAACCAAGAAAATGACCGAAAAATAAAGGGTTTATTAACACAGGTAAAGAAAGAGGTGGCGGGGGTTCTCTATGAGCTTACGACCACCCTCATTTTTTTAACCTAACTTGTCTGATAGGGGGCAGAAATTAGCATGCCGGAAGATCAACAAAATGATAAACAACAAGAAATAACTATACCCAACCCATATGAAATCTGGAAAAAAATGTACTTTGCTACTGAGGACGCAGCTGCTGCTAGTGTTCGCGAGTCGATAAAAACCAAGGGTTTTGCCCAATCGCTGGACTCTATGCTGGAAGCGTACCTTCTGAATCACAAAATGATGTCTGACGCTAATCAAAAACTACTTGACCAGTCACCTTTTCCCTCCAAAGCGGACGTAGCTCGAGTCGCTGAGCTGGTGATCGGTCTTGAGGACAAAATCGATGGTTTGGAAACCGGTTTTGTTATGCAGCTCTCGCGTGTTCTGCAGTTTCTCGCGATAATGTCCGAGAGCATGACCAAGTCCGATAATCAGGTCTTAAGTGAGCAGATCACTAAGATGGGTCAATCAATTGAACAGTTATCTAAGAAAAACGATCTGTCAAAACGCGTAGATGCTCTGGAAAAGGCTGTTGGCGGCGTAGAGAAGACACTGGATCAAATCAACCAGTCTTTAACGGTTCTGGTCAAACAGATTTCTGAAGCAGCGGCCAGCAAACAATAACTGGGAGGGATTTGGAGTGAAAGGTTTATCTATTGATGAACTAAAAATCGGAGACATCGGTTGGATCGAAAAAACCATTAGTGAACATGATGTATATACTTTCGCCGGCTTGACCGGGGATTTTTCCTGGGTTCATGTAAATGAGGAAAGAGCTAAGAAAGGCCGCTTTGGGCAGCGTATCGCACACGGAATGCTTACCATCGGCTTTATTTCCTGCGTTATCGGCACCCAGATTCCCGGCCCTGGCACCATATATCTGACACAGGACATGAAGTTCCTGAAGCCGGTATTTTTCGGTGACACCATTCATGCTGAGGTTGAAGTTATTGAGATTATCAAGGAAAAAAACAAGGTCAAGCTGAAGACTTCAGTCTCTAATCAGCAAGGCGACCTTGTTCTGACCGGTGAAGCATATGTAATTCCACCTCAATCCGAGTAGGAGGTAACACAATGAAAACAGTTATGCAGGCTAGATCATCGAAAGAAGCTGGCGAACTATTACAGCAAGGCATGGATCAATGGATTCGTACTACCCAACGCTGGCTTGAGATATTAAATGTAGACCCGCGGCCTCAAACCGGCTGTACGCCTAAAGATATTTTATGGCGAAAAAACAAATCCAAGCTTTATCATTATCACGCTTCTGTGCCACGGAAATATAAGACCCCTGTTCTCCTGCTTTACGCTTTGATCAATAAGCCTTATATTCTGGACCTGACACCCGGTATGAGCTTGGTCGAGTACCTGGTGGATGACGGTTATGATGTCTATATGCTGGACTGGGGCGAGTTTCAATGGGAAGACCGCAACCTCTCCTATGCTGACCTGGTTTATGATTACGTAGCTCAGGCCGTTAGACGAGTGGTGCAGAATTCCGATTCTGATGATATCAGCATCGTTGGCTACTGCATGGGTGGAACCATTGCCACTATGTATTCAGCATTGGTTGAAGAGCCCAAGGTTACCAACATGGTATATATCGCAGCACCAATTGACTTTTCGGATGCCGGCGTATCCAGCGTATGGCTGAATGCCCCGAGTTTCAATGCTGACCGGGTAGCTGATACATTCGAGTTGATTCCCCGCGATTTTATCGATATGGGCACGCGTATGCTGAACCCTATCAATAACTATGTGGGTACCTATACCCGCCTCTGGAAACAGCTGGACGAGGGGGTATCGGTGAGCAGTTGGAAAGCCTTGAACAAGTGGATGAATGACGGTATCAACTTCCCTGGCGAATGTTATCGCCAATGGATCAAGGAGTTTTATCAGGAAAATCGACTGATTAAGAATCAGATCGTGCTGCGCGGGCGCAGGGTGCACCTGCAGCGCATCAAATCGAACCTGCTGGCCATGGTTGGACAAAAAGACCACATCGTTCTCCCCAATCAAACGTCCGCTGCTTTGAGTTATCTGGGCAGTGATGATAAAACCTATCTTGAATTCCCGGTTGGACACGGCGGACTGGTATTTGGCGGTTTAGCCAGAGATCAGGTTTTCCCGCAAGTGTCTGAATGGTTAGCAGACCGCAGTGTTGTATGTAAGTAAAACATCATAATACTCCAAAGAATCCAAAGGACCGGAGAAATCTCCGGTCCTTTTTTTGTCATTATTTAATACTTGTCAGTTTCTGCATAGAGTGATAAACTTATTATGTAAATATACCCCCTGGGGGTATATTGGATAACAACTACCAGTTTAGAAGAGTTTTTCCCAATCGGAAAGGCTCCGGCATGTATAGTTATTCGCATTGTTGTTGGACTACATAATTTAGGGGGTATATTAAGATGGGTGGTTTTCCTGGCGAAATCAAGAAGTTGTTGGAGAGTAAATTTGGCCAGCGAGCCTGTTTCGAAGAACTAGAACGCAAGATCTATAGTCATGACATGGCAGTCATGCCTTCCATGATCAAACCGTTGGTAGGAAATCCAATACCGGATGGAATGGTTCAGCCGATATCCGAACAAGAACTAATAGAACTCGTCAAGCTTGCTAATGACAATAAGTTTGCTCTGACCCCGCGCGCCAAGGCCACCTCTGGTTATGGCGGGGTGCTGCCGGTGAATGGCGGCTTAGTTGTTGAGTTCAATCGCATGAATAAGATTCTCAACATTGATGAACAAAACCTAACCGTAACTACTGAACCCGGCGTAGTCTGGAAGGAACTTGAATATCATCTTAATCAAAAAGGTTTGACTTTGCGTCTTTACCCCACCAGCTTCCCTTCCTCTACCGTAGGTGGCTGGCTGGCTCAAGGAGGAGCTGGTATCGGCAGCTTTGAGTACGGATATTTTCGTGACAATGTCCTTTCTGCCCGTTTGGTGCAGCCTGACGCTCAGGTCAAAGACTATTCCGGTGCCGATCTCGATATAGTTTCCGAGGCAAACGGTATCACCGGCTTTATAAGCCAAGTGACTTTTAAAGTCAAACCTTTGAAACCTATGCATGTGACAGCAGTCGGATTCAATAACACCGCTGATTTACGCGGCTTTATCACCGGCGTCTATGATCGGCAGATCCCACTGTGGTCGATCACCTTTATCAATCCTGAAGCGGCGCGTCTGCGCAATCAGCTGCCACCTCACCTGCACCATGGCCATCCGGTAGATCATGGCCATAAGGTAACTCTTCCTGAGAAATATATTGTCGTATTATCCTGTACATCAGACAGATGTGATATCGTTCAAAAAGATTTCCTGGCATTATCTAATGAATTCAATGGCGAAGTTCTTTCAGAAGAAATCGCTGGCCATGAGTGGGATGCACGTTTTGAACCGATGCGCGCTAAACGTATAGCTCCTTCTCTAATACCCAGTGAGGTCGTTATCCCCATCGAGAATCTTGATAAAGTACTGAATGAGATCGACCAGGAGATCGATCACCCGTTTATACTGGAAGGCTTCACTACTAATAAACGAGAGGTCGTTCTGCTCGGATTCATCCTACATGATGAGCGCAAATTCAACTTCAGCATGGCTTTCGGTCTTTCTCTGACAGTCCTCAATCTAGCTCTAAAATATGGCGGCAGCCCTTATGCCACCGGTCTTTACTTCACAGGATTCGCCGAAAAGATTCTTGGTAAAGAGCGGGTCAAGACTCTTAATGATTATAAGGATAAATCCGATCCTAAAGGTATCATGAACCCGGGCAAGGTCATCGACGGTAGCCTGGTTGCGACTGGATTAGGCATAGCCCAGGCGTTCGAGCACTTGGTTCGAGTCTTTGGCAACATGGCTAAAGGCAGAGAACCAGGTGAAATCTTTAAAGAAAAAGCGGGTATTCCCGGTGATATTGCCTGGTATGCTTACGCTTGCTCACAATGCGGATACTGTATCGACCACTGTGACCAGTACTATGGGCGCGGCTGGGAATCTCAATCACCTCGCGGCAAATGGACCTTTCTGAAGATGGTAATGGAAGGTGAAGCTAAATTCGACCAGAAAGCGGTCAACACCTTCATGTCCTGCACCACCTGTGAGATGTGCAACCGCACCTGCCAGCTGGACCTGCCGGTCGAGTCTTCGTGGCTCAAGCTGCGCGGACTGTTGATCGATCAGCGCGGTAATCATACCTTCCCACCATTCGAGATCATGGTCAATACCCTGCGCCAGCAGAACAATATCTGGGGCAGTTACGCTAAAGATCGGGATGAGTGGGTCACTGACGAGATCAGAGCCAATATCAAAGATAAAGCGGATTATGCCTTCTTTGCAGGCTGCACAGCTTCCTATGTAGAGCACGATGTTGCCCAGTCTACGGCGTTGCTTTTGAAAGAAGCCGGTGTCGACTACTGCTACCTGGGCGATAATGAAACCTGCTGTGGTATTCCAATGCTTGTCTCAGGTCGCTGGGAGGTTTTTGATGAGATCGCCGAGCGCAATATTTCGGCCATGAAGAAGACCGGTGCCACTAAGGTTATTACTACCTGCCCGGCTTGCTGGCTGGTATGGGAGATATACTACCGCAAATGGGCAGACGAACACGGTGTAGAGTACCCATTCCATGCCCAGCACTACGCCGATGTGCTGGCTGAGCGCATTGATGCAGGTCAGTTTTCCATACCCAATGACATTGGGCGCAAGATAACCTATCACGATCCATGCCATATGGGTCGCGCAGGCGGCATCTTTGAAGGGCCAAGAACACTGATCAACGCTATACCTGGCTCTAACTTCCGCGAAATGCGCTTTAATAAAGAAGATGCTCACTGCTGCGGCTCAGTACTGTCTCTGATAGCCGACCCCGATATCGCTGCTGACATCGGAGCTATGCGCTGCCAGGAAGCCGTTGATTGCGGGGCTGATACGATTGCTACGGCATGTCCCTGCTGCCGTGTCCAGCTAAAAGTTTCAGCCGATGCCAAGGGTGTACCAGTCGAGATACGAGACTTATCAACTCTGGCAGCCGAAGCTTGTGGATATAAGATCGAAAACTCTAATGCTGTGATCGACGAAAAATGGGCAGTCTTCGATGCCATGATCCGCATGATGACCCCCTGGGGCATGGCCGATATGATGGCAGATATGATCCCGGATCTGATCGAGGCAATGCCTAGCCCATTTAAAGGCATGATGCACATGGTACAGAAAATGCCCAAAGGCGCGAGGACTCCGGTCATCGGAATGATGAAAGGGGTAATGCCTTCTCTCTTCCCGGTGCTGCTGCCGGGTATGATGCCCAAGGTAATGCCCAAAATGTTAGAAAAAGTGGCAGAGGCCATTCCCATGCCCGAGTACCTGTTGGAACAGATGCCGGACTTGATGCCCAAAACCATGGAAGTGCTGATGCCTAAGATGCTGCCGGAGATCATCCCCTACTTCATGCCTAAGATGCTGGAGTATTTGAAACAATGATCGTCTCAGGGCAAAGGGCCCCTCAGACGTCTGTGATCAGTAATCAAGCGTGCCTGATGTTTTCAGGCACGCTTTCTCGTTACTATTCTACAAATGCATTGAGCAGCAGAGCATTGTTTTTATGCGACAACGAGAACCGTCCCCTAGTCATGTGCAAAAACATCATTACAAACCGTCTCCCCTGTCATGAACACCGAGTTGAATCATTAATAGCCAATTTTTGAAGCCATGCCCGAATATCATGAACGCCGTCTATCAAATCATCAATATAGTCAGCAAGCTCTTCTGCTGTAAGCCCCACTACCGACCGATGATTTTTACAGCTACCTTCATGAGCAATTTTGTTTCTGAGTCCGTTAAGAACAACCATATCTTCAAATAGGTCCTTGTCTACTGTCTCCAACTGGCACCCAAAAGCTAGTAATGGAGCATAGTTAAGCCACCGCGAAACAAACGGTTTTTCTTTTACGGCTTTAAAAACATTGAATACATCTTTCGACGGAAACATATCTTCACAAAAGAATCTCCCGACACATACTTCGAAAGCAATGTGCGCATGTAACACCGCCATGTCAAGATAGCCGAGACTCAAGTAGTTCTGTGCATTAAACAGCAAGTCATCGACAAGCGTTTGATTGTCCAACTGGATTTCATCTGTAATTTTTCTTAAAGTATCTGGAGTAACAATTCGAATACCAGAATCCAGTTGATAGGTGTGCCTAATTTGATATTCTTCATTAGCCATTCTAATGACTCCCGGTACAACAAAATCTGATCCATTAAATATATTGACGACCGGTCGGCCAATCGATTTAGCTAAAGCAACCCATATTCGGTTAATAAATGGTCCTATTTCTTGTGCAACATGCATAGGAAAAGCAAACATCACTGTGTTCATGTCGTCTTCGTAATTTTTCCCAAGTGAATCAAACTTCGTTTCGTGATCAACTCTTAGAAAGTTATAGAATTGATCATTCGTCCCCTTTTCTAGAAAAACCTTTCGTCCCTCAACTTCAATGATTTCGCCGGACATTCTTCTTCGAGTTGTACTTGGTATGGCAATCGAATTACGGTTTGGCATTGGCATTTCATCTTAAATCACTTTCCATTCAAATATTTGGCATCTATGATACTTCTAAGTGAATCAGCTTTACATGTCTATGTGACAATGGGACGGTTCTACTGTCATGTTATAGATGTTTCAGAACTCACGAAGTATAGGGATAAGACCTCATTTTTCTTCAGGTTGACCACTTTTTCAAACTGGTTAAGTTCGTTTGGCCAACTCACTCTATTTTACCATAATAATCTAGCTACGCTGTCGTCCATAACCTGAGACTACTAACCATATTCGCCTTTTGTTTCTTATTATTAAATATGGAAATTTATAGACCGCTTGTTTCTGTTGACATATAATGTAATCATTGTCAGAAGTATCTTTTTATGCAATTTGATTCATATGTTCTAGGTGTTCAGGTCAATTGATACATTAGTCCTAAAAACGTCTTTAATGTTCGGGGAAATCCATGTTATGAGGAGGTGAAAAGCCCATACCTAGGTCTAAAGATTAGAGAAAAGTGGTTTTATTTATTTTAAAGGAGTAGGTGGGTTAGTTGAGGAGGATCAAACATTTTCAATCTATCAGTCTTATTGCCATTCTATTATTGGCGCTATTGTACTTAGGAATGGTAGCAATACCGGCCTATGCCGCCGGTACTACGGGCAACGTCACACAAACAGTTGCCGCAGTACTGCCACAGGCTTCGGTGCCTTCAAGCATCTATCATATTGTTTATCAAGACCAGAGTGTCAGCGATATCATTAATGTCACGATTCCTAAAACAACATCTAAAGTCGATATAATGTTCGCCATTGACCTTTCCGGCAGCATGACCAATATCACCAATTCATTTAAGGCTAATTCTCCAGCTTTGATCAATCAATTAAATGCCCTCGGGTATGATATCGACTATGGGCTGATTACATATACTGACTACCCTAAATCCTATTCGAGTTATAGTTATATAAATACGTACGGACACGCGGGTTATGGCGATTATGCTTATAAACTGAATCAACCTATCACATCTAGTGACAGTGCCGTAAATGCGGCCATTTATAGCATTTTGCCGCACAATGGCTTTGACTACCCGGAAGCTATTACTCGTATGTTGTATGAGTCTTATTCTGACAGCAGTATTGCTTGGCGTTCCGGCTCAAGACGTTTCATTGTGAATATTTCAGATTCGGTTCCCCATGATAATAATATTAATGAAGGACTCGCCAGCACTATCCTAACGTCCGGCGGCGATCCTGGTCGAGACGAAGTTATATTGAACAGTGATGACCTGGACCTGCAAAAAGTCCTGCAGGTATTGGTAAATAATAAAACCACTTTGATCGAATGTCATGGAAAGACATCCTATCTTGCCAACTGGAATTATTGGACCGGCCTTACCGGAGGTGCGACCTACACCGTTAGCCCGTCCACCTTGTCCAGCACCGTAGTGAGCGCCATGGATAAGGCCCTTAACCTGCCAGTCAACAATCTACATTTGGTGCCCAGCAACTACTCGTCCTGGATGACTATCGAACCAGCTTCATATGCCACAGTACCGCTGGGAACCACACAGCCGTTCAAAGTCACATTTAAAGTACCCGCTAATACCGAGCAGGGCACTTATACATTTACCTTAAGTGCAGTCGACGCGGATAATAAGAACTACGGAACGACTAACGTTACTCTGAAGGTACTAGAGCCGCTTCCTACTGCCACTTTCACCTATGCTCCTGCTGGGCCGAGCATGACAAATAAATCGGTTGTAGCGAGCCTAGTGCCCAACAAACCAGTAACCGTCACCAACAACAGCGGTGCAGCCACTTATACTTTTGCCGATAATGGCAATTTTACATTTAACTTTAGAGACAGAGTGGGCAATACCGGAACGGCAGTCGCCAGTGTATACTGGATCGATAAAATAGTCCCCACCGCAACCGTTTCCTACAGCACTTATGCTCTAACCAACGGCGACGTTGTGGCTACGATAACCCCTAGCGAACCGGTAACTATAACTAATAATAACGGTTCCAACAAGTATACTTTTAATGCAAATGGGAGCTTCGACTTCCAGTTTATTGATGTAGCCGGCAATACCAACACTGCCACTGCAAAAGTCGACTGGATCGATAAGACTGCTCCTACTGCCACCATCAACTATGACCCAGCAACTGCGACCAATACCAATGTTACAGCCACCATTACACCAAGTGAAACCGTAACGATCACTAACAACAGTGGTTCAAACAAGTACACGCTCACTGCTAACGGCAGCTTTACTTTTAATTTCAAGGATGCCGCGGGCAATGTCGGTTCAACCACCGCTAAAGTCGATTGGATCGATAAAACTCCACCTACAGCCACGATTTCCTATAACCCTGCTGCAACTACTAAAGAAGATGTAGTTGCCACTCTGGTGTACAGCGAGCCGGTAACCGTGACAAACAACTCCGGCGCAACTACTTACACATTTACCGAGAACGGGAGCTTTACTTTTGATTTCAAAGATGCTGCAGGCAATACTGGTTCAGCTACTGCCAAAGTCAATTGGATCCTTAAGCCACCTACGATAACCTTTACATACAGTCCGACGGTAGAGACTACCGGCAGTGTTACGGCTACTCTGGTGCCTAGCAGACCGGTGACAATTAGCAACAATGACCTTTCCCCGGTTTATACATTCACAGAGAATGGCAGCTTTACTTTTACCTGGTTTGATGCATACGGCAATAAAGGTTCATCTACAGCCACGGTAGACTGGATCAAAAGCACTCCTGCCACCACGTCGGTTTCATACAGCACGAGTACTGCTACCAATATCGATGTTGTGGCGACCCTGGTCAGTTCCAAACCAGTGACGATTACTAACAACAATGGTGCCAGCACCTATAAATTCACATCGAATGGCAGCTTTACTTTCGAATATAAGGACTCTATCGGCACTACGGGTTCTGTCACTGCCACGGTAGACTGGATCGATAAGATACCGCCTACTGCCACTATCGCTTATAATCCACCCACTGCTACTAACGGCACAGTAGTTGCGACCATGAACCCTAGTGAACTGGTAACAGTCACGAACAATGGTGGTTCACAGACCTACACATTCAGCGCTAATGGTTCATTTACTTTTAATTTTAAAGATGGGGCTGGCAATGTCGGTTCTGCTATTGCTAGCGTATCTTGGATCGACACCTCTGCAACATCGACCACCATCAATTACACCCCCAACACGCTCACCAATGGCAAAGTCGTGGCAACGCTGGTTTCGAATAAACCGATAACAATCACCAACAATAGTGGTTCAAACACTTATACCTTTAATGAAAATGGCAGCTTCACATTCCAGTACAAAGATTCTGTCGGGGTCGATAAGACGGCCACCGCTAACGTTACTTGGATCGACAAGGCAGCACCAGCCGCAACCATAACCTACAGCACAACCGCTGAAACAAGTGGAAAAGTTGTGGCTACATTGAATACTGGCGAACTAGTGACCGTTATCAATAACGACTTGTCACCCATATATACTTTCACTGATAATGGCACCTTTACATTCCAATACAAGGATTCTGCAGGCAATATCGGTTCCTCCACTGCAACTGTCACCTGGATCAAAAGTGGGCCGACTGCCGCGTCGGTTTCTTACAGTTCAACATCTGCCACTAATGCCAATGTTGTGGCTACTCTAGTAACCTCCAAACCTGTAACTATAACCAATAACAACGGTTCCAGCAACTATACTTTTACGAACAATGGCAGCTTTACTTTCCAATATACCGACTCAACGGGCAGCACCGGGTCTGCCACTGCTACTGTCAATTGGATCGACAAGACACCTCCAACTGCTACCATCTCATACAATCCAGCCACTGCCACCAATGGTACTGTCGTCGCAACCATAACCCCCAGTGAGCCAATAACGGTGACCAATAACAATGGTTCAATGAGTTACACCTTCAGTGCCAATGGAACTTTCACTTTTAATTATAAAGATGGAGCTGGCAATATCGGTTCTACTATTGCGAGCGTCGTATGGATCGATAATTCATCGGCCAGTGCATCTATAAGCTACAGCCCTAACATGCCTACCGGCGGCAATGTTGTGGCTACGCTGACACCCAGCAAACCGGTGACCATCACCAACAATAATGGTTCAAACTCCTACACTTTCACAACTAATGGTAGTTTTACTTTCCAGTACAAAGATGCCGCTGGCAACACTGGTTCTGCTACAGCCACAGTAACCTGGATCGATAAAACACAGCCTACCGGCACCATCAGCTACAGCCCGACAACTGAAACCGGCGGCGCCGTGGTGGCCACGCTGGTTACAAATAAGCCGGTTCAGGTTACTAACAATGACCTTTCCCCCACATATACATTCACAGAGAATGGCAGTTTCACATTCCTTTTTAAAGACACGGCTGGTAATACCGGCTCAGCCACGGCTACCGTGACCTGGATCAAGTCCGGTGCTCCGACAGCCACGATTTCCTATAGCTCTACTACTGCTACACCCTACAATGTAATAGCGACCTTGACTCCTTCGAAGCCA
>JBLNAX010000069.1:0-20954 GCA_050259595.1 Acidobacteriota bacterium | reverse complement strand
TCTTCATCTGATGCCGCCCGTCCTAGTTCAGCCTCCACGAGAGCATAGGCTTTCTCGAGATCTTTGCTCTTTTGCCGCACAGATACTGGCACCCAGTCCATTGAACGTAAACCATCTATCATAGCTCCCCTGATACGGGTAACTGCATAAGTTTCGAATTTGATCTTTCTTGAAAGGTCGAACTTCTCAATAGCATCTATCAATCCTTCGATGCCATAAGAAATCAGTTCGTCTACCTCAACTGCCGACGATAGATTAATGGCCAACCGGTGTGCAATGTACTTTGTCAGATACGCATAATGCAGTATCAACTCGTCCCTGGCTGACTGCTCGTCATGTTCTTTATATTGAATCCATACGTCAGTAAGATCGGCAGATTTCATCCTAAATAATTCTCTCCCCGTGTCCAATTGTTCTTACTACCAAGTCCCCGTTTTCTGGGTCAAAAATAATAGTTCGGCCGAAGTTGCCCCCAGTATCATTGGCGAGAAGCTTGATATTCATAGACTTTAGTGTTTCCTCGACCGCCCTTGCGTTTCTTTCGCCAATTCTCATTATGTCACTGTCTCCGGAAAAATTGAACATTTGGGCACCACCGGCGATCTTGGCAATTAACCGGGCCGAAGCACAGCCCATCTTTTCCATTTCTGCTATAAGTATTCCCACTGCAGTATCAGCAAATTTTGCTTTGTTCTGGACATTGCGCGCAAGTTGACTGGACGGCAACATGATATGAGCCAGCCCAGCTACCTTCACCGATTTATCGATAAGACAGATACCTATGCAGGATCCTAGTCCGGCTGTCATTAATTTGTCAGGACTCTTGGCAACCTTCAGGTCGGCCATGCCTACCTGTATTACTTTAGACATTAGAAGTTCACCCCAAGTGCAGACAGTATTGTGTCTAACCCGCCCGGTTCAGGCAGCAGAAAGAAATGGCCCATGACATCTTCATCATCTCTTTTAAACTCAGTTTCGAGTACTAGAATATAATCGCTTATTTCTCCAAACTGTGCAAGGACTGCATCAATAAGCGCCCCTGCCATATCAACCCCTAATGCCGGTACTGACGGCAATAACGTGAGTTGGGTAAACATTGAAAGGGCATTTAAATAATTCCCCGTGATGATATTCCCTACTTCTGACATGGCCGAAAGTTCTATCTCGGCAAATTCGCCAGTCTCACCATGAGCCCGCCCCATCAGCATGTCTACTAACAAGAGAGCATTTTTTATCGGCAGCACAAACATTATGTTGGCACTAGCAGAGCCGGTGACCCGCAAATATATTGCTACCACTGGTGTGTCGGCGCCACCCAGCATTGACGGGACATCTGAAAAAGGAACGATGCTTACCTGGGGAACTGACATATCAACTTTTGACCTTACTAGAGTCGCAAGCGCTGTTGCCGCATTACCTGCCCCAATATTACCTATTTCTCTGAGAGCATCGATTTGCAGCCCTGAAAGTTCGCTAAAATCTTGAATCATAAAGAACCCTCACCTCGCTTAATAAGCTCCTAACAACTGCTCCAAATCAAGCAGAATCAAGAGCCTTCCTTCAACCTTACCTACCCCTTGTATAAAATCAGCATCAAGTGACCCATATACCTTCTTCGCGTCCTCAATGCTGTTAACACCGATCCTGATCACCTCAGATACACCATCAACCATAATGGCAGCCTTTACATCATCGAATTGGAATACGATTATCCTTTTGTCTTCGTCTTTACCCTGTGGAGTGATGCCAAACCTCTTATGCAGATTAAACACAGGAATGACATTTCCACGCAGGTTGATAACACCTTCAATAAACTTGTTGGCCCTAGGCACCCGAGCAATGGTAAGGACTTTGATTATTTCCTGGACGGTCACGATTTCCACTGCGTATTCTTCACTACCCAGCTTAAAGGCAACGACTTGTATTTCATTTTCCAGAGCTTCGTGCACTTCCATTACATGTTCTTCCATTACGGTCACCTCCCCTTTACAATAAGGTGCCGACGTCAAGTATCAGAGATACTCCGCCATCGCCCAGAATTGTGGCGCCGGCCAAACCTGGAATACCTGTTAGCAGCTTACCCAGGCTCTTTATAACGATTTCCTGCTGACCTATCAAACTGTCCACTATCAGGCCCATTTGTTTTCCGGCCTTGCGAACTACTACTACGTACATTGCTTCATTATCTGATTGTTCTCCCGGCACCTCGAGCTGGGTTTTTGCTCTAGCTAACGGCAAAACAGTTCCTCTTAGTAGAACTACTTCCTGGCCTTGAACCACTTTGATCTCACTATGTTCTATCATAGTGGTCTCATCAACCGATGTTAGAGGGATGGCGTAAGTCTCATCACCGACTTTGACCAGCAATGCCTGTATTATGGCCAGAGTCAGCGGCAGACGGATTTTAAAGGTTGTCCCTTCACCAGGTCTGCTTTCGATGAATATCTCTCCGTTTAGACTTTCTATCTTGTTTCTGACAACATCTAGACCCACGCCTCGTCCGGAAATGTCTGTTATACTTTCCGAAGTACTGAAACCAGATTCAAAAATATAGCGGATGGCATCATCATCAGGCAGTAATTCGGCTTCTTTCGCCGGCAGGAAACCCTTCTCCACTATCTTTCGTCTAATAGCGTTCATATTGAATCCGCTACCGTCATCATGGACTTCGATATAGACATTGTTGCCTTCATGTCGGGCAATCAACTGTACCAATCCAATTCTTGGTTTACCAGCCTTCTCGCGTGTATCTGGATCTTCCATCCCATGATCGATCGCATTCCGCAGCATATGAACCAGCGGATCGCCTATCTCATCTATAACTGTGCGGTCAAGTTCAGTTTCCTTGCCTTCGATCACAAACTCTAATTCTTTGCCCAGATCTTTGGCTAGATCGCGAACCATTCTAGGAAACCGATTGAACACAGATTCTATTGGCACCATCCTGACCTTCATAACAACATTCTGGAGATCATTGGTAATGCGTTCCATATGCTCTATGGTTTCATTGAGCTCAGTAATGTGTTTGGTAGTGCCGATCTGTTCTAAACGGCCTTTGTTTATGACCAGCTCTCCTACCAGATTCATCAGGTTGTCCAATTTTTCTATATCAACCCTTACTGTTTGCTTTACTTTATGAGTTCTAAGCGCTTCTTCGGAAACGCCTTCAACTTTACTGGTTCTGTCAGCAACCACTCTATCTTCAACTGTTCCTTCAGCTTCCTCGGACTGAGCCGAGCTTTTGGTGTCCTTGATCTGCAGATCGTCAAAACCTAGGATCTTAATCTGACCCAGCTTGACTTCTGAGATGCTGGATAAGCGGTTGTGAATCATCTGTTCATCTATTTTACTGATAAGAATGAGGTGAAAGTCGTTTTCAAACTTACCTTCATCTAAATCCTGCGCAGGTGGATCACTCTTAATAATCTCGCCGTCTTCCTCCAAGGCCTTGAAAACCATAAATACACGCACGGATTTCATCAAACAGCCTTTATCGACCACCATTTGCAGGTAATAAACGGTCAGATCCCGTTCCAAGGCCTCTTTCATGACTGTCATATCATATCCATTGAAATCCATACGAACATCCAGTTTGACCGAAACATCAACCACTTCGGGTGCAGAATCAACATGAACAGCTTTTGCCGCAGGCGGCTCACTGCCTTTACCTGATGAACCGGTCTTGATGTTCTCCAGCATTTTTACTAGTTCTGTTGTGTCTAATACCGGCGATTGACCGTTCTGAATTTTTTCGACCATAATCTGCAATTGATCGAAGCAGCGGAAAAGGACGTCAACGACCATCGTATCAACGTGGATCAGACCTTCCTTTAAGTCCGAGAGAACATTTTCCATATGGTGAGTCAAATCCGCCATGTTGTCGAAACCCATGGTGGAAGACATCCCCTTCAGCGTATGAGCCGCACGGAAGATTTCATTCAGACTCGGCAAATCATCCGGATTCTTCTCCAACTCTAAGAGTTTTTGGTTAAGATTTCCCAGGTGCTCCTTGCTCTCTTCGAGGAAGACATCGAGATATTGGGACATATCCATGTTACTCAAGGGTATCCACCTCCCCAATGTTTAGAGTGATCTAGCTATTTCCTGCGCGATTTGTGGTAATGGCACAATCTTATCAGCACAACCTGTTTCAATAACTGATTTGGGCATACCAAACACTATACAAGTAGATTTGTCTTCCGCTATCACTATTCCTCCTTTTTGCTTAATACCAATTACTCCTTTAGCCCCATCCGCACCCATTCCGGTCATTACAACACCCACCATCGGTGACCAGAATTCGGATATAGCGGACTCAAACATAGCATCAACTGACGGTCGATGCCCGGATACTGCTGGATCTTTAGTTAGGCTAATATTTAATCTTCTGCTGCCAGGTCCACCTGACTGCTTAACTTTAAGATGAAAATCACCTGGTGCGATATATACACATCCCGGATATACTGGTTCACCATCCTCAGCTTCCTTAACATTGACATTCGACAGCGAATCAAGCCGTTCTGCTAAAGATTTGGTAAACCCCGGCGGCATATGCTGTACTACCAGTACTCCGGCAGCCAAATTGCCTGGTAGTTGAGGAATCACTTCGTGAAGCGCCTTAGGCCCTCCAGTAGATGTACCTATCACCACCATTTTCTCTAACTGACCTTGTACTGTTGCTTGTTTCACAAGCTGTGGTCTAGTAATAATCGGAGTCGGTGGCGGGATAGTAAGTCTTCTAACACTCGCCCTAGCTCCGGCGGCAACCCTTATCTTGTTGATGATCTCATCAGATACTTTTTCTATATCAAGTGACACGGTTCCCGATGGCTTGGGAATAAAGTCCACCGCTCCGCGCTGCAAAGCTCGCATCGTAGCATCGGCACCGCTTTGGGTAAGGCTCGAAAGCATAATGACTGGCATTGGCTCCTCGGTCATTATACGTTCTAAGGCTTCTAAGCCATCCATGACCGGCATTTCAACGTCCAATGTAACTACATCGGGAGTCATTTCCTTGATCTTCTCTAAAGCTTCCTTACCGTTACGGGATGTCCCGATCGCCTCCATATCAGGCTGTTTGTTTATAATATCGCTTATAACCCTGCGCATGAATGCTGAATCATCTACAACTAAAACGCGGATCTTCTTAATCGAAATCACCCCCTACAGCAAACCTTTTTTCAAAAACTCACGCTGCTTATCAAAAATAAATCCTACTATGGCATCTCTGTGAACTTCTCTAGGACGATCAAATACAGTAGCTACAGTATATTTCTTTTCTCCATTTATCTCACTAGGGGTCGATCTTACCACCTTAGCTCGGAAAAGCAAATTCTCCCTCTTTGGTAAGTTCATCCTAATGTCCAACAAATCCTCCCTTTTGACGACGTTTTTTGTAATAAAAAGCACTCCACCACCGCTAATATCGATGGTATTGGCATCATAAAACTCATCACTGGGCGTAACTGCAACGTTTTCTTGACCCGGCGGAACTATTCTAAAACAAATAGGCATAGACACTCTCAACCTAACATATTCGCGCCGCTGCAGCTTATCCATTTCGGTTGGTTTTTCGATCTCTACCAATGCCAAAGGGTGGTCCACCCGTCTAATCACTCTCGTGTAAAAGCTAAATGCTTGATCCTTATGTATAAAATTGATTTTGACTGTGTCTCCCCTATGCAGAGGGATCAATGCTCCCAAATGGATAGGGGCCCCTATCAGCAGCGTCTGCTGTCCAACGCCTTCGATGCGGCTAGGGAAGACAGCATGTGATGTATGTGAATCAATTTCGATTTCGATCAAAAGATTCTCTTTTAATAGGCTAATACTCACTAGTTCCACCGCCTGTTGAACAATTATTGATCAGTCAGAAATCCCTTAACGCCACATACTGGTCAAGTTTTTAAAGAAACTTTTTAGCCCCTGAGAACGCCTAACAGTATTGCCACCGGTTATGTCACACAATCGGCTGGCTAGTTCATTTACGTTTTTAGCGGCAGAACTACTTGGGAAGCTAACCACAAACGGCTCCTGCCGCATAACCGCTTCCTCCACAGCACGGTCCTCCAACACATGACCCAAGATCTCGACCTCGACTCCAAGGAACCTTTGAGTGACCGACTTCAGTTTCTGCCCTACTAGTATCCCCTCGGTTTCTGTCGATACCCTATTGACTATAACGAATATCTTGCCCCCAGCTTCCTTTGAGGCTGCGGTTTTGATTATTCCATAAGCGTCAGTCAATGACGTGGGCTCTGGAGTAGTAACAACGATTATTTCATCAGCAGTGAGAACGAAACTCAATACGCTGTTGGATATTCCGGCACCAGTATCGATGACCATGTACTCGGTATCCCCATCTAATTTGCCCAGTTCGCTGATGACCCGCTTCAAGTCGGCATCTGAAAGATTGGCTAGTTCAGACACTCCCGATCCTCCAGGAATGATCTTAAGTCCTTTTGGGCCGGTCAGCAAAATGTCCTTAATGTCCTTTTCTTTACGGATAACATGCCATAGATTGTATTTGGGGGCTAATCCCATAATAATATCAACATTGGCTAATCCCATATCGGCATCAAAGAGTATCACCCGCGAACCCAGCTGCGACATGGCGATCGACAAATTCAAGGCTAGATTGGTTTTGCCCACCCCGCCTTTGCCGCTTGTCACAACAATAACCCGCGTATGGTTGAAACCTTTGACCATGTCCGCTTCGATTTTTGTTTTAAGGCTCTTGGCCATGGTTCTAAGTTTTTCGGCCTGATCCTTCATAATGTACCTTCTTCTCCGAGTATCATTGCAGCTAATTGAAGTTCGTTCGGCACTTCAATGTCATCGGGAACATTTTGTCCATTTGTTATGTAAGAAATATGACTTTTGGTGCGATAAACCACACTGAGTATCTGGCCATAACAGTTAGTCTCGTCAAGTTTGGTAAAGATGATCTTGTCCACTCGATTCACTTTGAATCTCTTGTATGCTTCCAGCAAATCTTCGGTACGGGTGGCAGCACTAAGAACCAGAATCACTTCGTCCGGTTTTGCAACTTCTAAGAAATCAGCCAGTTCCTGCATATGTTCCTCATTTTTAGGGCTGCGTCCGGCTGTATCGATGAAGATGATATCGTTAGAAGCTAACTTTTTCAGGGAAGATTTTAGACCATCAGGATTAAAAACGACTTCTAACGGCACCCCTATGATTTCGGCATATGTTTTCAACTGATCCACTGCAGCAATTCTGTATGTATCCATGGTGACCAACGCCACTTTCCTCTTATCGATCAGACTAAAGTTGGCAGCCAATTTAGCTATAGTAGTAGTCTTTCCTACTCCTGTAGGTCCCACTAGAGCGATAGTCCTCGCTTTCTTGCCTTTAAACTCGATTGGGCGCGCCTTCTTAAGTAAATCAGCTACGACCTGTTTTTCCAGCTCGCGAGCGGACATACTGTCGTTATAACGCTCGGTCTGCATGCGTTCCTCGATCAGCTTGATGACTTTTACCGCTACCTTCTCGTCGACCTGATTGCTTGTCAATAATTTGAGCAGGCTTTGCCCTCTCTTACTTTGTGGTCCTGGTTTTTGTTTATCTCCCACCCGTTCCCGGATGTCTTCAACCATTTCTTTCATGGTACGGATCTCTTCCAGTACGGCATTGGATACCACGAACTCATCCGGTTTGGCTTCGACTGAAAGCCTTGCCTTCTGGGTATTCTTAGGTGTCTTGGATATTTTAACGGCTTCTTTAGGCGGTTCCAGCTCCGGCGGCCGTATGGAATCAAATCTGGTCCGTGTATCTTCGTCGACCGCTACCGTTATCTCAAAACGCTGTTTAGCGAACAAACCCAACACTCCGCCTTCTTTAAAACGGCGGCTGTGTAAGATGATCGCATCGCGTCCCATTTCCATTTTTGCCTGATTCATAGCCTCCTGAAAGGAGTCGGCAACGAATCTTCTTATCTTCATGCTGACACCATCCCTATGACATCGATTTCGATATCGGGCTCTATCTCATTATAAGAAATAACCGCTAGACCAGGAATGAACCTCTCAATAAGCTTCTTAAAATAGATCCTGAGAACCGGAGCACATACGACCACCGGAGTATATCCCTGCCGGGCCATATCTTCCATGTGCCCGTTCAGCTTCCTTACCATGAGCTGGGCACGGTTAGGATCGATTGCTAGATAAGAGCCAAAATCGCTCTGCTGTACTGAATCACGCAGATATTCCTCAAATGCCGGATCCAGTGTGATCACTGGCAGGCGGTTCTCTTCATTGACATAGGCTCTGGTGATATGCCGTTTCAGGGCCTGCCGCACATATTCCGTTAGTACATCTGTATCTTTTGTCAACTTAGCGTAATCAGCCAAAGCCTCGAGGATTGTCACCATATCACGGACTGGAACCTGCTCATGCAGCAGATTGGCCATTACTTTCTGTATGTCGCCCACCGAAAGGAGATCCGGAACCAACTCGTCTACTACTGCCGGTGACTGCTCCTTGACATAAGCCACCATGTTCTGGACTTCTTGGCGACCCAGCAATTCGTTGGCATGCCCTTTGATGACCTGAGTAAGGTGGGTAGCCACTACCGATGGCGGATCCACTACTGTATAACCCTTGTTTTCTGCTCTTTCACGGTCCATTGTGTCGATCCAGCGCGCCGGCAACCGGAAGGCCGGTTCCAGTGTATCGATCCCGGTGATCTCGAGATCCTCTTCTATCCCAGGGCCAATAGCCAAATAATTCTCAAGGAACAGCTCACCCCGGCTGACCTCAAGGCCTTTGATCTTGATCATATACATGTTCGGTTTCAACTGCATGTTGTCCCTAATACGAATCGGCGGCACAATAAAACCTAAGTCCACCGCCGCCTGCCTTCTGATCATAACGATTCGATCCAGAAGGTCTCCACCCTGTTCGGAATCGACCAGCGGGATCAAGCTGTATCCCAGTTCCATCTCCATCTTCTCTACATTAAGAAGCTCCATAACATTTTCAGGCTTCTTGATTTGTTCAACTTCTTCCGAAACATCTTCAACCATCTCCTCTTCTTCAACAACAGGTGCGACCTGGCTTTGATAAAAGTAAATGGCGGCAAATAAAGCGGCGATAATAAACAACGGCAGTTTCGGAAGTCCGATCATACCTAAAAGTACCAATACCACGGTAGCCATAGCAAAAACCTTGGGTTGAGCCAATAGCTGAGTGGACAACTCCTCCCCCAGGTTGGCGTTGGATGCTGAACGTGTAACAATAATACCAACTGCGGTAGAAATCAGTAGTGCCGGAATCTGCGTTACTAGTCCATCACCAACGGTCAGTATCGTGTAAGTCTTTGATGCATCAGCCCAGGGCATGCCTCTCTGTACCATGCCAATGATCAAACCACCGACAATATTTATAATAATAATGATAATACCAGCGATTGCGTCCCCTTTGACGAACTTACTGGCACCATCCATAGCTCCATAAAAATCAGCTTCTCTTTGGATGTCCTTACGTCTCGTACGGGCATCGGTCTCGTTTATAAGACCCGCATTAAGGTCAGCATCGATCGCCATCTGTTTACCGGGCATCGCATCCAACGTAAAACGGGCTGCAACTTCAGATACCCGCTCAGCACCTCGGGTGATAACGATAAACTGAATTACGACTAGGATCAAGAATATAACAAAGCCAACTATCATATTGCCTTCGGCGACGAAATTACCAAATGCCTCAATAACATTTCCAGCATCAGCCTCACCCAATACCAGTCGGGTAGCGGAAACGTTCATCGCCAATCTCATCAGCGTGGTTACCAGCAGCAGCGATGGGAATACTGAAAACTCCAAAGGATTTATTGTAAATATCGAAACTAACAGAATAACCAGAGCAAAGCTGATATTAAAAACTAGAAAAATATCTAACAATGGTTTAGGGACAGGAACAATCATCATCATTACTACGGCTATGATGGCTACCGCAGCTATAATGTCCGTATTGCTCATTGTGCGATTAATCCCTGTTGCAGGTGGCACGCTCTCTCTCCCCAAATCCAACATTCCCAGGCCGCTTACAAATGCGAATCTCTGCGTTATTTCGCAAATCCCGTTCAATCAACGTACTCAGCAAAACGCTTGACGGCGCACTGTCGCGCCTAATGCCGTTGGAATCGAATCAAGCGCTTGCGGCTGATGAGCAACGGCCAATCACGGTCTTTCCTTATGCCTTGATCTTCACTCTCGCCACCAACCTGGTAACTTTTCCCATTTTACTGCGAGAATGGTTCTATCCAAATTAAATCTAAAGGATCTTCTTCTTCTGGCGGTATACGAATGCCAGTACCTCGGCAACTGCCTGGTACAGGTCCTCTGGAATCACATCCCCGATTTCGGTAACATAATAAATCGCCCTGGCTAACTCGGGGTTTTCCACCACAGCAATATTGTGCGACTTAGCTATTTCCTTGATCTTAAGGGCCATGAAATCCTGTCCTTTGGCGATCACTACCGGGGCCGACATATTGTCAGAATCATATTTAAGAGCAATAGCAAAGTGTGTCGGGTTGGTTATGACCACATCTGCCTTCGGTACTTCGGACATCATCCGGCGCATCGATATTTCACGCTGTCTTTGCCGCTGTTTGCCTTTGATCTGCGGATCGCCCTCCATCTGCTTGTATTCATCCTTTACTTCCTGTTTGCTCATTTTCAGGCCTTCTTCATATTCCCAACGTTGATAGAAATAATCGGCCAAACCTAAAATAAGCAAAGCCAAGGCTACCTTCATCGCCATTTCAAATATGATTGTGGCAATGCTGCTGCCGATCTGAGCGATACCCATATCCATGAAAGCTGGGAAAAAGATTATGTATTTCTGACATACACTGTAAACAACATAACCAACTATAGCAACCTTCGAAAGAGACTTGACCAACTCCACCAGTGCCCTTTTTGAAAATATTCGTCCAAATCCGGCAATGGGATCGATTCTCTCCAGCTTGAATTCCAGAGTTTCAGAGGAAAAGATAAAACCTACTTGAGCAAGATTTACAGCAATACCGGCTATCATGGCCGCACCTGCAATCGGCAGAGTGCACTTCGCCAACAGTGTTATGCTGTCAAGAAAAATAGCGTGCGCCACTGCTGTAGTTAAAACGTCGCCTGCTCCTTCAACCAGATAATGGGCCATAAATTTATGCATTTCCGCCAGCATGCTGGGAAATGTAAAATACAGCATGCCAAAAGTGGCGATGATGATGACCGCCGAGTTAAGGTCGACACTACGAAAAGTCTGGCCTTTGCGCCTTGCTTCTTCCCTGCGCCTAGGTGTTGCCTGTTCAGTTTTTTCCCCAGCAAATAGCTGGAGATCAAAGAACAGCCACTGATCCACTACTTCACTTCCCCATCAACATCATAATCTTATCTAGATCAACAAAGAACCTACCTAGCAGGACCTGCATAAACCAAACAAATACCGGCATAACGGTAACCACCATTATTAAGCCGCCTAATATCTTTAATGGTAAACCAACGATAAAAACATTCATCTGCGGCACTGTACGGGCAACGAATCCCAAGGCTACATCAGCCATAAAGACTGCCGACACTACCGGTGCCGCCAGTTTGACTGCCACCACAAAGATGGTTCCAGCCATGCTCATCATATAACTTACTAGATTACCATTATAATGGGCACCCAACACTGGTATAAAATGATAACTGTCACTTAATGCTCTGATGATCAAATGATGGCCGTTTATCCCTAAAAAAACCATCAATATGACCAGATACTGAAAGTTGCCCATCAATGGGACCTGCATACCAGACTGCGGATCAAGTACGTTTACTATGCCAAAACCCATCTGCATGTCCAGCAATTGCCCTGCCAACTGTACGGCAGAAAACACTAAGTATGTTACAAAACCAATTGTATAGCCGACTAATATCTCTGATACAATGGCCCATATCAAATAACTAGAATTATCGATGGGCATGGCTGTTTTAATGTTGGATACAGCAGCTATGATTCCACTTATGATCAGGATCAAAAATACTTTTATCTGTACCGGTATTTGGCGCCCGCTGAATACTGGCGCTATAAGAAAAATACCGGACGTTCTACCAAATACGAGTAATAATGATTCAAACGTTGCTTCCATAGTGATTCCTCTCGGAATATTTGTCTGATCTACCTGTAATTAACAAGTGTTGGTATACTCATGAACAAGTTCTGAGTAAATCCTGACATCAGGTTGAACATCCAAGGTCCGAACATTACGAAGATAAGCAGCACGACCACAATTTTGGGTATAAACGTCAGTGTCTGTTCCTGTATCTGAGTCGTAGCTTGTAATATGCTTATTACGAGACCTACCACAAGACTGCTTCCTAAAATGGGTAGGGAAATCAACAAAGTCAGAAAGACTGCTTCTTTGGCTATTCCCATAACTACATTTTCGAACAAGTATATACCCTCCCCGTCACTTGAAACTTAGAACGAGGCGCTGAATAAGCAAATTCCATCCATCTACTAAAACAAATAATAGTATTTTAAATGGCAAAGATATCATCATTGGCGGCAGCATCATCATACCCATCGACATAAGTGCACTGGATACCACCATATCGATAACTAAGAACGGAACAAATATTATAAAACCGATTTGGAATGCGGTGTTGAGCTCACTAATAACAAACGCCGGTATCAATACCGTATTAGATATGTCCTTATAAGTCTTCGGTCTGGGACTGTGGCTGAGTTCCACAAACAAAGCCAGGTCCTTCTCACGGGTCTGCTTGAACATGAACATTCTCATCGGAGCCATTCCCTTTTCAAGTGCGACTTCCTGCTTCATCTCTCCTTTTAAGTACGGCTGTAAAGCCTTATCATTGACATCTTTCCAGGTCGGTGCCATAACGAAGAAAGTCAAAAACATAGCTAATCCGATCAATACCTGATTTGGAGGCATCTGTTGGGTAGCCAGCGCACTGCGCAGGAACGACAGCACTACTATAATTCTTGTAAATGATGTCATCAGGATAATGATCGCCGGTGCGATTGTCAGTACCGTCAGCAGAGCTATTATCTGCAAAGCCTGTGACCCTGCCTGGGGCCCCTGCGAATTACCGTCTACTGCGATATTGATGTCAGGTATCTGAAATGGTGCTGCGAAAGCAGGAGATATTACAAAGCTCCATATAACAATAGATGCAGCTAATACCAATATAGATCGCATAAGCAGTCTCTTGTTGCGGCTATTCATGGCCGTCACCTTTATTGCCCGCATCTATGCTTTCTCCCCCGTTGACACGATTGGCCAACCTTTCAAGCTTTCTAACCTTGTCACTCATTACATTGGAAAATTCGTTCGGCTTAATATCTTTCTGCGGCCAAACTTGTTGTTTGAACTTGTCCACCCATGTATTTAACATATTCCAATTTTCAGACGAAAAGCGGGTCGATTCAGAACCCGCCGCAACCATATCTTCAATCATCTGCTGATCCTCGATTTCGAGCAGCATACTTATCTGGTGATCGGTTACGCCGGCTAAAAATACACGACCGCCAATCTCAAGGGCAACTATCCCTCGATTCTGCCCGAGCATGACCTCATCCAGGACTCGTATCCACTGGCCTTGAAGCCGACTGCCCATCTTGCTACCCAACAGGTGAATCAAACCCCAGGCCATTAATACTATCAAACCCAGCGCTAAAACCAACTGGATCATCATCCAGAAAACGCTGGGAGTTTCAGCCTTTTGGGGCTCTTGGTACTGTGGAATATTTACTTTTTGATCCTCTGATTGTACAGGTACAGCTAGAGTTTGAATACTGACAGCAAAAAGTGCAATAACTGTAAGCAGGATAACCAGGACTACTGTCCTTTTCCTTTTAAACATGCTGCACTACCTGTTACTACCCAACCGCCTTGGAAACAGCCTCTAGAACACGTTCAGGTTGAAACGGTTTTACGATGAAATCCTTAGCTCCTGCTTGAATGGCGTCAATAACCATAGCCTGCTGCCCCATAGCGCTGCACATGATGATCCTAGCACTGGGATCAACCTTCTTGATCTCTCTAACCGCTGCAATTCCATCCATTTCCGGCATGGTAATGTCCATAGTAACCAGATCCGGCTTCAATTCCTGGTATTTTTCGATAGCGTTGGCACCGTTATCAGCCTCTCCGACTACAACAAAACCATTTTTAGTAAGGATGTCTTTGATCATCATTCTCATAAAGGCGGCATCATCAACTATCAATATCCGCTTACTCATATTTACCTCCCCGTCTATCTATTGTAGTTTTGCTAATCTATCCATTGGGCTAACGATGGCTGTTATCCGGATCCCATAGCTTTCGTCAATTACTACCACCTCTCCCTTTGCAATCAATTTACCATTTACCAGAAGGTCAACTGGTTCTCCAGCTAGTTTATCCAGCTGGATTATAGAACCGGGGCCCATCTCGAGAATCTCTTTGATACTTTTCTTGGTTTTGCCCAGTTCCACACTTAGGTCCAGTGGAACATCCAATATCAGGTCGATGTTCTGGGGCGCAGCATAAACTCCGGGCGGCTGGAGCGGCATAAACTGAACCGGCTGTACAGCCACCTGCTGGCCTTTCTTGACCTGACCAGACGAAGCATCCATCTGCGGCGGCATTGCTCCACCATACCAACCTCCAGCCTGAGGCGGCGGTGCCGCATATTCGGGCATCGGCGGTGGTGGTGGCGGCGGTGCCGGAGCCGCGGTCATGGGTGGTGGTGCATAGGTTGGCTCCGGTTCGCTCAGTACATTGACATCTGCTTCCGGAACTCCGCCCATCAAGCTAGCCACCATAGATTTAGCAGAATCAACAGGCATGATCTGCATAATCTCGCTGTCAATAAGGCCTTCAATTTCCATTCTAAAGGAAATCTGAACCATGTCGCTGAATTCATCACCCAGCTTGACTCCCAATTCTTCGGTGGCAAAGTCTATAACAGCCACAGAAGGTGGTGCTATATCTATACGCTTATCAAACATCGAAGACAAGCTGGTAGTAGAAGACCCCATCATTTGATTCATAGCTTCGCTGACAGCGCTGAGTGTGAGCTCATCCAGTTCTCTTTGGGTAGTCCCATCGCCACCCATCATCAAGTCAGCGATTATCTGCACGTCATCCTTCTTCATGACCAAAACATTACTGCCTTGAAGACCCTCGCGATACTCCACCTCGATAACAACATGCGGCAGAGGGTATTCTGTCTGCAGCTGTTCCTTGGTACATGTTTTTACTCGTGGAGTGGTGATACGAACTTTCTTGCCCAGTAGGGTCGACAGAGTTGTGGCTGAAGTACCCATACTGATATTGCCGATTTCACCAAGCGCGTCTTTTTCTATTTCAGTTACATCAGAATTATTATCATTGGATATGTAATCGCTTGACTTACTGTCGCCTTTTAATAAGGCATCGATTTCATCCTGGGACAAAATTCCGTCATTCATTCTCGTCATCTCCCCCCTCGATTACCTTGATAACCTGAACAGATACTTTATTGCCAGAAACCCCGGGAGTTACCAAGTACTTTGTCTTGTGCCCGATGATCACTTCTAAAGGACTCTGAACAGATCTCTCAAGAGGAATAACATCTCCTACATTCAAATCAAGCAAATCCTTGACCGTAATTACGGTTTTGCCTAATACCACTTTGAGCGGGATCACCGTATCCTGAAGTCTATTCTTAATTACGTCAATGTTGCCCTGGCTCCTGCTTTTCACTGTCGAAGAATAGTAGTAGTGAACACTCAGCTTGCCAATTACTGGTTCCAGAACCAGAAACGGTATGCATATGTTGATCATGCCTAAGACTTCACCCAGCTTGGTTTCCAGCGAAACGATAACCACCATTTCACTAGGCGACACTATCTGAGTGAACTGCGGGTTGGTATCTATCCGCTCCAAAAAGGGCTGGATAGGTACGATACTAGCCCATGGGTCCTCAAGATAAGTCAGCATTCTCTGGCTGACCCTCTCCATAACTGTCTCCTCGATCTCAGTCAAGCTGCGCACTCTCTCCGAAGGTAAGCCCGGCCCGCCGAACAGACGGTCAAGCATTGCAAAACCCAAATTGGGATTAACTTCGAAAATAGCATTGCCTTCCAGAGGAGGCAGTGAAAATATACAAAGTATTGTCGGATTAGGTATCGATCTGATGAATTCATCATAAGTCAATTGTTCTACCGATAAAACGTCAATATTTACCGGGGCTCTCAACTGTGCTGAAAGATACGTCCCAAGCGATCTGGCATAATTCTCGTAAATAACCTGCAGTGTATGCAGCTGGTCCTTCGAGAATTTGTTAGGGCGCCGGAAATCATATACCCTAACCTTTTTTTTGGTGCGCTCCTGCTTCAGCTCTTCGGCATTTACTTCACCTTTATTTAGAGCAGATAATAGCGCATCTATTTCATCTTGGGACAGGACTTCACTCACAGTTCTCCCCCCTTTATGACCCGAATCGGCTTGAACGATATATCTAAATTACTGCATGATTATCTGGTCGAAATAAACTTTACTGATCTTTTCGCCACCGAGTTCCTTATTGACCTTTTTTTTGATCTCTTTCTTAAGCTCTTCCCGGTTACGTACATCCAGATCCTCCATAGTCTTGGAAGCTAGAATAGTATTGATCTGGTCTCTTATGATCGGCTTATATTCGGCGAATGCTTCACCTTGCATGTTCTTATCGGTAACTTCAAGAAAAATTGTTGTTTTCAGAAACCGCTGACCTGAAGGGTCATTAATATTGACCGTAAATTCGCCAACAGCTTCTGTTACTCCTACTTCCTCGGATTTAGCCTCGGTCTTTTCCTCCTCTTTGGGAAGATACGGGGACAGAATGCTCTTGGCAATCAAATAAGAGCCTCCCATTGCCGCCAGAAAAATCACTAATCCTATAGCTATCATTTTGATGTCGAATCCACTTTTCGGCTGTTCCGGCTTGGCATTGGTTTCTTCGGCCATCATTAGCCCTCCCCTGTTATTTCTTGAGCTTAAGTGAGATCATTTTCCTGAACTTGACGATCTCCGAGACTATCTGATCAATAGTTTCTTTTACTACCAGCTTTTTACCAGTGGTGAGAGTAATAACAGTATCCGGAGTTTCCTCCATTACCTCGATCAAATCCATATTAAGCGTTATCTTTTGCCCATTAAGGCGGGTAAGACTCAACATAATTATTACCTGCCTCTGGTCAACAGTTATTGTGGATTGTACCATATATCCAAAAATAACTGTTCAACCTTATAATTTCGACTAATAATGTCATATATCCTGCTGGAGTAAATGTCAACTTCTGGCGTATTTATCGACAAACCTATTAGGTTAGGCCCGGGAGTTTAAGCCCCCGGGCCTTTAGCTATTACCGTTTAAGATTTACCAGTTCCTGAAGCATTTCGTCTGATGTTGTTATTACACGAGAGTTGGCCTGGAATCCTCTCTGAGTAACGATCATATCAGTGAACTCTTCAGACAGGTCCACATTGGACATCTCCAGGCTGCCCGGCATTATAACGCCTGATTGTTCTTCGCCAGGTGCTCCGACCTTTGGATCACCCGAGTTATTAGATTCCTGTAGAAGGTTAGCACCTTTCTGCAGTAGACCTCCCGGGTTCTGGAAGGTTGCCAGAGCGATCCTCCCCAGATTCTTAGAAATACCATTGGAGAATGCTCCCAAGATAGTACCGGACTGGTCGATGCTAACGTTTCTCAAGTCCCCCTTGGTATAACCATCTTGATATTCAGCATAAGCGGTGTGGGTTGCCTGGTGCTGGAATACCATAGGGTTGCCGCTGGTGTCGGCAAAATTCAACACCATTGTCTGTGGTGTACCAACCCCGGCAAACGGGTCAACGAGGGCTGTTAAATTCAGGGTAAGATTTTGGGTCAAAGTTGTAGCCGCATGAAGAGGACCACCGGCAGTTGTCGGGTCGAAGCAATGCTGCCATATACCATTGGTGGCGTCATCCCATTGAAGGTTGGCATCCGTTGGATAGGTTGAAGCTGCTGGCATTTGCCATTGGGAGACATCAGTCATCTGGCCATCTGAGTTAAACAGCATATAATAATCCTGTGAACTACTTGCTCCCGTGGTCGGTACGGGGAATGTTGAATCAGTGCTGGCTCTCATTCTCCATACCGTTCCTGGAAAACCAGCCGCGTTGTTTAAAGCCTGATTGGCCATTCCGGCGGCCGTCAGCATGTTGTCTGACGCCGCTACTTTTTCAAAGCGAAAATATATAGTATGCTTGTTGCCCAATGTATCATAGACGTCTTTAGATGTTAGCTTTGTTTCATGGCCAGCCACCACGGCTCCGGAAGCATTGGCGGCGGTAACAGTTTTCATGGGTACCAGAGTCGAATCACAGTTGCCTTGAAAACGAACCGTGGTCGTCTCCTGCGGGCTTATGGTTTTGTAACCAGAAATATCGAGGTTCTGAAGGCTTTTTGTGGAATCTATAGCCCATCCCCCTTCAATATCAGCCATCCAGCCCTGAACTCGCATACCATTACCAGGACTCAGGTAATTGCCTAGTTTGTCAAAATCAAAGTTGCCAGCACGAGTGTAATAACGCTCACCACCGGCTTCCATGATAAAATATCCGTTGCCGTCTATTGCAAGGTCAGTGTTTTTACCGGTGGTTTGAGTACTGCCGGGAGTCGTTATCTGGTCGATACTACCGACTGTTACACCAAGGCCGATAGCCATTGGATTGGTACCGCCGCGGTCGGTTGCTGGAGCAGAGCCACCTCTAATGGTTTGATATAGAGCATCCTTAAAGACAACACGACTTTTCTTGAACCCGTATGTATTAACGTTGGCTATGTTGTTTCCAATAGTGTCCATTCTCAGCTGGTGGTTCCTGAGTCCAGAGACCCCAGCATACATTGAACGCATCATAATTAAATGACCTCCTTCCTGAAGTTAGTGCGTCTCAATCGTTTGACGCAGCAGGGCTTCCTCAATGAGGTCCAGCCCTTTAGACTACAACAGCGCTGTCGATGTTGGTAAATACGTTTTCTTTCAAGCTATCGCCATCCACTGCTGTGATAACGGTATTGTTTTTGATGCTTACGACCAGTGCCAGGTCGTTCATCAATATGAGACTTTCTCGCGCACCTTTGGCGCGAGCCTTATCAACCGCGACCTGAAGCTTGGCCAGATCCTGAGCCCCGAGTTCGATATTTCTGGACTTAAGCCGCTGCTGCGCGTGGCTTGAGAACTTGACCTGTGACAGCTTCTCAGCAAGTACGGCATCAAAGCTTGTCTGCGCAGGCTGGTTGGCCTTGGGCTTCTCCGTCCTTTGTTGAGTTATAGGCCTTATAGGTTCTGGTATAAATATTTTGTTCGTCACCGGTCTCACCTCTTTGTCTAAGCTTGCGGCTGATCATCTAGTTTCTGTTATGCTGCCGACTCACTCGTATCGCCCGAGCTTGATCCTTTTGAATCAGAAGTATCAGTATTGGTAGAACTCTGATATACTGTCGGCATCGAAATACTGGTTATGGTTGACATGTCAACTTTCTCGCCATTGACCATCAGCACTGGTGTGCCTTTGTCCATGCGAACCGAAGAAACCAAGCCTGTCTTGGTTGTGCCATCCGCAATTGTGTATTCCACCACTGAACCTAGCATGGATCCGGCTTGCTGCAGCAACATGGATGACTGCATATTTTCTTTGAAGAATGAATTTAAATCTGTAAATGCAGTGTTGAGATTATTCATCTGCTCCAGTGAGCTAAAACTAGCCATCTGAGCGATGAAATCCTGGTCTTTGACCGGTTCCAAGGGATCTTGGTTCTTGAGCTGGGATATTAGAAGCTTAAGAAAATCATCTTTACCTAAAATTTTCTGCGTGCTGGTAGTCAAGGCATTCTTCGAATTATTAGTCGCAGTGGTATTAGTTGCAGTCGTATTTGTCGCGGTCGTATTTGTTGTATTAGCAGCTGCGGTTACACTCACCTGTTTCACCTCCTTATATTAGGAAATTCACACCATCACCAGTGTAGTTCACACTTGGTTCGTCGATCAGTTGTTGCACTTGCTGCAACGGAGTATAATCACCGGATTCACGGCGATTGTCCCACCATCTGTCCGGCAGTTCAGTATACCTGTCTTGTCTTCCCTGAGATTCATTGAACCCCTGGTAAGATGAACCTGAATTGCCCAGATCAACATTTACCTCAGCCTTTTCCAGCTTGATCCCGTTGTTTTCAAATACTGACTTAAGCTGGCTCAAACCACCTTCCAGCAGTTGTTTTACATTCTGGTTCTCAGTGGTAAACCTAGCAGTCACGACACCATCCTGCACAGAAAGACTGATCTGAAGCTTGCCTAAGAATTCCGGCTTAAGATCGATCGTGATGGCCGATTTGTTATCTTTGACCATTACTTCAGCTTTTTGCACGATCTGGTTCATGATGTCCTTAGTATCCAGCTTAGGTGCCTGCATTTCCTGTTTGACTGCTGTTGATTTGACAGTGTTTTCAGCGGTGTCTACACGATTAACTGTGGTCGTTGTGTTTTGATTGGAGGAATCTGTTGTTTCGGCTACTGCTTCAGATTTGGACAATCCACGCAATTTGCCAGTTTCACTGTCGATCAGCTTCTTAACATCGGTTTTGCTAGATTGGTTGTTGCTCTCCTGGTTAGGAGTGTTATTTTTGTTGTCCTGTTGGGTCTGCGATGAATCCTTCTGGTCTACTACTTTGATTACCGGCGCGTCTTTGCTTGTTTTTTCACCGGCTACCGTATCAGTATTTTTGTCACCTACACCGTTTTCATCTTTCTGGTTAGGATTCATGATTTGTGCCTGACCCACAACTTGCTCAGCTGCTGACTTAGATGCAACAGCTGGATTTTCAACCTGTACTTTCACCTGGGGGGTTTCATCCTGTTTCTTAGTTTCCAGGGATGGCG
>JBLNAX010000068.1:0-80041 GCA_050259595.1 Acidobacteriota bacterium | reverse complement strand
GTGCCGAAAAGCATGGCAAACCAGTTCTTATGGGTGAGCATGACCCCTTTGGGGGTGCCGGTAGTTCCGGAAGTGTAAATCAACGTGGATAAATCATCAGATTCAAGGCGGGACATACGTTCCTTCAGTTCTTGATCAAGCCCAGATTTGCGGCCTAGCTCCATCAAATCATCCAGATACATGACATCATTACTTTTCTGGATCTTGATCGCCGGATCAAACACGATCACTTTCTTTAAGGTCGGTGCCGTCCCCAATAGGGTCATAGCTTTATCATATTGAGCTTGATCGCCCACAAAAAGGATCTGGATCTCCGCATGATCAACTATGTATTCCGTTTCTTTAGCCGAGTTGGTCCCATAGATAGGCACTGAACAGGCTCGAATCGTGAAGGAGGCGTAATCCGCAACCGCCCACCATACCGAATTGTTGGCAAAAACGCCGACAAAATCAAACTCTTTGACCCCCAAAGCTAATAAGCCCTTAGCGGTGGAATCGATCATGTCGCCAAACTGCGCCCAGGTATAGGACAACCATTCATCGTGCGGTTTATGGCGCACAGCGATCTTGCGATCCCCATACTTGGCGATCCGGCTGTGTACCATCAAGGCCAGGTGCTTCTCCTGCTTTAGATATTTCTCAAATTCCGCTTCGTAGTTGTGTTCTGCCCCTTTCATGCCTTCCTCTCCTTTCACCTGTAAAGACTCTACCAGTCGGTCTAAACCGCCTTATTCAAGGATTGTTTACTGCGCACATATGACAAAAACATATCCTGAAAGACCGTGCTAAAAGTATCAAAAGATAGTGACTCCGGGAAAACCAGTCGATGGTAAACCAGTCCATTCAGAAAGACTTCGGCGGCTAGCGCCAGCTCTGGATCAAGCTGCAGTCCCTTTATGAAAGCCAGCCCATACCAGCGGTCAGCCTCTTTCATAGTTTCAAAAAACTCTTTGGAATCCTGAAAACGATAAAAGTCGATGGTAAGCATTACAATATCCTGGAACCAGACCTCGTTTTCCTTAACGTAATCAAAAAAGGCCTGTATTCGGACTTCCAGCGGGGTATCCTCCTTAAACTTGGAGAGAACGTTGTACGCATCACGGTGGGCGGCTTTTTGAAACAGCTGTTCCAGCAAGGCTTTCTTGGTGGGAAAATAATGATAGAGGGTTCCCGTCGAAACCCCTAATTCCTTAGCGATCTCGCGCATTGTTACATCCAAATAACCACGCCGAGCAAACAAGTCAAAATACTTATCAAGCAGTTCATCACGGTACTTCTCATGGTCGACGATCTTAGGAATAGGAATCCCCCCCTTTGTTTCGAGTTAATATTTTATTTAGAACGTTCGTTATAAATACCTATATTTAATTTATAGCATTTTTTAGAAATTTTCGTCAATATAATTTATCGTTTTCGGCTGGACTATAACAACATGGAATATCAGATGATCTTGAAAGGTTTGAGCTGTGCAGATAGAAGCTTAGAAACGGCGGCGCAGGCCCAGGGTAGCTAGCCCCAGCATACCCACGGTCAATGCCGCCAGCCATTCAATACTGGTGAGCATATATGAAAAGCCGATCCCCTTGACCATGCTGCCGCGCATAACGTCGATACCGTATGTAGTGGGAAGAGCAGCCCCTAGCCAGTAGCAAAACGCGGGCATAGATTCTCGAGGGAAAACAAAACCGGACAGTATCAAGGCGGTCAGAAGCAGTGCTACCATCATCATCAAAGACTGCAGCTGGGTCTCCACAAAGGCTGCGATCAGCATACCCAGGGCCAGCGAGCTGGATAGGAAAAGCGTATATACGACTAACAATACATATAACGAACTAGAAACTGGAACGTTGAACCAGAAAACACTGACCGCTAATGCGGCAAGGAATTCCAGGAATCCGATGGTGATATAGGGCACCAGTTTGCCGAGGATAAGCTCGAATGGACGGATCGGAGTGATCAACAACTGATCAAATACTCCTCTTTCCTTTTCATGGAGCAGTGCAAAAGCGGTCAAGAAAACCGTCACACTTTGCATTATAAGGGCCAGCATGCCAGGAATGTAGAGGTCCAGGGTCTTACGGTCGGGATTATAAAGGATCTGCGGCCTTATATCGATGTTGGCTTTGGCAAACGGCCCCACCCCGCCATTAAGTGAATTCCCCAGCCGGTCCTGCATGATCTGGCCCGAGCGGGCCAGAACCATTATTTGCGATATATTTAGTGCGGTGCCAGAAACCAGGGGGTCCTGGCCATCGATCAGAAACTGGACCTGAGCCGGTTCCCCATGCTGCAGTTGTTTATCAAAATCAGGGCCTATGATCAGACCACACTTCACATCGCCCCGATCCAGCAGTTCCTTGACTTCCGCAGAACTCCGGGCATATTGTTCCGGAATGAAGTACTCGCTCTGTTCAAAAAACGATATCAGTTTACGGGATTCTCTGGACTGGCTGCTGTCGAAAACCGCCATCTTCATGTGGTCAAAATCCAATGAAACCGCATAGCCAAATATAAAAAGGGCATAGACTGGAAGTACAAAAGCAATCAGTACCGCCATTATATCGCGCCGAAAATGGATGAACTCTTTCCAAACTATCGCGTTAATCCGCTTGATACTGCTCATCATGGCCTGTGTTTCCATTTCTCCAGAATAGTATGCTATCAGTATTAAACATCGGCTGCGGATTGAACTGGCTACGCAGCCCCAGTGTCGATAAGAAAAGCATACCCACAGTCAAAAATGCGAGGGCACCGATATTAAACAGCATGTATGAGAAGCCGATACCCTTCAGCATGATTCCGCGAATGATCTCGATGTAATATGTGATAGGCAATGTACCTCCCAGCCAGTAGCAGAATCTAGGCATCGAATCACGAGGGAAAACGAAGCCCGACAGGATTAGCGCGGTCAGCAGAATGGCTATCATCAACATTAGAGACTGCAGCTGGTTCCGGCAGATAGAGGCTATCAGCATACCTAATGCTAGAGAACTCAAAAGGAACAGAATGTACAACGAGAACATTACGAATAGCGAGCCGGCCATCTGTACTTTGAACCAGAAAACGCTGACAGCCAGCACCAGGACGAATTCGAAGAACCCGACCACTACATAGGGAAACAGCTTACCCAGGACTAATTCATAAGGTCGGATAGGCGTGATCAGGAGCTGTTCGAAATTGCCCTTCTCTCTCTCCCTGAGCAGAGCAAAAGCGGTTAAAAATACCGTAACACTCTGCATTATCATGGCGATCATACCCGGTATGTAGAGATCTAATGTCTTACGGTCAGGGTTGTAAAGGATCTGCGGGCGCAGGTCGATGTTGGCCCGGGCAAACGGTCCGGTGCCGCCATTCAGAGTATTACCCAGCCGGTCCTGTATTATCTGTCCCGATCTGGCTAACCCCAATATCTGCGAAATGTTCAGTGCGGTTCCAGATACCAGCGGGTCCTGGCCATCTATCAACATCTGCACCTGGGCGGGTTCCCCATGCTTTATACGATAGTCAAAATCGGGAGCGATGATCATCCCGCACTTAACTTCGCCCTTATCTATCAAGGTCTCCACTTCCTCCGCACTGCGGGCATAGACTTCTGGCACAAAATAACCGCTCTGCTCGAAGAAGGCTACCAGTTTGCGAGATTCGGTGGATTGGTCTCCATCAAAAACCGCCATCTGGATGTGGTCGATATCCAATGTAGCCGCATAGCCAAAAACCATCAATAAAAAAACCGGCAGCACAAAGGCCAACAACAAGCTGGCACTGTCGCGGCTGAACTGAATGAACTCTTTCCAGACTATGCTGTTGATGCGTCTGACACTTCTAAAAAACCTCAGAACTTTTACCTCCACAGACTATTAACAGAGCCATCAGCAGGCGTACGACAAGAGTGAAGATCAAGGCGTAAGGAAAGCCCATGACCGAGACGTACTAGTGGTACGTTGATTGAATGGGGTTTCCGAAACAACGCAGATATTCACTTTTGTCATCAGCCTGGGTTATACCTCCATGTAGTTTCGTTCAACAACTAGGCGGATAAACAGATCCTCCAGTGAACCGGCATCCTTCATTTCCTTAAGTTCAGTGGGAGGCCCAAATTCCTCAAGATTGCCATCGTACATAAATCCCAGCAGTTCGCACCCATCAGCTTCATCCATGTAGTGGGTGGTCAGAAAAATGCTGATGCCATGCTGAGCCAGATCCTTGATGATATCCCAGAAAGCTCGGCGGGAAACCGGATCGACGCCAGCTGTGGGCTCATCGAGAAATAGCAGCTTCGGGCTATGCACCAGCGAACAGCCCAGGGCCAGTCGCTGTTTCATACCACCAGATAAAGTGCCAGCTCGCGACCTTTCACGTCCTTCCAGGCGCGAGAGGCTGAGCATCTCTTCTAGACGGGCTTTCTCTTCCCGCGGGGTGAGATTATAAATACGGGCGAAAAACTTTATATTCTCGGCAACTGTCAGGTCTTCATAAAGGCTGAATTTTTGCGACATGTAACCTATCTTCTGCTTAGCCATGTTCTTCTCGGTCTTCACATCATGCCCCAGCACGATCGCCCGACCCTTGGTAGGTGGTATTATCCCGCACAATGTGCGGACTGTACTGGTTTTACCCGAGCCATTAGGACCGAGAAAGCCGAAGACGATGCCCTCCGGCACCGCAAATGAGATATTGTTGACAGCCGTAAGACTGCCGAATTTAATTGTAAGATTCTCAACAACTATTACTTCTGCCACCTAATCACCCGCTACATCAATATCTACTGCCATGCCCGTTTTCAGATCGGTATCGGACGGCAGCTCTATTTTGACTGCAAATACTATTTTAGAACGCTGGTCTTTGGATTGGACGACTTTAGGAGTGAACTCGGCTCGGGGCGATATCCAGGTGACCTTGCCGTCAAATGTACGGCCCGGATAGGCTTCATTAGCGGTTATTCTGACCCTGCTACCCACTTTGATCCTGCCCAGATTAGCTTCGGTAACGTATGTATCGACCCACTTCTTCTGCGGATCGGCCACGGTAAACAGTGCTCTTTCCGGGAATATTACTTCACCGCTTTCCACATTACGAGCAATGACTTCGCCAGAAATCGGGGCTTTTATCTTGCATTTAGCCAACAGGCTTTTGGCTATTTGCTCCTGCAGAGTGGTATCCTTGACCTGGCCTTGTATAGTAGATACAAAACCATTAGCCGCCATTCCTTTAAAGAAATCCAGGGTCTGCTGGGTGGACTGCACATCCATAGCCGCTGCGTTCAACTGGCTCTGGGCATTCTGATAGGCTAGTTTAGAATTGTCATAATCCTGTTGGGTGATCTTACCGGCTTTCAGCAGCTGTTCCTGCTGGGCCAGCGCAGCTTGCGCTTTGGCTAAATTGTCCTGACCTTTTTTAAGCTCGGCTTGGCGTTGTTTGACTATATTCTCATATGATGTGATCATCTGATTCTCTGTTTGGCTGGCTTGGTTGAGACGCGACAAGGTCGAAGCACGGGTGGAATCGGCCTGAGCGATGGTGGCCCTCAATTCCGAATCATCGATTTCTAAAATGATCTGATCTTTGGTGACTTTATCCCCGAGGTCACAGTTGATTTTGGTAATGGTGCCTAGTACACCCGAATAAACCACCACTTCTTTTTCATTGACATACCCTGAAGTAAAAGCAGCCGGTTTCTTCGCGGCTGACTGCGCGCACCCACTTACCAGTACAGATACCGCCAATACTGCACAAAAGGATCTCCATCTACCCCGCATAATTACCCTCCCCAATAGATTGCCAAAGCAAATGATTTTGTTTCTCTAATTCTTTTTGGATGGCTCGGTTAGAATTGGTTGACTATACTTCGAATTCTGAAAACTTTTTAGGGGGGGTGTAGTGTGACCTGAACAGTAAATAATGAGTGAATATAGTCCGAATCTTCGCAATTGCGCCCCTATCCTTATCTATATTACGCTACTTCTGGCTAATTTTCCATAAAACTTTGTACCTATGCATAGGGCTGGATCAAGTGGATAATCATCTAATTAACTACTATGAATTTCTATCATGCGGTATATTAGTTTTATATTCCGTGATTACGGGTAAATACTTTTTTGTGAGATAAACTATGCTGCACGAGTTTTCGCGAACTGAACTTCTGATAGGCAAGGAAGCCCTGGATAAGCTGAAATCCAGCAAGGTCGCAGTATTTGGCGTGGGCGGAGTCGGCACCTTTGTCATTGAAGGGCTGGTGCGCGCCGGTATCGGAAAACTGGTCATCGTTGATGATGACTGTGTATGCCTGACCAATATAAATCGCCAGATACATGCTACCCGCAAGACCGTAGGTAAGCCTAAGGTGGAGATCATGCGGGAGCGCATACTGGAGATCAATCCCCGGTGTGAGGTAACTATTCACCAGACTTTTGTGCTGCCCGATAATATCGGTCAGGTTATTACACCTGACCTTGATTATGTAATTGATGCAGTGGATACGGTAACGGCTAAAATCGCAATAGTCGTCAAAGCTGGTGAACTGGGCATTCCGGCCATCAGCTGCATGGGCACCGGCAATAAACTGGACCCGACCAGGTTCGAAGTAGCCGACATTTATGAGACCTCCGTTTGCCCGCTGGCCAAAGTCATGCGCAAGGAACTAAAAAAGCGCGAGATCCCCTCGCTGAAAGTCGTATATTCAACTGAAGAACCGATCAAGCCCGTCGAAACCGAGGACTCGAGCTGTAATACCGAATGCATCTGTCCCAAAGGAACTACCCGAACCTGCACCATCCGCCGCCAGATTCCCGGCAGCATTTCCTTTGTGCCCTCTGTAGCTGGATTGATCATCGCTGCAGAAGTGGTGAAGGATTTGATTGGGTATAAAAGTTGATCAACGAGACAAAAGGACGTTGATCTCGATAAAGGCACACAGTACAATCCATCCGTTCCTTGGGAAGGTCCGCTATTCCTTGAGCCGATGGGCGGATATACCGCCGACCTGCTGATTACGAATCCTATGCAGGGCAAATCCGGCACGTTCCTTAAAGGTGTAAATCCCTTAATATTGGGTTTCTCATCGTATGTTTATTTCTTCCAAACGCCTTCATTTTCTATCAATTTTCTCCCGGTTGGGGTACGGGTTGGGGTAGTAATAGCCGTCTCGGTGCAGCCGGCGGAAAGCCGTGTTTAATACGGCGGTGGCGCTGGCTGATCGGCGGCAGCCACGCGCGCCAGTGCAAAACAGCGGGTTACGCTAGCAAGCGGTTCCTTATGTTGTTATAAGGTTGACATCCACCAGTCTCGCGGGATGGCAACAGTTCGATTTAATGGCGTTCATTAAAAGGTAAACAATGAACAATGTCTAATATTTTTAGTATAGTTTCCGTTTTCAGGAGGAATCCATGAAAAAACTGTTGCTTGTGGCCCTAACCGTTGCACTGACTTTAGTGGCAATATGCCAAGTTCAGGCTTACGTCCCAATTAAAGTTTTCGTAGATGACAAAGAAATCAAGCTGGCAGCCCCGGCCCAACTGGTCAACGGCCAGATAATAATGCCGGTACAATCGCTCACCGCTGAGCTGGGATTGACCACCAGATGGGACCAACAGTCATTAGTTTTATTTATAACTACGGGCAGTACTGAATCCTCTGCTACGTGGCCTAACAAGACCGGACAAATTCAGATCGACGGGGCCTCGGAATTCAAAACTGCAGTGATTAACGCCCTATCCTTGCTTAAACAAAAATCCCCGGATGATTACAGGGCAGTATGCGGCCTGATTACTAGACTAAAAAACAATACCAGCCTCAAAAGTATTGCTGCATCGGTTGGTAATGAAGGTGTGGTCTATGTAAACTGGCCGAGATTTACGGCTTCCGCGGCGGGGCTGGACGAAAACACCAGACATCTCTATCTGTCAAGCATCCTGTTACATGAAGCGGCCCATCTGCAGACTATACCCCAAAGCCGTAATATGGGCCTTAATTCTAACAAAGCCTATGTTGCTCCGAGTCGTCAGTTAACCGCTCTGGACATTGAAGCTGTAGCCTATGTTCAACAAAGAATTTTCTTAAGAAAAATGGGAGCACCAAAAGCTTTATTGGATAAAACCAGCCTTGATAAGCTGGTAGATAACGTTTATAGTCAATATTAATCGAGCCCGTTAGCGAGAGGTTACAAGGCAGTAATCGAATTTGTGAAACTTATTGTACCTTATCGATATGTACCGTCCGGGTTTTCCTGGCCCAGTAAGTCTAAGCCGTAAAAACAGGCATGAGAATCTTCCCATGCCTGTAAGCATTCCTGCAAGCCTATTAATTCAGTGGGGTCACTTCAGACCGTCCGCGCGTCACTCCATTGGTTTAACCTCGGTAAACTCGACAGTCCGTGTATAATATTAAACCTAATCATCTAATTCAACCATATCAGGCTTTATCGTTACACCAGTAATCAAATTAAACAATGCTTAATCAAAACTGTCCCCCAGTTTTAATAACCAATCATCATACCCACCGTAGAATTCTCCTTGTTCTGTAATGCAGATAGTCATACCGTGTTGAGGCAAATCTGCTACCGGAATCATGTTACAATTACAGTGTCGTCCATACGCATCAATTACGGATTTGAAAATCCCGGTATTTCGCGGATCTATTTCTATTGTGTTCAGGTATTCATTGTTTCTAGGATTTTTAAATGATATTTTCAACAACATAAATTCACCTAAAAATTTCTCTGCTTTATCATTAATGATGTATCCTTGTTCAGTGAGATATTCCTTTGCATCAGTAATATCAACATTTCTTCCCTCAAACCAGCCTGAATTTAGTAAGAGTTGTTCAACTAGATTTTTCATATAATCCCCTACACAGTCCTCATGACCTCTTAATCATCAAGTTTAACCATCTCTGGAGTAATCTTTTTACCACTTACTAAATTAAATAATGTTTCGTAGAAATCATGTCCCAGTTCTAACAACCAGTCATCATTTCCACCATAAAAATCACCATCTTCGGCAATACAGATTGTCATATCATAATATGGTACTTCGGCAACCGGAATCATTCTTTTGCCACAATGTCGAGAGTATGCATCTATAACAGATTTGAAAGAAGCGCTTCGGGCATCAATACATAAGATTATATTTTTCTTCGTATCCACGTCATTAAACTCTATTCTTAAAAAGCCGAATTCCTTAAAGAAAGAACGTGCAACACTAAAAATCTCATAACCTTCATCAATCAGTACTTGTTCCAAAGCTTCACTATCAATATTTCGGCCGGCAAACCACCCCGATTTTGTTAGCAATTCCCTCATTAGTTTAACCTCCTATAAATTGGACAAATCCTTCGAATAAAGCGCTGCAATTTTTGCATGCTTCTTTAAAAGTTCCCTCTTTAATAGCCACACTATATAGTTTTAAATCCCCAATTTTTGCTCCATTTGAAAGAGCATTATTTATAGCGTTAAATTCACCACAATTATTGAGAGGATAATTCTCGATTTGTGTTCCAACAGCCTCCATTCTGTCAATCAAAAATTGACAGATTTCTGGCCTTCTTGTTGGATTCTGTGCAAATCCACTAATGCCATAAGGACGGGTCACGGGGACGGTCCTTTTGTCACCGTGACCAGAATCAATACTAAGGTTTCACCCTTTCCACTACCCGCCGGTTTACTCCTAACAGCTCAGCTATCTTTCTGATTGAAAGGCTTGTCTCTATCTTCAAAGTCTTAATCAATTCGCTACGTGTTTTCTTATCCTCAAGTAGATCCTCTAGACTTGCCCCTGGCCATGCCTTGGCCATGTATTCGCTCAAGTACTGTCTTCCTTCTTCAACAGTCCGGATCGACTCCTCGGACTCATCCAGAAACGCACAATCGTCTTGCTGATCTGAGAAACGCTTGAACTCACGTAGAGCCGATTGGCGGTTGGAAGCAAACATCTCCAAAATACTTTTAACATCAACAAATGTGGCGTTAGATTTGTTCAGGTAGTCTTGGTAACTGCTCCACTCGTATGCGTCTGGTCTATCAACCATCCCCGCTTTAACTGGATTATTGTGGACATAGCGGATAGCTGCCAACAATTGACGCTCGTCAACTATTGGCTCACTCTTAAACCGGTCCTGGAATACATGGCCCACTCGTGAATACTTGATATTAAAAAACATGGCATAGCTAGTTGCTATGCCTTTCATAATGACTGCTATTTGGTTTTGGTCGTCACGTATTACCAGGTGTATATGATTATCCATTAAGCAATAAGCATAAAACGCAAAGTCGATTTCATTCTTTTTCTTGGCCAGGGTATCAAGAAACCTCTGACGGTCTCCACTATCTAGGAAGATCTTTTTACGCTCATTTCCCCTGAGCATGATATGGTAACAACCTGTTGGACTTAACTCTCTCTGCACCCTTGCCATTTGACAGCCTCCGGTCCCTTTTTGGCCAGTATAACCTATCGTTCAGGCGGTGTCAAAAGGACCGTCCCCGAGTCACCACATGACTACTTGACCAATATACCAATTACCTGGAGGTCCAATGCAATTATTCCCTTGTCCTCCGGAGTGAGTGGGTCATCATAATTGTCTAAAACCTTATCCTGAATCATTCTCTCCAAATTTGTTTTAATATCAATTCTTAATTCACCTTGTTTTTTGCATTCTACAGCAATAGCTAACGAAAACAAGGCCTTTTCTATCTCATCCAAATGAATTGAATTAAGATAATCATCTTGAATCTTTGAAGTCGCAGCGGTAAAAGAAAAACCATAGCTTCCATGCATATATTTTTGGAAATCATCTTTAACAATTTGTCTTATTTCACTGTAAAATGCTCTATCCATCAATATCCTCCCTGCCATGATGTACAGTAACTGTAGCTCACCACTAAGGGTGAGCTACATGACTTTTAAATAACTAAAGATTTCATCAGCCAAATCCTTCAAAAATTTTCTTATTGTTTCTGTTTTTTCTCCTTCAAAAACAAGCGAATTGCCGGTCCAACTGTCATACTCAATTATGAAGGGAACACCATTCTTTATGCATTTGCAAGTCATACTGGTGATGCCGCCCAGGTTGTGTAGATACTCGGGTTTTATTTGTGCTTCAATTATTTTAACGATTGGCAAAAAATATTCCCAATCCTCATATCCATTAAACCCGAAACATAAATGATCATTATCGCTGTATTCAATAATCCCTTTCAACTTAGACTCCTCTACAGATAACGCCTATTTTTTCATAATAAAAGCCCTCTTGCAGAATATATCCATATATTACTGCAAGAGGGCAATTTCCTCAACACTTCACATGCTATTTACAATTGGCCTTTAAATTGTTATACCGTGAACTTTGACAATGTCATTTAAAAGGCTTTTTTCCTTGCCGAGCCGATCTTCCAGATCATCTCTGGTTTCCTGGTGATAATGTTTCCTTGCTTCAATATCCCATTTCAACATAACAGCCTTTACATCTTCTGAAATATCATCTTCACATCTAACGACTATAGCATATAACCAGTCAATACTTCGCAAATCCATAAGAACAAATGATTCACCTTTTCGAAAAATAGCTAAACATTGTTCACCTGGTTCCCCATCATTTTTGGCAGTTTCTTCGATAATTCCATAGTCTATATCAATTGCCATTTTAGTGGATAATTCATACGATATATCTCCTAGGTATTCCCCTGGTAAGCAGCACTCGTATTGTTTCATTTCCTACCCTCCAAAGTAACTGTAGCCCACCACTAAGGGTGAGCTACATGACTTCTAATACTTATGATCGATTTCTTGTTCTAGATAATAGACTCTCTCATCCTTCTTATCTTCACATAAAACAAGAAGCCTTTCACATTCCGAGCAATACCATACTTTATTCTTTGGCTTAATATCTGCCTTTCCCTCACGAACGCTCTCATACACTGCATCTGATTCTGCATCCTCAAATGCCCAAATCTTCTCCATCTGTTCTCTTTGCAGCTTGTTGTCTACATCAACACATTTACATTCTTTCAAGGACTGGCTTTCAACAGCAAAGACTTTTGTTAGATGTAATAACCTATTTATTGCGTATACCCTTTTACATTCTGGGCAATACCATATTGCCCACTGTCTTTTCCAGTCCCATTTGCCATCCATTAATTTTTGTACTACACTTAACCATTCATCATTGGTATGCACCCACATCCGAACCTTATTTGGCACTTCTGCATCCGACAGTATATTCCCACACTTACATTGCATTCTACCCATTTAATCCACCCATCCCTAAGCTGATCGCCTTATCCACTTCACAACAAAATCAAGATGCAAAATGAGTTCGGTCAGGGAATCCCTCGCCACTTTTCAAATGTTTCAGTAGTTTTGATACTGCTCGATTGAAATAGAACGTGGTATCGGTTTCTGGTACTGGTTCAATTTCTAAATACTCGCCGTCACTTTTGTTTAACTGAATCTTCCCCATTCTTTCTTTATCTGGGCCAAAACGATATACAACTTTTTCATCATCCTCGAAATCCTTAATTAGTAACACGTAAGTAGCCACTTAATCACCGTCCAGTTTAGCCTCTGTCTCTCTGCAAAGTTCCCCAACTCTTGAAGCTTGTATTATTAATTAAACATTCCCATGCCTCCCATGGATTATCGCCTAATTTGCCCGTGCTACAATAAACTTTTCCACTTTCCGATACAAATAAAAGCAACTCTCCATCTGACAGAGTTCCTACCGGAACTAATCTTTCACCACAATAATTCTCTTCAATGGAGAACTTGCCATGTTTGAAGTATTCAATAAATATTTTTGATGTATCATGAACTTGTTCAAGAGCATCCTGAAACTTCAACATGCCAAATTCCTGTAAGAACTGTTTAACCGGTTGAAACACTTCATATCCTAATTTGTTTAGATTTGATTCAAAAACTTCAATATCAATCTTGCGTCCTTCATACCATCCAGCCGCTTTTAAGATTTGGATTGTATTATCACTTGCAATCTTACCAGTTGACACCTTGTCAGAGCCTCCTTGAGACTATAGTACACCGCCAAGGGTGAGCTACATGACTTTTCACGTATTCATATTCTTTGCAAACCGCTCACATAATGCAAAAATATCATCTTTTCTCGCTAGAACATCTATCCATTCTTTTGGAATAGAACCCATTCCATAATATATTCCAGCTAGTCCGCCAGTAACAGCAGCAGTAGTATCCGTGTCATCTCCAAGGTTAACAGCCTTTAAAACAGCTTCTTTATAATCGCCACTATTTAGTAGACACCAGATACTAGCCTCAAGTGTATGGATTACATACCCCGAAGATGAAATCTTGTACCTTTCTAGATTATCAATTTTTCCGGAGATTATATTCTTAAAGTGTATTAATTCTGTTGTATACAAATCATAACTGTAAATTGATTCAAACTGCTTAATGACATCATTATAAGCTTCGATTTTATTTTTACCTTTTAGTATACTGATAGCCAATTCAATGAACAGGACACATGCCATCTTTGATCGAATATGACCATGGGTGATCGCAGAAACATCATGAACGATCTTCATTCGGGTCTCAATATCATCGAATCTTAATAAATAGTAAGCTAAGGGTAATATTCGCATCAATGAACCATTTCCGTTGTCACCATCGGTCTTACCACCCGCGTCTTCAGGCTTACATCCTGATATAATTCTATTAATAGCCTGTAATGTTGCGTTTCCAATATCAAACACAATTCCATGCGGAGTCCAATAACCGTCAACATACCATCGAACAAATCTTTGCGAAATATCTACAATGTCAAAGCCATTACATAGACTCTCTGCCAAACAGAAAGACAATGAACTATCATCAGACCAAGTTCCCGGCGGTTGATTGTGGGTACCAAATCCCGTCATGTTAGTTACTGGCAATTTCAACAACTGGTCCCTGGAAACAAATTCGACGGGGACCCCTAATGCATCGCCTACACATAAGCCTAAGAAGCCTTCCAAAACGCGGTTACTCACAAATTACCTCTGTTCAATTGGACTATACTTTGGACAATCGGATTCAGCTCTCAAAACACCATTTGGCTTTCTCTCCACATATTCAGTGCATATCATGGGGTCATCCAACTTGTTTTTACAGCTCTCACATTGCAAAGTTATTATTATTATTTCCTCAGGCCTAGTGTAATTGAATCTGTCCACTCTACTTGGCTTACTTGGCCTAACCATATTCCTTCATTCCTCCTTACCACGGAACTATTTCCATTACCAACATTAAATTTGATCCATTTTCAACAACTTGTTGAATTATCATTCTCTGTCCTCTTTGAATCAATAATTCTACTTCTTGAGAACCGAACATACTTATATTTTCAATAAATGCACCCTTAATCCCCTTCGGAACTTTTATTATGTAAGTTATTGGCGTATCAAAAGCTCCTTCGGGAATTAAACTTGTACTCAAAAAAGCTTTCTCTTCTAGTAGTTTACCAACAAGTTTATCATTGGGTAAACTCTTGTAGGCACCTAGAGCCTCCCTTGTGACCCCTCGATAAACTACAATGTCATCCGTTATCAGTGCCTTATCTAATGCATTGGTTATCTCCGCTACCCTGGCAGCATTGCCCGGAGCAAAGTCAGTTTCGATACCCCTAAGCACATTATTTATATTCTGGTAATATGCATCTGTTGTATAATCGTAGATCGCTTGTCTTTCAACTGAGGTGAGCCCTGCCTCCCAATTTCTAAAGACTCTATTCCCCCAACTCTCGGCATCAAGCTTACTAACAAATTTAAAAAACTTACCGAGATTAAGCTCAAAAATTCTACTTGCCTCACCTGCGGCTCCGCCTTTCTTCAATCCTTTCTTTACAGCGCTAATAATTCTGCGGAACCAGGTGCCTCCTCTGCCTAAGCGAGCTACATTTCCAGCTAGAGACGCTGCCTTGACTTCAGCTCCAACGCCAGCAGTTATAACAATTGATGTTAGTGTGCCCTCCAGATATCCAGTAACAAAACCCGCCCAATATGCCCTCTGTTCCTTGGTAGATTTCATATACTTGTCCCAGGCCATGTCACATACTTTCGTAATATTAGCCCATAAGATACGTTTTTCCTCTTCCGTATCGACACACTTGTATATATCATAGCCGACATTAATCGCGTTCAATATCTTGGATATGTAAAAAGACGGTTCCCAGGGATAAACAGGATAGCCGTACATATCTGTCGACGTGAAGGCCTCCTTAATGGCGTATTTACTCAGGTCATATAAACCTACAAGCATATCTTTGAACGAACGCCAGAAGCCATCCCATTCCCCCTCTTTATAAAGCTTGAACAGGTTCCATAAATCATTAGCTTCCTTAGAACACAGGCCAAAGGGATCGGTATTGTTAATAGGCTGACCGTTGGCATAAGCGTAACGGTTCATAGAGGCTGGATCGTCGATTTCGCCCAGTACCACATCAGCATTGATAAAGCGCATTATCTCCGGGTTATAATATCGTGCCTGCATGTAATACAGTCCACTATTGTCGGTCATAACTCCGAACTTGCCATTATAAAGGAAAGGTGTATCGGTGGTTCCTTCACGGCTGACCAGTTCCCCGTATGGGCCGTATTGGCAGCGGTCAGTAACTGCCCCATCCTGGTCGGTGATAGCCGTTGTGCTGCCCCGGTAATCATAATGATATGTCTGGTATGTGCTGTCCGGATTTTCCTGACCCAGCAGCCCTAAGCCATATACATAATATGTTTTTTGTCCATCTGGACCGACCCTCATCAATATCTGATCTAGATTGCTGGGATTGACAACATAATCTGTCTGACTACCATTTTCAGCAACCGTAATGCGATGATCCTCAGCATCGTAAGTATAGCTGGTATTTCCTACGCTTATAAGCCGGTTCCGGCAATCAAAAGTATAGTTGGCCATTTGACCCTTTAACGGCCCGTTGGTCATATTGCCATCTGCATCATAGGTCATGGTTTGTTCATTATAGGTGATCAAACGGTTATCCGGTCCATATGACATGGTCTTTTCGGGCATGGTGTAATTGACCTCTGGAGCTGAGTCCGTCTCTGTAGTTATAGCTCCTTCGGCATCGTAAGCGTAACTGTATTCATTGAGCGACTGGCCGTTTTTATCAGTATCTTTCATATTCGTCAACTGGCCCATGGCGTCATAGCTGCGGGTCTCTACCGAGCCATCAGGACGTGTTGTACTGGCAAGCATACCATTCGGATCATACTCATACGAGGTCACTCTATTAGCCCAATCCGTTACCCTGATCAACTGATTGCAGGCATCATATTCATAATGCACCTGTTTGCCATCTGGATAGGTGAGGGCGGTCAGATTGCCCACCGCATCGTACTGGTAACGAATGATGTTGCCTCTGACATCCGTGTATTTGGTCACCCTGTTCAGAACGTCATACTCCCGGGTCATGGTTCCGGTAGAATCAGATTTGGTAAGGACATTGCCATTGGCATCATAGGAATAAGTTGTTGTACCATTCTGATCGGTGGTAGATGTCAACAGCCCAGCCGCATTGTACGAATAAGTAGTCATCTGTCCGCGGGCATTGGTCTTGGTGGCCACTAATCCAGCCTGGTTATATGTATAGCTAATCACACCACCGGCTGCACTGGTTTGAGTCAGCAGCCGCCCAGCCAGATCATAGGTAAAGGTAGTTTTATTGTCATTGGGATCGGTACTGGTTAATATGCGGCCGCTGGAGTCATAAGTGCGTGAAGCCAAAACACCGGCTTGATAGCTAGAGGTTAGATTTCCCAATTGATCGTACCCATACGATTTGAGGTGGCCGGTAGCATCTATTTGTTGAGTAAGGCCGCCTAGTTCATCGTATTGATTGGTGGTTGTATTGCCAAGTGAGTCGGTTAGGGTGACCGGGTTACCGTCACCGTCATATGATTGGGTAAAAACCCGGCGTCCCAAGGCATCTTCTATGCCAGTAATATGGTCCAGAGCATCATAATAGTAACGAATTGAAAAACCCAGGGCATTTGTGGTGGTCTCCAGGCGCCCCCTGGCATCATAAGTAAGAGTAGTACAATTCCCCCTGGCATCTATAGTTTTAAGAAGCCTTCCCTCGGCATCGTATTCATTGCGCGTGATGTTGCCCAGCGCATCTTTTATAGCAGTTACTTTACCATAGCTGTCATATTCAAATGTTGTAGTATTTCCACGAGCGTCTGTCTCGGATGTCTTCCAGCCCATGGCATCGTAAGTGTAAGAAACGGTATTACCCATGGGATTGGTCATACTGATCAGATTACCGCGAATATCGTATTCCATGGTACTGGTCTGACCCGAAGCATTGGTTATTGAGACTGGCTTGCCAATCTGATTATATGTGTAGGTAGTCGTTCGGCCGGTCTCATCTGTAATAGTCTTAGTCAGCCCATTTTCATAGGTGAAGCTTTTTACTCCGCCATCGGGTCCAGTAATTGATGTTACCTGCTTATTTTCATTATAGGTGTATGAAGTTGTATTTCCCGATGGATCAGTTTTCGTAGCCCTTGTATTATCAGAGTTATATGTATAAATGGTTGTCTGTCCTGCTGCATCGATATCTGTGAGCAGGTTATCCCGCTCATCGTAAGTCATGGTACTGGTAATCGAGCCGCCATCGCTGATAGTCAGCAGATTGCCCCGGCTGTCGTATGTATAGTCTGTTGAACTACCTTCTGCATCGGTATCCTTGATGCAGTTGCCTTCGTCATCGTATGTAAAGTTGATACCTTGATTTATTCCATCCTGCTGACTGACCAAGTTTCCATTAAAGTCGAAACTATATGTTTTGGCTTGCCCATTCCTGTCAGTGGAGTTGACAGTGTTGGCGGTATCACTGCTGGTATCATAACTTAAGTTAGTCACTCTGCCTTCACGGTCTGTCTGGGCAGTTACCCGGCCATCTAAATCGTAGGTATTGATTATCACCGGCTGTCCCTGAGCATCAATTTCCTTGACTATGCGACCACACTCATCATATTCGAAGGTGGTGGTGGCATTTCCGAGTCCGGTAATTACAGTTAGATTCTTGTTGACGTCATATTGTAGGGACACGGAACGATCTGAGTTATCGGTTACCTGGGAGAGCAGACCCTGTTCGTTGTATGTAAAGGTCAAGCTGCAGCCAGAAACCGGTTCAGTGATAGACTTTAGCTGTTTCTCTTCGTAAGTGTAGAGGAGCGCACCTCCGCTCACATCCTTCTCGGATGTAAACTGGCCTTGGGCATTAAATTCGTAGACGGATGAATCCTTACGGGTTAGGGTATAGCTCCCATCAGGATTCTTAACAATCAGGTCAAACTTCAATGACGGTTCAATACATTTATAAGTGTTGTCCGTATCCTTGATAAATGCGCTCCATTGGTTCTGCGGCCAGTGTATTATCAGGTTCCCGTCCCCTGTCTGCTCTAATCTGGTTGTGAAACCGTGGTCCCATCCTAATCCCATAGTACCTATAGTTTTGGATTGGGAATCATAATTCACTTTAAATTCCAACGGCCTTACACCCTGCAAACTTAGCAGACTCATATCGTATTTGAATGCACCGGTTACAGGATCTATAGGATCGGCAATTGTAATGACATTTTGGGCATCTCGATTTGAAGCACGAACTAAAACCAAACGAGATTTTACCGATTGACCACCCATATAAGCAATATTGGAGAATGGGTCTTCCTTGATCCGTCCTGTAAATTTGGGCAGGAATATGTAATACCAAACAGCTCTTTTGCCCGGTTTAAGTGTTTCGATGGTATTTGCCCATGACCATTGCGGAATCCAGCTAGCTTCCGGCAGTTGAAGTGAATTGGTAATATTATAGACATCATGATCTGAAACATTGTCAAAACAAACTGCTATCTTATATGGCCGACCTTTGACTGCGGAATCCTCGGCATAAACCACCATGTTAATTGCGTCCCCGCCCCAGACTCTGAACGGCTCCTGGTTTTGAAAACGCGCTTCGACATTATCACCGAACGGCTGCAGAACACCCTTGAAATTAGCCGAGACGTGGTAATTGTCACCCTTTTGATCGCCGCGAATTATCCACTTGGCCTGCTTTTCTTCGCCACCCGCCAGTGAGCCCATGTCAATAATAAAGCTTTGAACATCTCTGGTGGGTGCCAGGGAGAGACCAGCCGGCAGTTCCAGGGTGGCTGAAGATTGTTCAATAACAAACTGGGGATCAGCCATATTTTGAACAACCAGGCTCACTTCAAAGAACTCCTTCAGCCATAGAGCTGTTCCATGCGGCGGGGTCTTCATAATAAATAAGGTCGGCGCTACTCCAGGGTGCCCCGTATGCGGAAGCACACTCGGAGTATAATTTGACGGGCCTGTCCATCTTATGACTTGACCCCTGGCATTAGCCTGTAACGTGTATGTACATGTATTATCAACTGCCAGGTTTATATTGTATTGATATACATACTGGTTTTCGGGTGCATAAACATCAATACCGGCATCCCTGATTTCCTCAAGGGTCATACGCTTAACCGTAATTTCGCCCTGTACCAGTTGGCCTTTCCCTATCTTAGCTGTGACATTGGTGGTTTCGCCTTTGGTAATGGTAGTGTTGAACTGCTCGGGCAGGTAATCCTTAATATAGGCATATACTTTACAGGAACCAACCTCTACCGTGGTATGTATATATCCATTTTCTCCGGAGAGCACTTTACGTCTGGTTCCGCTGGCCCCTTCGACAACCACACTGGCTCCGACCAGCGGCAGGCCATTGGCTGCGTCAACGACATAGATGTCCAGATAACCCAGGTCCGCTTCCGGTCGAACAGTAACCAGGCAGCTATCGATTGAACTGTTTCCTGCAGAGTCGTATACAGTAAGCGATACTGCGTAAGTTCCGGGTGTCGAATACCGGTGAACCGGAGTGCTTTCCTCCACCTGACTTCCATCACCAAATGCCCAAATATAGCGGCTAATCTCATCATTATCGCGTGACAATGACCCATCAAACTGAGTGTCCATTCCGACATTAGTAATCTGATCTTCATCAGCTTCCGCAGTCGGCGCATATGGGTCATTGGCCAGTGGTCTGACCGCTACTTCCGCACTGCGGCTGGCGTTGCCGTACCAATCGATCAAATCTACCACATAGAAATACTCTCTCTCTGGCGAAATCACATCATCACAACAAGAGTTGTCTGTGGTTGTTTTAATTAGCTTGTAGAACTGACCGGTTACAGTTGACCTATAGATGCGATATTCTTTAAAGTATTCGCCTTTCTCTCCGGTCCATGAGAGGTTAACCTTCCAGTCGGCAGCCACCGCCGTCAAGACGGGCGGGCTGACCTTGTAGACCTTCAGGTTATAGTTCAAGTCGCTGGATTCAGTTACCCGTCCACCAGCATCGGCGACAACCAGCCTCAGAGTATAGCTCCCATCGCTTAGTCCATCGGCATTCCAGGTGAAAGCCACTACTTCACTGGATTTGTTGACACTACGCTGGGCGATCGAATGCCAGTCATCGCCCTCAGTGGCTGATTTGTACTTAAGCTCAACCGTGGCTACTTTATAGTTGTCACTTACCAGGGCACTGATTTCCGGATTGCCCGGCAGGGTATCACCGCTAGCCGGAACCACACTAATTATCTTTGGCGCTTCATTGTCGTCCAGCAGCTTACCGCTGACAATCTCACTGTCGGGACCTACCAGACCCACAGCATTGTAAGCAGCAACTTTGTAGTAATATGTAATACCGGGCTGCACGTTATAGTCATAGTAGCCAATCAACGCTGCCGAAGATATCTGGTTAAAAGGTCCATTAATGCCCTGCGCCCGGTATACCTTGTAGCCAGCGAGTCCAGGATCATCAATGTTTTGCCATATCAGACGCAGATTGCCCGCTGCTTCCGTCAGTGTAAGTCCTTGCGGAGCATCTGTAGGCGCACTGCGGTTTACGCGGTATTCCACCCACGAATTCTGAGTAGAGTTGTCGTGCTGGTTGGTATCCACCGCAATGGCGCGGACAAAGTACGAACCTTCCGCCATGGTTGTGGTATCCCAGTTATAGTTAACTGTTACCCTAGCGGCAACTTCTGCGGGGGTTATGGTTTCTATATCATTCCACTGTACCTTGTCCTGCGAATACTGGAGTTTTACCGAGGTCACTCCCACGTCATCCCAGGCATCGGCACTGAGAGGAATCGCACCCGCATAATAACCCGCACCAGGTCTGATGGCTGTGACTACCGGAGAATCAGTATCTTCTGTAGTGCGAACCTGCACAACATCCGAGTATGTCCCGGCATTGCCGCGGACATCAAAAGCTACCACCCGGAACCAGTAATCGGTATTTGCAGTTAGTCCGGTAACATTCATACCCAGGTATCTGGAAGTGGTTTGGTAGACCACAAACTGACCATCTTGAGTAGTCGCCTTTTCCACCTGGAAGTAGGCTAAATCATTGTCCGGCACATCCTGCCACTTTAGCAGAACACCGGTCGCCTTAGGTGTACCAGCCAGTCCTGTCACCTTAGCCGGCCCGTCATGATCTATGAAGTACGAATAAACAGGTGTACCATCACTGACATTGTCTGAGTAGTCGGTAACTATGGCTCTAATCTTGACTTGGCCGCTGAGTCCCTGAGTGCTCCATGGGAACTGAGCATAACCATTAGTGCTCCCAATATCAGTCCAGTCTACTCCATCATTCAGTGAATATTGGAGCTTGGTTGATTTAATTCCTAAATTATCGTGGGAATTTACCGTAAAGACGGGGTTTAAGCCCAACCCTGAACCAAAGGCCGGATAAAGGCTGGTCACAACCGGACATACGGTATCTGAAGGTGCAATGGCATTAGCGCTGGCGGAAGCTGCACTTTCCTGCCCGTTGACATCAACCGCTGAAACCTTGTAGTAGCACTTGGTCCCAGGCAGGGCCGAACGATCGGTGTATGAGCAAATACCAGCGCTCATTCTGTATAACGGTGTATAACCTTCTTCCGCATAAACGGAACGGTAGATCTGATAATAGCTGATATCGGTATCAATAGGCGGATCCCAGGCCAGCTGAATACCTCCGCCGCCTACTATAGGCTGGGCGGTAAGATTCTTGGGTACCATTGGCGCTTCATTATCAATCTGATAGTAGACGACCTTTTGCACACTGTGCGCGGTGCTGTCTGTTAATGTGAATCGTACAGTGTATTTACCACTGGCCGTAAGCGGGGAAGACCAAGTGCAGTTGAAGTATTGAGTTGATCCATCGTATTGATAAGGACCGTTGAAAGCAAAGCCTGTATTATTCCAAACGGCATTGTCCAGGGAATACTCGGCTCCCAGTGTCTCTCCGGTATCCGCCGTATCCTTATAATAGACTCTCAGATTGCGGCTGCTTAACCCACCGATCAAAGTGTTATTGGGCGGTTCCACCCGTGTAATCTGGGGCAGTTGCGGAGCGGCCGTCAGCGTACTGCTGGCGTCCGAAACATTGCCCGCCGAGTCAATTGCTTTTACGGTATAAATATAATCGGTGCCGACATTCAATACGGTATCGGTAAAATGAGAATACACAGTCTGTCCCACCGATGTGCCGTTGCGGAACACCTCGTATTTGGCCATCTGGTAGTCATCAGTCGATGGGTTCCATTTAATAGAAACGGTACTACCGGTGTATCCCACCAGACTCAAAGCCTGTGGAATAGTCGGCGGAATGGTATCAGGATCGGTGATCACACTTAGGGCACTGCTAGTATTCGATATATTGCCTACGCTATCAAAGGATCTTACCGTATAAGTGTAGGTCTGTTCCGGAATAAGTCCGTTATCAGAGAAACTGGTATATACCGTCCGGGCTATGGATGTACCATCCCGGAACACTTCATAACCGCTAACCGTAACATTATCTGTGGAAGCGTCCCAGGTGATATTGATATTCCGGCTGGTCTTAGAAACCAAGCTCAGATTCTGGGGAATAGAAGGTGGAATTATCTCATGAATAACTGAATTACTGGGTTGTGATAGATTAGCCGCTGCATCCAATGCCTTAACGTAATAAGTATTTACCGCTGTTCTATCGAATCCAGTATCATAAAACTCCAGGCCCGTTGAAGTCCCAACCTTAATATCATTTCGGAATATGCTGTATTCCAACACTCCCACATCGTCAGTGGAAGTGTTCCATTTGAGGCTGACGGATTCCGCCCCTCTGGCGATTACTCTAAGATTGGTTGGAGCAGTGGGGGCTGCAGTATCCTGAAGTGATGTGACGGTTATGGTGTTGCTGGGCTCTGACATATTGCCAGCAGCGTCAACAGCTCGTACATAGTACTGGTAAGTAGCTCCCGGTGTTACTTGAAAATCTTCAGCACCGGTAAAAGCACCGGTTCCACCGTTAATGAATTTTCCATCACGATACACATAATACCATTTAACCCCTACATTATCAGTAGAAGCCTGCCAGGTTATGTAGATACTCTTTAATTTGATTTGGGAAGCAGTCAGATTCTGGGGAGCGGTCGGCGGTGTAATGTCTTCATTAACAATCACCTCGACCTGGTTGCTTGAATCGGATGTGTTACCAGCCAGGTCGATCGCTTTAACCGTATAAGAATATGTTCCATTGATCAACCCATTATCACTGTAAACGGTATCTGTTACAGTAACCAGCTTGGTGCCATTGCGGTAAAGCTCGTATCCTGCCAAGCCCTTGTTATCGGTTGACGCAGTCCAGCTCAGCGTAGTATTGCGTCCATTTTTCTCGGTGACCACAAGATTCTCAGGAACGGTTGGCGGTTCTGTGTCTGTCTCTGTAGATACCTGAACCGTGCTTTCTATTGAGAAATTGCCTTTTAGATCGTAAGCCTTCACAGCAAATATATAAGTATTGTTGGGTAAAAGCCCATTAACCGCATAGCTTAGATTTGATGTATCACCAATTTTCAATCCGTCCCTATAAATGCTGTAGCCTGCCACCCCGATATTATCCGTTGCGGCATCCCAGGTTAATGTCAGACTAGTTGCGGTCTTATCAACCGCTGTTAGATTGGCGGGCGGAGTAGGTGGTTCGTTATCCGCCGGATAGATTTTAATCCTATATCCGCCCCGGCAGTTAGCCGGGGGAGAAGGTGGCTCTGATTGATCGTCAAAGCCGTACATTGGCGTTTCATATATGCACACATAGTACGTGCTATTCCCTTGGAGTGACCTAGTCAGTGTGGCCGGGCTTTCCTCATTAAAGGTATCGCTCGCGAGATGACTGCCGCTGCTGCTCAGCAATTCTACAGTCAGATAACCTCCAGGCGGTACAGTTGAAGCATCTACAAGATAACTTCCGGCAACGGTAGTGGTAAATTTGACATAATCATTATCACCGCTATAGTTAATGTATCCAACCTTTTCCTGCCCCAGATCAATGCTTGCTGCATCTTCTTTTTTGTTACCAAAATCATCGATAAACAGATATGAATCACTGGATTCTGAATAATTGCCAGCAGCATCACATGCGAAAACCGTATAGCTGTCACCGGATGCAGCATTGTCGTAATATTGATTATCGATAACAGTGGCAATCTTCAAGCCATTCTTATATACTTCATAACCGACAACTCCAACATTATCTGTTGCTTCAGACCAATATATTTTAGCTTGAGTATTGTAAAAGTAAATATTCAGATTGGTCGGCTTACTCGGTTTTTCTAGGTCGGCACTAGTGGATAAAGTAAGCTCATTGCTGGCAGAAGATAAGTTTTCGCCGGCGTCAAAGGCTTTAACGATATATGTATATGATTTTCCAGGAATCAAACCAGTATCTGTATATGTGGTCGAAATCGAAGATCCAGCCTCGACACCATCACGATATATTTTATAGCCTTTAACCCCCATATTATCTGTGGCGGCATCCCAGCTAATTGATACCGATGTAAAGTCTGCATTATTAAAAACTAAATTGCCTGGTGCTGTGGGAGCCTCATAATCACGTACAGCTAAATTACTAAAAGCCGAAATATTTCCGGCGGCATCAAAAGCTTTAACAGAGTATTCATAATTACCTTCGGGTGTCAGCTCATTGTCCTGATAGATCGTAGTATTTACTGTAGCAATCTTCTCGCCGTTTCGATATACCTCATAGCCTATAACACCCACATTGTCCTGTGCAGCATCCCATTTCAAACTGGAAGTCGTAGACGTGGAGTTTACCACCAAATTACCAGGAGCTGCTGGTGGCTGGCTATCCCCGACAGGAACCGGATAGCTGATGGGGCTCTTGGTGCCGTTTCCAAGCTGACCATAACCATTATATCCCCATGCAAATACCTTTTCATCGCTTCTAAGCCCTAAACTGTGGCTGTTCCCTGCGGCAATAGCGATTACACCGGACAGGTCCTTGACTTTTACCAGTGCGCTATTCCATGACGTGGAGCCAGTGCCCAACTGACCATCAATGTTTCTGCCCCAGCCCCAGACTTCTCCGTTGCTCTTTAAGGCCAGGCTATGATAGTAGCCAGCTGCAATTGCCGTCACACCTGTAAGACCGCTTACTTGTTGAGCACGTGCACTGTAATTGTAGGCACTATATCCTAATTGGAAGTAGTAATTATATCCCCATGCATATACTGTCCCATTGGCCAGCAGAGCCAGAGCATGCTTGCTGCCTGCTGCTATGGCTATTACTCCAGTTAAATTGCCGGTCGAGGTTTTTACGTTGACCGGGGTATAGCTGGGTGCAGTAGTACCATTGCCCAACTGACCATAGTCGTTTCTGCCCCAGGCCACGACTTCACCGTTACTTTTAAGAGCAATACTAAAACTTTCACCACAAGCAATACTAATAACATCAGTTAGGTTCTTTACATCGGCAGGCAGACTGGGACTGGAGGTATCGCCAGTTCCACACTGACCATAACTATTATTACCCCAGGCGCATACCTTACCAGTTGCTCTAAGGGCCAAGGTATGGTTGTTGTTAGATGCGACTGCTATTATTCCACCTACCCCAGGTACCTGAATGGGACTTGATTCACCCGCACCAGGTTTTCCTAATTGGCCATCCCAGTTGGCACCTGATACCCATACCGAACCATTATTTTTTAAGTAGACGATATGATTACTGCCGTCGGCTACTGCTGCCACATTATCGATCGGCAATTCTGTGGGAATTGTAAGATCCCCTGCAGAATAATCAAGATCGTTTACATTACTACCCCAGATAAATAATCTACCGTTATTTTTCAGCCAGGCGCTCTGGTTTCCTCCCGCCGACAGATAAACTTTGTTGATGTTGAGTGCTGCAGTGGTAACTGAAACCTCATTGCTGGAATCAGACAGGTTACTTGCTGCATCAAAGGCTTTTACACAATAAACGTAAGTCTCTCCAGCTAAAACATTGTTATCTATGTAACTGTTGGTTGCTGATGAATCGATTTCGATTCCGTTACGTAATATCTTGTATCCTGTCACTGCTCCATTGTCAGTGCTGACAGTCCACGACAGAGACACCAAGGAACCGGTCACGTCCAGAACCGTCAAGTTTGTAGGTGCAGACGGCGGCATGACATCATTTGATGCAACATTGCTGGCAGAAGAATAATTGCCCGCTGCATCAAATGCTTTGACTGTGTATGAATAAATAGAGTCTTTATTGATTGATGTGTCAACATAACCGGTTGAGCTGGTGCTGGCTATTTTGGTTCCATTACGATAAATATCATAGCCAGTTACACCAAAGAAATCATCGGATTCTTCCCATACAAGTGTTAAAGATGATTCCGTCATGTTCGTCATCGCTAAATTCTTGGGAGCGGTAGGGGGTTGGGAGTCCACAAGAGTGACCGGGACAATGCTTTGTGTGGTAGTACCATTGCCCAATTGACCATTACTATTCCAGCCCCAAGCCCAAACTTTGCCACTGCTTTCCACAGCAAGTCCGTGGGTGTCACCACATGCTATAGATGTCACATTATTGATTTGAGATACTGTCCCATAAGTCTGCCACTGGTATGTCGAATCATTTCCCAGTTGACCGCCCCAGTTAGCACCAAAACTTACCACTGACCCATTGTCTTTAAGGGCAAGGCTAAACTCTTCACCTGCTGCTATAGCTTTTATCCCCGAAATATTCATTGCGGTAGGTTGATATGCTGAGTAAGGCGGCATTCCAATTCCCAATTGTCCGCTGGCATTGTTTCCCCATGACCAAACAACACCATTACTAGCCAACGCCAGGCTATGATATCCCCCTGCAGCAATTGCTGTTATTCCCGAAAGATTAGAAATTCTAGCGGGTTGACCATCATTGTTATCTGCAAGTTGGCCTTCAGAATTCGATCCCCATCCCCAAACCGTGCCATCATTCATGAGAGCCAGGCAGTGGCTTTGTCCGGCTGCAATTGCTACAACCCCAGCCAATCCATTAATTTGAACTGGCACATTGCTTTCATCTAATTCATTATTACCGAATATACCGTTATAATTTGAGCCCCATGCCCATACAGTGCCGTCATTTTTCAAAGCCAAGCTGTACGAATTGCCTGCCTCAATCGCTATGATACCTTCCAGGTTCTGAACCTTTTCAGGTTTGGAGCTGTCTAGTTCAGACCCGATCCCCAACTCTCCACTGCTATTTGCACCCCAGGCCCAAACCCAACCGTTACTATCCAGAGCCAAGCTGTGATAATAGCCGCCAGAAACCGCTTGAATTCCCACCAAGTCCAATACTTTGACTGGAATAGTGGATTGTGCGGTACCTGACCCCAGCTGACCACCCCCATTGCTTCCCCATGACCACACTTTGCCGTCACTCTTCACTATCAGGCTGTGTGAATCCCCGGCTGCTAAGGGCACTTTTTTTATCTGCAGAGCCGGAAGAGTTACAAATGCTTCATTGCTTCCTAGCGAAATTTTACCGTCAGTGTCCACGGCTTTGACTGTATATGAATATGTAGTTGCCACTGGCAACTTCGTGTCGACATAAGCTGTTCCTATTACAGTAGTTATTGATTCACCATTTCGGTATACGACATATGCGACAATATTCTCACTGCTTGGAGCCGTCCAACTCAGGCTAACAGAATTAAACGAATTAACGACCGCTTGTAGGTTTGATGGCGGCGTTACGGTTTCAATCGCAGGTATCTGTACGGTCACCTCATTGCTGACTTGCGAAACATTTCCAGCCTCATCGACGGCTTTGACAATGTACTTGTATGTAGTCCCAACTGTTAAACCGCTGTCTGTATAGGCGTTATTGATAACTGTCCCTATTTCATTTCCATCCCGGTATACTACATAGTTGACTGTCCCAGTTGCAGCATCCCAGGTCAGTGTTACAGAACTACTCGTTTGTTCATAGACCGCAAGATTTACTGGGGAAGTTAACCCATTTGGGCTTATCGTTCCGCCCCCGCCACCGGCACCACCCGAGTTAGAATCATTCCCGCCAGGCGACTGGTTGTTTTGATCACTCCAGGTCACTTGGTTGCTAGCCTCAGATTCTGTCCCAGTTGCGTCGACCGCCTTTACGCAGTAAACATAACTTGTTCCAGAGACCAAACCACTGTCTGAATAAGCAGTATCGTTTGTTGTGCTGATCTGCTCGTCATTGCGATATACAACATATGTAACGACACCTGTTCCACCTGTAGAGGCAGACCAGAACAAAGACACTGAATCATATGTTTGTGAGGTTATACTTAAATTGGAGGGTGCGGAAAGAGCAACAGCTGGCGGGGTAACCGGCTGCTCCGGTATTTGTATTAAGACTTCATTGCTGGCGTCGGATAGATTACCGTACTGGTCAAGTGCTTTTACACTATAGGTATAGTTATTGGCAGGGGATAAGCCATTATCGGTATAGTTTGTCTCAGTTGCTACTCCATATTCCATTCCGTTTTTATAAACGATATATCCAACAACTCCTGAATCGTCGGTCGATGCATTCCATGTTAAGGATACAGAGTCATATGTTTGAGAAACAATAGTCAAATTAGTTGGCGATGATGGCGCCAGAGTATCAGGCACAATATCGGGTGGAGTCGACTCATCTGCCATTAATACTGAGCTTATTGACCTAACAATGCTAAAGTAATCACTAGTGCAGGTGCATACCATCATCAATGCAACCAGCAATATGGCAATTCCCCTAAACTTTAATCTACTCATCCTCCATTAAACCCTCCAACCCCATTTTTTTATTAACTAAGGCGCTACAACGGTAACTGTACATTTATCAATGAAGTTACCTGCTGATGTGGTTACTGTTATCTCAACTGTTCCCGCTGCTTTCGCGGTCAGCCTGCCATTGCTATCCACCTCTACAACAGATGTGTTGCTCGAGTTCCAAGTTACAGCCTGGTTGCTAGCTGTGTTCGGCGATACTACCGCAGTAAGTTTGTCTGTCTGAGTGGGACTAAGACTCAAAGTGTGTTTGTCCAGACTTACTCCTGTTGTTTCTACTGTGCTCAGGGTGTACGGACTGTTAGGTAATGTAAAGTCACTGTTCCATCTGCCTATTCCTTTACTCAACCTGAACTCGTCTATGTAACCCATGAGGTAGTAATCTGCTTTTTCACCAGGTCTGCCAATCACAAACTGGTTTGTCGAATTGTTGGCTGTTAAGCCTGTTACATCCCGAATCCCTTCCAACTTGCCATCCACGAACAACATCATTGTGTTACCTTTTCTCACTAGAGCTAAATGATAAAACTTGCTGGTGATTAACTGGGTACTAGACATGATTCCATAGAAGTTTGATCCGCTGGCAAATCCAGCCTGCACTCGATTGTCATACCCTACTTCCCCATACAAACCACGGCTCGAGTTGCTGGAATAATAGTCATTTTGACCAAAGATCACCTGCCTGCCGCTGGTACTAATCTTTAACCAGAAATCCAATGTGAAATCCTGGGCTCCCACGTTAAAGTCTTCACTGTCGGCCATTGACAGATAGTCTCCGTAGCCATCAAAGTACCCGGCTGCACTTCCGATCTGTTTTACTCCGGTCTTAGTGCAAGTATCTCCGGCTCGGGTTATTGCTTTACCTTTCAGATCACTAAATGCGGTTGCATTTTCTTCTCCGTCCATGTGGATCAACAGAGTTGTGTTTTCGTCTATTGAGCTTCCGGTTACGGTAACCGTGCACTTATAAGTAAAGTTGCCAGCCGCTGTGGTGACTGTAACCTCAGCTGTTCCCGCCGCTTTCGCGGTCAGTCTGCCATTGCTGTCCACTTCTACAACAGATGTGTTGCTAGAACTCCAGGTTACGTTCTGGTTGCTGGCTGTGTTCGGCGTTACTGCCGCAGTCAGATTGTCTATCTGACCTGCATCTAGATTCACTGTATGTTTGTCTAAGCTCACTCCGGTTGTTTCTACTGTACTCAAGGTGTATGGACTGCTGGGTACCGTAAAGTCACTGTTCCATCTGCCTATTCCTTTACTCAACCTGAACTCATCTATGTAGCCCATGAAACTGTAGTTGGTGTTTTCACCAGGTCTGCCAATCACAAATTGGTTTGTCGAATTGTTGGCTGTTAAGCCTGTTACATCCCTAGTCCCTTCCAGCTTCCCGTCTATGAATAGCATCATGGTATTGCCTTTTCTGACCAGCGCTAAGTGATAGAATCTGCCCCAGGTTACCTGGTTATTGGAGATGATTCCATTGAAGTTTGATTCGCTGGCAAATCCAGCCTGCACGCGGTTGTCAGATGTGATTTCTGCATACAAGCCGCGGCTCGAGTTGCTGGAATAGTAGTCGTTTTGACTGAAGATTACCTGCCTGCCGCTGGTATTCGTCCTCATCCAGAAGTCCAAGGTGAAATCCTGGGCTCCTACATTAAAGTCTTCACTGTCAACCATGCTCAGGTAGTCTCCGTAGCCATCAAAGTACCCGGCTGCACTTCCGATTTGTTTCACTCCGGTCTTAGTGGAAGTATCTCCGGCTCTGGTTATTGCTTTCCCTTTCAGGTCACTAAACGCAGTGCCGTTCTCGTCTCCATCCATATGTATCAGTAGTGTTGTGTTTTCGTCCGAATCAGGTCCAGTAACATTCACTTCACAAGTATCTTTAAATCCACCTTCATAACTAGTCACCGTAATTGTCGATATGCCTCGAGCAAGAGGAGATACAACTCCATCATATACAGTTGCTACGACTTCATTACTCGAGGTCCAATATACACTTTTATCAACTGCTTCTTGAGGAATTACATTGGGAATAAGTAAAGCTGTAGGCCCATTAACTAATAATGATAATGAATGCTTATTTAAGGCGACGCCTGTCACCGGAATGTGCGGGTCAGATACAGTTATCGTACACCTATCCTGGAAGCCGCCATCTGTGGTTGTAACTGTAATAATAGATGTTCCTTTAGCCAGCGGTGTTACAAGTCCGTTACTTACTGATGCAACTTGATCATTACTTGAGTTCCAATAAACGCTCTTGTTTGTTGCATTAGTGGGAGAGATGGTTGGCTTGAGGGTTATCGCAGGATCGCCGGTAGTAAATGCCAGCTCATGCTTGTCGAGTGTAATCCCGCTTACCGGTATGTTAACTCCGCCGGTCTGTTTGACGCTAATTATGTTACCGGCAGCATCGTATGTATACTCAATCGTCATTCCATTGTCATAGGTTACAGTCTTTATTCTGTGCTGACTATCATAAGTGTACGTCTTAGCTATTACCGGAATATTGGCTAAAAGAAGCACTGCCAAAATAATCGCTAATAGATTTGTTAACCGTTTACCAAAACCCATTTTCCCAACACCCCTATTTACACTTAATAAATGACATATATTCCCATAATATGATAGTGAAATCTTTCTCCATCATGACATTATCTTGCATTTGTTGTAAGGGGTGTAAAATAAGTTTATATGTCGAATTAATGCTATATATGTTCATTGATGCCGATTCATCTCAAACTAAGTAAATTATCAAGATTTCTTTAGAAACGACAGTGTATCCCTATGGGAAAAAAGCTTTTCCGAGGAAGGGCTTTAGATCTTGTTCATAGGCCCTAAATAAAACTTTAGAAAGGATGCTTTTAAGACTTTTAAATAAAGGAAGTCTACCAGCTTAACTAATCAAAAAGTTCTACTGCAACTCAATGTAAATTATGTTGCGTTAAGCCCATGAAATAGTAATAAATCAACCATTGAATGCAACACAATTTATAGAGAATCAATTACATAGCTATGCAACACAACTGATAGGCTTCAAGAAAGGATTAAGCCGATCCCCAGGGGGTCGGCTTTAAAATCGATACCTATTGCCACTCGATTATCATAATTACAAATCCTATTGCCCTTATACAACCTACGGCAATTGCTTTCACTAATGAGTGTAAAGCCGGTGTTCTACCTTCACCTTCTTTATTGGATTGAATCCATTAACTCGAAATAATATTTGGATTCATGAGTTTTAAAGAGATGATACCAGGCATCTAATGTCTGTGTAGAAAACACGTCCAAAGCTCTCAGCACATTTGCGGAAAATTCCAATGGAGCGATTCCGGAAGCAGTTATCAGTTTTTCATCAGTTATGGCGGGCTCCTGCTTGTAGTACTCTTCTCCCGCATAATTCGGGCAGATCATTTTAAGATATTCCAAGTTATTGCTGGTATGCCAGTTTGAATCTAGCAATCCTTTCCGAGCAAGGCCTATTGTAGCACCACAAATAGCAGCTACAATAATACCTTCCTTTAAACACTGCTCCGCCTTGGATAATATAGGTTCATGAATTGTCTCCGTCCATGTATCTCCGCCAGGTAAAATCAAGGCATCTGCTTTTTCGATGTGACACGCATCAAGCTCAATATCCGGCAATATTTTTAAGCCCCCCATTGTAATAACAGGAGCCTTATTAGTTCCCACCGTAACAATTTTTGATGGGGTTAATCCTTTCTTAAAGTATCTTCCGGAGTTCAGTTCAGCAGTTAAATAACCTACTTCCCAATCTGCCAATGTATCAAACACATAAAGATATACGACGCTATTCATAGGCATGTCCTCCCATTCTATAATTTTATAAACAATAATCGGACATCAATCCGTGATAACGAACGATGTATATCTTCATAATAAAACAGCTTCACTGACAACTACTGTCAGTGAAGCTATCATAATTGATAATATTCCAGTAATCTCGATGCAACAGAAACAAGCTTTTTCTTTAAACTCTGCGGTTCTATCACTTGAAAAGCCTCTCCATAAGATAGAAGAAAAGAAGGTACATATGCATGAAGTGCTCTTTCGTCAAGCAAAAAAACTGCTTGATTAGATGAACGTTCTTTCAAATAATGTCCTAAGAACCAATGAACGCACAAATCGTCCAGAGCTTCTGATCGGCCACTAATAATTAATGACACCACACCAGCTTCACTTTTAGAATCCGGTAAAAGATTTTGCATAAAATATTTCCTGGCAGAAAAGGCTTCCGGCCTTTTAAACGTCATTTGCGTCCGTTGTATCCGAATAATCCGTTCGGCTCGAAAGCTTCTTATATCATTTCGAAGATGGCAAAATCCAACTGTATACCATTTATTGTTCCAAAAGAACATTCCATAAGGGTCAATCAATCTTGACTGGGGTTTTTCTTCATGGCGTGTACGGTATTCAATTTCTACAGAACATTCGTTGGCTATAGCTCGCTCAAGTTCTTCCAATGTCAACTTAACAGACGGGGCAATATCAAGGTTTATCACTTCGAAACCGGCTAAGTGGCGTTTGAGGATACTTTCCTGTTCCCGGTTAGAATACATTTTCAGTTTTTGTGTCGCATTGTTTAGCGCCTCACTGAAAGGGTATCCTGCTTCGTTGGCAAATACGGCTGCATGAAGCAATGCTTTTTGTTCTTCAATATCAAAAAATAAAGGCGCATGAATAAAGTTGTTCAGTAAACTATATCCGCCGTTCTGTCCTGTATCTGATATAATCGGTACACCGCTTGCGCACAGCGAATCAATATAACGATAAACGGTCCGTATATTTATCTCTAATTTTTCAGCTATTTGCTTCGCAGTTATTTTTGATCCTGAATTAAGCATCCGTAGGATCGCCAGCATATTATCACTTTTTGCCATTGGGCATCCCCCTCTCCCCTTTATTCAATCTTACCAGAGATATGCAGAGCCATAACAGAAAGAGAATTTGAAAAGGCGCTAAATGCGACCCGTCAGGCCAGCTCGATGTTTCATTTGTTGTAAAGCTCCCCACCAGTTGCACCACTTCTTCTGCACCAACGCCATTGAAAAGGTCTTCAGCATCCATGAAGTAGCCAACCAGGCCGGTCACAGCAACATCCATACCAATTTGCTTTACACTAATCCGGACCAGGAGAAGGCAAGACACAAAATGGAGATGATGATGTTGTAAGGTTGATCTTGACATCAACCTTTACTTATGGGACGTTAAATGCCTTTACTCATCAGTTATCAACTTGCAGTCATGCCCGGAATTGTCCGTATCCACGATTATTTCGATTATTATATCTAGAAGTGTTGCCCCTGAATGGTTTTTAGCGTTAGCTAGTAGTTGTTCAACATGTCCAACATTGGTAGGATGGCAAGTTTGTAGCATCTTTTCATAGTGTTTAATTGTTGCTTCATACCCAAGACAGTCTCTGCTCTTGCTAAAATTTATCCATCTCAACAAGATAGGTTCCCGGCACCATGACTAGCACTAAAAAGGCTCTGCCTATTACCAAGACCTGCGAGTACAAAACTGGATGATCCCATCGACCCAGGCAGGAATACAGGTTCCCCATAATACTCGAACTTGGTTCCTGTCATTTGGCTCATGCTCCTAGCCGGGCAGGCACCCTTCCGGTGCAGATAATAGCTCTTGCCATCTATATTCTCTTTCCAAACCAGGTTATGGGGGGAATCATATAGTAACCTGCAATCAAACTCCCCAATAGTCTCAACTAATGCCCTTTTAAGCATTAGACCAAGGAATAGGCGGTTACCAAACGCAAAGTTAGCAGCGTTTGACAGCAGGTTCCAAAACATATCCCACTGATTAATGAACTGCTCAGAATCCGGCAATATGTATATACCATTATCGGGATGTTTAAGATTCTTAGGGTAGATACTCTTAACAATATCCTTAAAATATGAACCACTGTGGTGTCCTATCATTACCGAACCAGTGTGAATCATTATCACTATCTGATCTTTCTTCAAGCCCCAGGCATTAGCAACCTGGCTATCCAATATCTTTGAGACAGTCTGGACTTCAACAAAGTGATTTCCGCCTCCAATTGAACCAATCTGCCCATCGTACGAGAGCTCGTTAATCCCTAAGAAATCGTCCAGACCAATCACTGAATCAGCAATCATTGACCCCATACTGCTTACATTCTCAATCTCGGACTCCTGCTGCTCACGCTGGTAATATTGCCATAAGCCTTTTTTCTGGCCTATATTTGATGTCTCAAGAAGCCCTAAAAGACCTTCTTTTAAAAGTGCTTCTCTCTGAATACGAGTCATTGGAATGTTCTGTCCACCTTCAAAGAAGACGTGGCGAATTGTATTCTCCAAATACGGCAGTACTGATCTTATCGCTTCTTCATTAAGGTCAGTTACATAGAGTCTCATCCCACAATTAACATCGTTTCCGATGGCTTGCGGTATAATCAATCCCTGGGTCAGCATAACAGTCCCAATAGGAATTCCTGCTCCTTTATGAAAATCGGGGGTAATGGCCACCTCCTCAACACAAGCATCAATATTTGAAAAGAAACCCTTATCTGACTCTTTTAAGTGCTCAATTGTACTAGATATATTGAGCAAACTCTTGAGTTCATCCAGAGCATTGTTCTCAAATTTGACGTCTGGGTTCCGGAAAAACCGCACCGGGATGTTTATGTTATTGAAATCATCTAGTTTAGCCATGCATTATCCTCAATCGTCTAGCTTCACAGTTTTATAGTTTTTATCTTCATCATAGTAGGCGAATTCTCTTGGATTCACCCAACCAACTACATCTCCATGACCTGACACCCTACAGATCTCTCTATTTGGGAGCTTCATAATTTCTGAGATGTCAAAGAACACTATTTCGTATTCACTTCCCCAATAACATCCTTCGACTGCGATTATATCGTTGCCATTTAAATGGTGTATCACAACCCAACAAAAACCTCTACCTTCATAGGCAGCTTCGGGTACATAGTGGAGTACTTCACCAGTTTTCAAATTAACAATTGAAAGTCCCTGATAATCCTCTCCACAAATTAAGTAATCCTGTTTATCAGCGGTTTGAATCCAACAATATGGGAAATGCAGATAGTTTCTTTTAATTACTGCTAACTCCCTGTCTCCATCTCTGATTATGCCTTTAGAATACTTATTATAATGGTCATCTAAATCACGTTTATAATACTCAATAGTCAGCGAGTAGCGACCATAAGGAGATTCAATGGTCTCGGTATCATTCGGGACCAAATATTTTGGAGTAAAGTAGCTCTCCATTTCTTTTCGTTCTTTTTGATATCTTTCATCTTCAACAATATTTCTCATAATTGTTCTCCCATCCAGAAGTCCATCTAAACAAATAAAAAAGGCCCAATTGCGGGCCATTCATGCTGCATATACACTTAGAGATTTATCTAAACTCCAAAATGCGATAAGTGATTTACCCATTTATTGGACGGGATTGATACGAATTGGGTTCCAGGAATGACAGATTAAGGACTACGATCTCCTTTCCTAGTAGGAATTTCTATCCTTGTAGAGAAAACATTCCAAGGATAAGAAGAAGCATTGAGGTGTTATCTTTAACATGACTAGAAAACTCGGAAAGCGAAAGAAGATTGGAGATGTATATGCTATTCCACTTCCAAATGGGCAATGGGCATTTGGAAGAATTTTTCGGGATGCAACCATTGCAATCTACAAGCACCTCGGAGGATCAGTGGAAGACCTACCTAACTGCGAGGAATACCAGTTCATGGTTGGAGTTTACGATTATGTACTCAAGTCGGGGAATTGGCCAAAAGTTGATCACCGCCCATTTCTCAATGAAGATGAGGAGTGGCCGCCACCTTCATGTATTGTAGATGCTATATCAGGTGAGTACTCTGTATATTATCGCGGGGAAATAAAGCCATCAACCAAAGCTGACTGTGAAGGGCTGGAGGTAACAGCTGTTTGGGCAGATAATCATATCATTGATAGAATCATGGAAGATGACAAGTGGAATCGTTGTTAGATATTGGAGGCGCCATGCGAAAGCTCAATCTTACCGGCTTCTTGCTTTTATCTATCCTTGTTCTTCTCATCGGAGGCTGTTCAGATTCTCACTCACAAAAACAAGTTGAAGGGCCTGCAAATTCCTCCTTTAAAAAACTTTTAGCCCAATATGAAGGCGTATCGTTATATGCAACCAATCTTGAGAACAACTACTACACCGATTTAATCCTTGAGGGACATGGCCGTTTACGTAAGCTTCCGTGGAAGACCAGTACTGATCCTAATAAAATGCCCGAGATTTGGCAAGAAGGGTATACTTCTGCCCATACGCCGCCTTTGGCGGTTGTCCTATATCCTCCGCCACAGGGAAAGGATGATAGCAGGGTTTCATATTGGCTTGACCCAGCTACCCTAGCCACAGAAACTAACATTCTAGCAAGTTCAAAAGACGATGGATTTAAATTAACTGCTGATTCACTTAAATATTATTATCAAGGGGTTAAACTAACAAGCAAGTCTACTTCATGCTCAGTATATTTTGATATTCCGCGGCTGCCCAGAGGTGTGATGCCCGAACTGGCTGTTAATGATTGGGATCAGGATAAAAAACCCGAGGTTGCTGTGTTTGTCCCTGTAGGTTCTGGAACAGGCTGTTCATTATATGTGGCGCACATTATGAATCCTGACTCAGGTAAGGAGATCCCTATTGACGACCCTTTCAAGCTTTGGGCTGGGCACAGTTCCAATTCTCTAAGCAAAAAGCACATTACGGTTCATATCAACAACCACACAATGCGTTACCCGATGAAGAAATATTGTCCTCCTGGTGCAATTATGGATATTGATAAACAGTTTACAAGTGAAGTGAATGAGTTCGCTGTTAATAAAAACGGCGAGATTATTTGTAAGATAGAAGCCAGCACCCATTATACAGACAATTATGTCGGTACATTTACCATTACATATCAATACAAAGATAATGCCTTCGTCTATAAAGCCATTGATTTTAAGCCATACGAGCCAGAATTCTGGACGCATTTATGGTGAACCGATCACCTACAGTTCTACAGACTTTCCGAACTGAATTGAAAATGATAATATAGGACAAATATCTAAAAAGTGGTTGACATTGTATTGTTTTGGTTTTATTATGCTAATGTATATTGTATACAAGAGGAGGGTGCAGCGTTGAGGCACTTATTGAATAGCCAACAAAATAGTCTCAGTATTCGCTGGTCAGAGCGTCTGTTCTCTGGCTCGATAGACTGCGCCCAATTCGATCCGAAACAATATACAATGCTGGGATCAAACAGGGGGAAGCGAATAACGTAACGTGTGATTAACAACCGAAGTAGAAGATTTTTCGAACCGAGTGTGTACATCGCACTCGGTTTTATTTTTATATACGAATGCACGGGTGTAGCTCCAACTGGCAGAGCAGCGGACTCCAAATCCGAAGGCCCCTATAAGGCTTGTGAGGGTTCAACTCCTTCCACCCGTGCCAATAATGCCGGTGTAGCTCAACTGGAGAGAGCGGCTGGCTACGAACCAGTAGGTTTTGGGAGTTCGAATCTCTCCACCGGTGCCATGATAATTAAGCGGGTATGGTATAAAGGGTGTGCCCTGGCCTTCCAAGCCAGAGATGTCAGTTCGAGTCTGACTGCTCGCTCCAAAATATATGAACGGGTGCCAGAGAGGCCTAATGGCCTGGTCTGCAAAACCATGGACTCGTGGGGTCGAATCCCACCCCGTTCTCCAAATGAATATGCCATCGTAGACCGTTAAAGCAGACGGGGCGGACTGTAAATCCGTCGTCAATTGACCCGAGTGGGTGCGATTCCCTCCGGTGGCACCATATATAACAGCATGGCGTGGTACTCGAATGGTACAGAGGTCAGCCTTTCAAGCTGATGGGCATAGCGCCCGCGCGGGTTCAAACCCCGTCCACGCCTCCATAAATATGACTCCGTAGTTCAGGGGCTAGAATGCTGGCTTGTCACGCCAGAGATCGCCGGTTCAAATCCGGTCGGGGTCGCCATTGCGGGCGGAAGGTCGGCATCTTCGCCGGGCTCATAACTCGGATTAACCTGGTTCAACTCCTGGGCCCGCAACCAAAATTGAAAACGTGCGGACGTGACGGAACTGGCATACGTATGCGGCTTAGACCCGTAGTTTTGGAGGTTCGACCCCTCTCGTCCGTACCAAATATACGGAGGATTACTCAAGTGGCTGAAGAGGGCGGTTTGCTAAACCGCTAGGGGTGGTAACGCCTGCGTAGGTTCAAATCCTACATCCTCCGCCATGTTTTTGGAGAGATACCCAAGAGGCTAAGGGAGTGTCTTGGAAAGGCACCAGGGGTTGCTAGCAGCAGCCTGCGTGGGTTCGACCCCCACTCTCTCCGCCAGAACTTAACATTGAGGAAGATTGGCAGAGAGGATTAATGCGCCGGTTTCGAAAACCGGAGGGCCGTGAGGTTCCGTGGGTTCGAATCCCTCCTCTTCCTCCATTAATCAAGGAGACGTTGACCCCAGTGGGGCGGGGCCTGGCTTTGAAACCCAGTGACGTTAACAGCGTTTGAAGGTTCGAGTCCTTCCGTCTCCGCCAGTTTTAATACTAAACAAGAATAGGAGATTAATCAGTGAAAACTTTGGGCATTACGAACACAATATTCAGAAATACAGCGATAAAACCGTTTATCGTATTAACTCAACATGCCCAAAACAGACGATCATGAATACTTAAAGTGACCGAAAATACGACCAATCCAGGGGTTGTGAATTAAAGTCACAACCCCTTCTTATTTATCCGGCTCCCTTAGCTCAGTGAGAAGAGCAGATGCCTTACAAGCATAAGACCGGTGGTTCGATTCCACCAGGGAGCACCATGTGGGCCTGTAGTTCTAATGGCGAGAACGACTGCTTTGCAAGCAGAAGGTTGCAGGTTCGAGTCCTGTCAGGTCCACCAAATAATGCTGTGGTAGCTCACCGGTAGAGCGCTCGGTTGAAGCCCGTGGCGTAGTTGGTTCGATTCCAACCCGCAGCACCATGATAGTTTTGCTTCCGTGGCTCAATGGCAGAGCAAGCGGCTCTTAACCGCGAGGCTGATGGTTCAAGTCCATCCGGGAGCACCAATATGTCTCTGTAACTCAATGGCCAGAGTAACCGGCTTTTAACCGGTAAGTTGGAGGTTCGAGTCCTCTCAGGGACACCATTAATGCCTCTGTAGCTCAGTTTTGGTAGAGCATTCGACCGATAATCGAAGGGTCACAGGTTCGATCCCTGTCGGAGGCACCATTATTCCCCGATAGCTCAGTTTGGTGGTAGCGCCCGGCTGTTAACCGGAGGGTCGCAGGATCGAGCCCTGCTCGGGGAGCCAGATAACAATCTCTTGAGGATCTTCCCCCTGAGATAAGATAATAACGCGGTGGCTGTGGCGGAAATGGTATACGCGCCGGACTGTGACCCCGGTCTTTACGAGTTCAAGTCTCGTCAGTCACCCCAAAATGCTCCCATAACTCAATGGTTAGAGTTACCGGCCCATAACCGGTTAGTTGATGGTTCGAGTCCATCTGGGGGCACCAAAAATACGGGGCTGGTGTAATTGGCAACATGCCTGGTTCTGACCCAGGAGACTGGAGGTTCGACCCCTTCGCCCCGTGCCAATGATAAATACGGGAGTAGCGTAATTGGTTAACGCGACCGGCTTTGAACCGGTAGATCGGAGGTTCAAGTCCTCCCTCCCGCACCATATTTTAGCCGGTGTAGCTCAATGGAAAAAGCGGCTGACTTGTAATCAGTAGATTAGGGGTTCAAGTCCTCTCACCGGCTCCATAATTATGCTGGTGTGACGGAACGGGTATACGTCCTGGTCTTAAAAACCAGGGGCCATAGCCATGAGAGTTCGAATCTCTCCACCATTACCATGTCGGAGTGATGGAATCAGGCATACATATGCGGCTCAAACCCGCAGTTTTGCGAGTTCGACTCTCGCCTCCGACACCATAATTCCTCCGGGTGTAGGGTAACTTGGTATCCCGCGTGGCCTGGGACCACGAGACTGCGAGTTCAAATCTTGCCACCCGGACCAGATAAAATACAGGTCGGTAGCCTAATGGATCGAGGCAGCAGTCTTCTAAACTGCCTAATGCAGGTTCGAATCCTGTCCGGCCTGCCAAAATACAAAAACGGCTCCTTTGCTTCCCTACTAGTGCGAATTGGTGACGCGAGCAGCAAGAACTCGAATCAAATTGGTACATCTGGAGACAATATAGCATATATGATATAATATAACCATGGCATGGGAATTAACATTTTACCAAGAAGGCCGTAACGAGCCGGTTAGTGAGTTCTTAGATGCTCAAAACGCTAAGGCTCGGGCTAAAATACTGAGAAATCTTCTTTTGTTAGAGGAGTTTGGTCCTGATCTCGGTTTTCCCTTAGTTAGCAACATTGGTCGAAATATATGGGAACTAAGAACCGTGTTTCAGGGTAATCAATATCGCATCCTCTTCTCAGTTGTTGCCGGTAAAATACTGTTACTGTTAAGTGGATTTATTAAGAAAACACGTAAGCTTCCTGACGCTGAATTGAAACTAGCGGAACAACGACTTAAAGCCTATTTATCAAATACATAGGCTTCTATTTGGAGGTAACACCAATGAGTGATTTGAAAAACTATATTAAGAAAAACTTGATTAAAGACCCGCAATTCGCTAAAGAATGGGCCGAGAGCGAACCCGAGTATCAAATAACGCGGCAGATCATAGCTTTACGCATTGAAAAAGGATGGACACAAGAACAATTGGCGAAAGCGCTGGGCACTAAACAATCAACAATCGCAAGAATTGAAAAGGGTAATCAAAATATCACCCTGCAAACCCTAACCCGAATTGCGGAGGTTCTTGATGCCAGAGTTAGAATTGATTTCTTACCCCAACATCAATAGATTTAAGATTATCAACACCGCCGCACCTAATCAAGGTGCGGCTTTTGTTTTCTATGGACTTTGATTAATTCAATTGCAACCGGCTACTTTATGGCTGACAAATAAATCCTAGTAGCGTTGATGTCCGAGTTCATATCTTGCGATCCGGACCAGATATAATACGGTTCGGTAGCCTTAACCCTATCTTGATAAATCCTCATTTTACATACTAGATCTTACAACGACCATAAAGGTACACCTTTGCGAACATCCCAAATGCCCACTATAATTACACTTATTCGCGACCGTAAAGGCCATAAATAATAAGCGTACATATTCGTAAATTATATATACTTTTACGAACACCATCGATATAATAAGAGTATAGCATCTTAGGGGGTGTTCGAAATGCAGAATAGAACTTACGGCTACTGCAGGATTAGTGATAAAGACCAGAATGAGGCTAGGCAAATCCAAGCAATGGTAGATGCAGGAGTAGATGAAAGGTACATCCTTCTAGATAAGCAAAGCGGCAAAGATTTTAATCGCCCACAATACCAAATTCTCAAGAATGCTTTGCGTGAAGGCGATCTGTTAATCATTAAGTCTATTGATAGACTAGGCCGAAACTACAGAGAAATAATCAATGAATGGCAGGAGATTACCCAGGATACCAAAGCTGATATCAGAGTATTGGATATGTCACTTCTTGATACTACGCTTCATAAAGACCTTTTAGGAACGTTTATTAGTGATTTAATCCTTCAAGTATTGGCTTATGTGGCACAACAAGAGAGGGAGAACATTAAACAACGACAAGCTGAAGGAATTGCTATAGCCAAGGCTCAAGGTAAACATCTCGGCAGGCCCAAAGCTGAATTTCCAAGTGATTTTGAGAAGGTCTATTATAAGTGGAAAGAAGGCAATATTACTGCAAGACTGGCAATGCATGAATTAAATCTTAAACCTACAACTTTTTATAAGTTAGTCAAAGCGCACGCTCTTCTAACTTATCAGGGATATCCTCGCACGATACAAAGCGGAAGCGCCTGTACTTAACGAAGAAAAGCCCAAGTACTTCTTGCCACAGTTGATGAAGTCGTTGAAGCATTTTCAATCTCCTTCTAAATTGTATTCAAGCAACAATGGATGCACATCGCCTCGACCAACGTCTCTGAAAAATAATCGATCAGTCGAGAAATCATTAGCTGAAAAAGTTTGAATATACATGCCACTCCAGTTTAAACTAATCTGGGCAACGTCCTTGTTGTCGCTGTATCGAATAGGATGTATTCTAGATAGAAAATCGTTCACAGCGATACTTGCCATCATGGTATTTACACTAATCACAGCCGGACGGTCCTCATTAGAACCACGTAAATATCCCCGTTGTCGCTGATCTTCATAAAACTCGGGGTTTTGTCTTTGAGTAATACTAGCAAGGAGCATTTCCGGATTGTATACTCCCCGACTCATAAGTGATGAGCCGTCAGCTTGGATATAGTGAACAGTACCACTTACGAGTTCTACCCCTCCTTGCCCATCTGCATCAAGGCCAATGCCAATATCGAAATATGGTATTGAATAATAAACACAAAGCCTATTTAATAGATGCCTACCATCAACAGAATCCATGCATCCAAAAATAATATCACATTGTGCTAGGGCCCGGATAACAGACGCATGATAAAGGTCTTTGGGAAAAGCCTCAACAATTGTGGGAAGTCCGTTTTGTTGCATTTTTTGTTTTAGAATGTGAACTTTGTATCTACCTTCATCTGCATCCCATACAGTTGAGTTATAGATTCGCCCGACATTAAGATGATTAATAATGTCTCCATCCACTAAAACAAGATATCCTACTCCTAACCGGTTTAACATTTCAACCGTGGGACTTCCGGTTCCAGAAGTGCCAACTATGCCGATTCTTAGCCTAGAAAGGATTTGTGTCGTATGTCTACCCAATGTCTGCGTTGTTCGTTTGGATAATTGGCCCAAACCCTGATTCCCATTCATGTCTTGGTAAAGCCAAAAATGAATATCATCACCGACGATGAGGACGGATTCTACCGGTATTGCCTTACCATCCACCTGAAGCACTCGTGCTTTTATGCGGCGACTCTCTGTCATGATGGCACTTATACAACAAAAATCTCTCTGCAAATACCCCGACACCGAGTCAACCAATTCATTGTCAGAAATATCATCAGTTTCTGAAAAGGCATCAGTTTCTGAACGATGGCTATGAAGTTTTAAGAGGATGGCATTTTCTTTGTCTATTCTCGATAATAAACCGTTTAATATTTCGGTTGACCACTTAACACAATCGGCGGTACGTACCATGCATTGATCAATCGGCACTGGAATAACTTCGCGAATCATTACTACACGTTCAATTATTCCATTTTCGTTTCTTTCACCAACTCCGCACAGAGCCAAAGCGACAGATTCACAACCATCATTGGCAAGCAAATGTTGAGACAGGGCCGCATATTGGCGGCCCGTCATTCGTAATTTGTAACGGATCATGAGCGAAGTTCCTGTGATTGAAATTCTCGTGCTAACCAGTAGTCGACCAGCGAAAGGTGAGTAATAAGAGAGTCATTACCTACCGTCCACGGATCACCTTGTCTGTGCCGAGACCATTGCTGATAACTGGAACCTTCGATAACCATTCTACCATCTATCTGCTTAATCATTACGCCGTCGCTCCTAGACAGATGCGGATTGAAGTACACCATATCAATACCCGAATGCAAGTAATTAGCAGGAGATAAAAGAATGGCTGCTGTCGCTGAATTCACATTATAACCGATTGGGATTGGATAATCGTGAATCAAAACCCAACAGTTATTATTATTGGTACTGTCTTTAATAGTTTCCCATATGTATTTCCGTGCATCAAGGAAACTAGCATCATCTGTGAATATTTCAAAATCCCTTCTCATAAGACTAACCTTCTGTCGAATCTTTCCGGAGGTATGAGAATCTTTCAATTCCATGCTCAGAAAGATCAACCTGCTGATCCAGTTCAACCGGCACAACATTTCCGCCGCGTAGATGTTGATTTAATTGATACATCTCCGGCGGCAATAGGTTTGCCTTGGTAAGAATTTCACGGCCGTTGATAACGGCAAATTCGCTTTCGCATGTCTTGGAACCAACTTTAAATTTATATATCACATCTTCTTTCGGGATTTCCCGAGCATTCTTTACATATTCTTCGATTTCAACTAAGACCTTTTCCATAAAGCTATTCACCCCTAATAACGTATTTTTCGATAGCGGTAACCTAATCCCCAATTAACATAAAATTTTCTTTGCCAGGCACAAATCCAGAAGGAATTATTTATAATGAAGCGAAGTATCTAAACAAGCCTGTCTAGGGAAAGCCTCAAAGATAATTCCTATGGACATGGCGAGATAGTAGGTCCTTGGACCTTCTGTCAACTTTCATTTGCATAATTGACATCGTAAGAAGAGCATCGGGCAGGATGTTCTTCTTACTTTTTTACTCCTTTCATATCACATCACCCCTTTCACAATGCATTTAGAATCCCTCACTTACCATTATATACAAGAATATTTATTGTGGCAAGTATGCTTATCATGTATTCAAATCCTGAAATTATGATATAATAAAATAAAAACATTAAAGAGTTGGTGAATATGGATCAAAATATTATTGCGCTGAATCTAAGGCGGCTACGGGAATCAAAGGGGTATACTCAGGAGGAAATAGCCAATATGGCGGGGATTTCTAGGGTAGCTTACCGTAGTATTGAAAGTGGTAAATCAATTCCAAAAGTCTCGACTTTACAGAACATTGCAGCAGGAGCTGGATTCAAGCTACAAGATCTTTTCGTGTCTGTCCGAACTATGGAAAAAGTAAGATTTAGAGCCTTGAAGAAAATGAACAGCAGAGAAAGCATCTTAATTCAGGTAGCGCGGTGGCTAGATCATTTCCGTTATTTAGAGGAACTGTTGAATGATAGTAAGGATTATGGGCTTCAAGAACTTGCCGATAAGTTATCCTCTATCCCCGCCGGTGAAGATCGATCTAGATTTGCCGCTAAAGAAGCTAGGCATAAATTGGGCTTATCATACAAAGACCCTATTCGAGATATTGCCGGTTTACTTGAATCTGCTGGGATAAAAGTATATCCACTAGTATTGGCCTCTGATGATTTCTTTGGCTTGTCAGTAGCCCAAGTTGAGGGGGGGCCAGCAATTATCGTAAATGTTTGGGAACGTATTTCGGTTGAACGATGGATTTTTAGTGCTGCTCATGAATTAGGGCATCTACTCTTACATTTAGATTCTTACAATATTGTTGAGAGCACTGAGAATATGGATGAAGAAAAGGAAGCTGATATCTTCGCTTCATATTTCCTTATGCCCGAAGAATCTTTTAATTCGGAGTGGAAAGGGACTTATGGCTTACCTTTGGTCAATAGAGTATACAAAGTTAAGGGCATATTCCAGGTAAGTTATAAGACTGTGTTGTATAGACTTTCTGAGCAATATGGGAATGAGGTATGGAGCAAGTTTTATGCTGCCCAAAAAGCGAAAACTGGCAAAAGCCTTGGGTTTAAAGACGAACCAGAGGGTTTAACTAAAGATAAATTTCAACACTCACCTGAAGCTCTGCGCTCAAAGGAACCTAATTCGCTTTTACCGTCCTACTTTGTTGAAGATCGCTTAGCTAGGCTGGTAAGGCAAGCAATCGAAAAAGACAAAATTACAATGAGTCGAGGGGCGGAGATTTTAGGAATGAATCTTGGGTCAATGAGAGAATTAGTCTCTTCATGGGTATAGGCAAGTGCAGAAAAATGTGAGTTCTCTATTAATACTCGATGCTAATGTTCTGATCGATTTCTGTGTTACAGACATTTCATTACTAAGTTTGATATGTAACTATGTAGGTCAGATATATTTACCTACGCCCATCGTTGATGAGGTGACTGATGTTAACGAAGATCGATTCGTCGAATGGGGTATAAAGATTATTGAACCAGAATTAGATCAGGTCGCGTTGGCTGCAGGAGAAGATCGGAGTCCGTTATCTTTTGAGGATAAAATATGCTTAATTATGGCCAAACAAAATGGGTGGACCTGTGTTACAAATGACAAGCCTTTACGACAAAAATGCGAGGAGGAAGGGATTCCATTAATTTGGGGGATTGAACTAATTTGCATTTTGGCAGAATCCGGAGGCCTGCCAGTAAATAGCGCAAAGGAAGTAATATCAAAGATAAAAACCTATAATCCAAAATATATTACGGATTCTATAGTTGCTAAGGCTTTCAAAAGACTCGAGGCCAAGCAAAAGTAATCTTTGTGATCATTACTGTTAAATTTTTGTGGCAGACTACAGCAATAGCGAATACCAAGCGGTTAATCGAATTTGCAAGAAATGTTAACGGTACCATCTGCTTTTTTTGATATAGTTTTCGAGACAGGCGCCTCTACAATTTGTTGAGACGCCTGTCTTACAGATCTAGAAACTAAAAGCCTGTGCATAAATCCATTCCATTAGAGCATCTCTTGGAATGACTTTACGACGCCCGAAAATAACAACCGGAAATCCCTTACATTGTGCTTTTTGATATAATTGTTTCTTGCCTATGCCAAGAAGTTTTGCAGCTTCATCGATCCTGAGCATCGCCGGGGCCTTAGACCAATCTACCAAAGCATACTCATCTATTAAATCTTTTCTGATGTTTGTCATCGCCAATGCACCTCTTTCAAAAATTATATATACATCAATAATTCCTAAACGTGATATGACCTTGGCAAAATGTAAGGGTCACCCTCCCCCACCGTTTTGTTCGAGCCAACGCAGGATTCTTGCCACTATGTAAGTAATAATGATACGCCACAGTTGATCGTGGTCCATAATGAAAATCTCCTTTCTTAAATATGCCCAGCATAAGACACGCGTCCCTAAACAAAGCAAGGATGCCAAAATGCAGGTATCAAATTACCATAGGGTGGAACAGGATTGTAGCTAGGCACTGTTGTGGGTTCAAGTTACGGGACGGTCTGGTTAAAAGAATTATGATCTTAAATATGTGAGCTGGATTTAGAGATATCTCCGTTTACCTATTACTTAACCTTCTATATGTCAAACTGAAACATCACCTGCCTCGTGGGGTGCCAAAAACAAGTCAAGCGGCACTGATACTATGTCTGCTTCGGGGTATTCCATTTTATAAAACGGAACATTTCCGGGCAGACAAATTATTTTTACTTTCTTTGGCTTATGCAATGACCCAAAGTAAGCCTCAAGGTGGTATCTTTTTACCAGATCGTTTAAAGTCAAATCGGTATAGTAATACTCGTCGTCTTCATAGTGGGCAAACATATATTTGCACTGGTTTGCGGGTCCGATTATCGACTTTATTTGATTCTGAACTGGGGGCTCATTATAGGTGTTCAGTATTGCGGCAGCATTCACTGGCAGTAAGAGAAGTTCTTTCAAGCCAAGACTCTCGACGCCAAAGATATCCATAGTTCTTCGATTCGGCACAAAAACAATTGCTCGGTTTAGTGAAGTAGCAGCCGCGTTATTTTTTATCTCATATTTGATCTTGCCGATTTCTTGAGCCCTAGCAGTTTCTTGAAGTAGATACAATGTGTATAACCTATCCTCTTTTCCAAGACCAGCCCAAAAATGTGTACGGCGGTTCAATCCATGCTTTTCACGTAATTCTTTATGGGAAACGACTTCCCAGTTACTAACGTCGAGTAGGATATCAGCAACAATACACGGCATGTCCCCTCTCCCATCTTAATTTGCCGGGGCACTTAATACCGTTCTGAATACATTTGGGTAGTATTCGTCACGTATACACATATGCTGCAGTAGGTACACAACCATATTCTGTTAATGCCTTTTGTACCCACTCAGTTGGGCGTTTGAAGATGTTTACATTAACATAAATGGTGCTCTGTTTTCGAGCGATGATAGCAATAATGATAGTAAATGGCATAATACATAACCTCCCTTCAAACTTTTCAACCTTTAATATATGACAAAAGGCCCCTGCCCTTTGGTTGGGCAAGCGCCTCTTGGTTCCTTTATCTATTTTGATCTGGATTTATTCCTGTTCTTAATCCATTAATTTATGATAAAAAATAGTGAGCATTTTTTTCAATTGTTATAAACATAGAAGGCCTCGCGATTAGCGAAGCCTAGTCTTATATTTGATTTAATAGTAATACCATTAGCCTATGTTGTCAATATCTTTTGAATTATTATTTTGTATTGGATTCTTAGTCTTCTTCGGCAACTGGCTTTTTACGCCTCCATATATATTTAAGGTATAAGAAAGCATTCATCGCCATCCAACACATGCTATAAGTTATTCCACATACTGTTAAACCATATTGATATTGGAATTGCACATTTTTTTGAACCCAAGAAAACAATGAAACCCGGCGCAATAGCCAGGTTGTATCTTTAAAATACACCCTGGTCATAAATATGTCAATACTATTTTCTGAATTTTCACACAAACATTAAACTTCATGAGACAATAATATGATAAGCTCAACGTTTGCTTCCGAAAGGTTATAATTTGAGATGTTAAACTAGTGTTACAGGATTTACCTTATATTTAGTGAATCGTTATTGTATCTTCCGAAAGGTGATGATAGATATGATTACTATAAGAAGGGACTTGGCCAAAGCTACCGCTAGAAGATTAATAAATACCTATGATGTAAAGGCAGCCCCGGTTCCTATTGAGAAGATAATCAAACAAGAAAAGATATCTTTAGTCTGCAACGACAACGTTGATTCGCCCTCCCCATATTGCACCAAAACAGAAGAGGGTTACTCAATTGTGCTAGCTTTCCCAGCCCAACCTTATGAGGATCGTTGGGAAGCAACCTGCATGTTCGGTCATATCATCTTAAATCATTTTGAGCTATACCAACGTGATACAATTTATAGGCCTGCAAGAGGAGATCATACAATAATCTTGGTCTCTAGTAACTTTAGTGCATTGTATGTTTTCAGTATTTCCTGCCATATGATAGCCTGTCCCATAGTCACTGTTTGATAGAATCTGTGTTTATCACTTTTATACAAATCAATCAAAGGCAGCAAGTTCTCTGAGTATAAGCAAATAGCTTCTGCACTCGCTTGTTCCGCAATTAATTCATATCCAGCTTGAGTTGGGTGATTAAAAAAGGCAAGAATGCTTTCAAATAGGTCGATCTGCCCTTTTTCTAGCAAATAATTGCGTAGTTCTTCCATTTCTTTGACCCCTTTTACCACGGGATTAAAGACTCATTAAATGATAAAGAAAATAAGAAAAACAAGCGCGGACAGAACGAAGGCACTATTCGCCAGCGCAAAGATGGGCGTTATGAAGCCCGGATAATGCTTCGAGATGCTGAAACGGGCGCCCTAAGACGCAAATCCCTTTACAACAAAAGTAAAACTGAGTTGAAAAAACAAATGACGACTTTGTTACACCAGCATAATCAAGGTGTCATGCATGATTTTAGCCAAATTTCAGCTGGAGCTTGGGTCCAATACTGGTTTGAAACATATAAGACCAATGTTAGGCCTACTACCAGTAGAAGTTACGAACAATTAATCCGCATACATATTAGACCGTACTTCGATAAGATACCGCTCAAAGATCTTCAACCTTCTGACATCCAACGGTTTTATAACACTAAGAAAACACAGAAAACAAAGAAGACAGGCCAGCCATTATCCGCTCGGAGTATTGAGTACCTTCATGTTCTACTTAGTGGAGCCCTTAAACAGGCTGTTTTAGAAGATAGAATATACCGCAACCCCTGCTTAGCAACTACTCCTCCGAGGCCAGTAAAGAAGGAAGCGGCTTTCCTTGATTCTGAACAGACTTTCAAATTACTTAAGTCTATTCAAGAAGATCCATGGTACACTGCGATCTTATTTGATCTTGGTTCGGGTCTACGTGTAGGTGAGCTGGCAGCTCTCCGCTGGCAGTTTGTGAATTTGGATAAAGGTATTATTGAAATCAGAGAAGCTGCTAGCAGAGTCATTAATGACGATCCTGAGTCACCTAGCAAGACAAAGATTATTTATCAACTCCCAAAGACTAAAAAAGGCGAACGGATTGTTCCACTAACCTCAGATATTGTGGCAATCTTAGAGAATCATAAGAACCGTCAGGATGCAGAAAAGGAACTATGCCGCACCGGTTATATTGACGAAGGGTTCGTCTTTGCATGGCCAGACGGCAGAATGGTAGATCCCCAATACCTCTCAAAGCATTTCAAATCTCTACTTCAAAAGCTGGAAAAGGAAAACCCGGAATACAAAGACATTACATTCCACTCGCTGCGCCATTCTTATGCTTCTTTGCTTCTAGAAGCTGGTGAGGATATGCGCGTAATACAAGAACTAATGGGCCATGCCTCACTGAGCACCACTGCAAATACATATGGCCATGTCAAAGAGAAGCTTAAAAAACGAGCTGTTGAGAGGCTCAGTTCAGTTCTCAAGATCCCAGATGAAAATGAAAGCACCAAAAAATGATTTAATTGCAGTAAATGCAATTTTTATTTCCGGTTGGGGTACGGTTGGGGTACAAACCCCAAAATAAAAACCCTCCGAAGTCTCGGAAGGCCCTATTTTACTGGAGCCGATGGGCGGATTTGAACCGCCGACCTGCTGATTACGAATCAGCTGCTCTGCCACTGAGCCACATCGGCATTAAATTGTACGTATTACATATTAACAAGTTAAACAGAAAAGTTCAATGGTTAGAACCAGCCATTTAAATAGACCCGGTGTCGTTGCCGGAGCCGCCATTGCCGGACCAATTCAGGACATTGCGGGTACCGCTGTACATACCAACAGCCGACAGACCCATGACCAACCCTTCTATAATTGCCGGTGCGATAGGTTCTCCCATATCTCGGAGGAATATACCGGCTGCTAACCCCATTACTACTGCCAGTAGCGGCACAAACTTATTAGGCAAACCAGCACGCTTCATGACTTCTGCCAGCCCATTGATAACGGGAATAATAACCACTGCGAAGTACTCGTGAGACATAAAAATCCCTCCCAGCATATCGGATATAACATCTTATGATTGCGGGAGGAATTTATTTCCTTTAAGGTTTATACTACTTATCCAGATAGGCTTCGAAGTACGATATTTCCTCATGCAGTAGGTCAGTTATGATCTTACCTGCCATTAACTGTGCTTCCTCCGGTTCATCCTCCAAAGCCTCATGAACCAAATCACCCAAGTTCATGGCCTTTAGGCGCTCAATTGTCTCAGCCGGATCGAGCTTGGATAGGAACGGATTCATCATATACAATAGTTGATGATAGTAGTTCTCTGCCCACTCTTCTAAAAGCCCGATATTTACCGACCCGTCAGGGTTCATGAACTTCGATCTATTCACCAGGAGTCGCCTCCTTTAAGAACCCTCGTGCTTCCTTGATGGCGTTATTGACGGTCGAAGGAGCCGGTCCACCGGGCAAGCTGCGCTTGTTCACACAGGCTGAAAGTTCAATGTCCTGATAAACATCACCGTCTATTATTGGTGAAAAGGTCTGGTATTCTTCTACTGTCATATCTTCCAAAGCCTTGGATCCAGCGATACAATGAGCGACTATCCGCCCTACTACTGCATGGGCTTCGCGGAAGGGCAGGCCTTTGTTCACTAGATAATCGGCTAGATCGGTGGCATTGGTAAATCCCAAAGCTGCTGCTGCCCGCATCCGCTCTATATCAAAGCGGGTGCTTTCCAGCATCGGTGTGTAGACTGCCAGGCATTTCTTTATGGTATCGATGGTATCGAATAAGGCTTCTTTGTCCTCCTGCATGTCCTTGTTGTAGGCCAAGGGCAACCCTTTCATGGTGGTGAGCAGGGCTACCAGATTGCCATAAACTCGGCCGGTTTTGCCGCGTGCCAGCTCGGCTACATCGGGATTCTTTTTCTGGGGCATGATGCTGGAGCCAGTACTAAAGGCATCGTCGAGGTCAATAAACTTGAACTCATCTGAAGCCCAGAGAATGATCTCTTCCGAGAGCCGACTCAGATGCATCATCATGATCGATGCAAAAGCCATGAAATCCAATATGTAATCACGGTCGCTAACGGCATCTAGGCTGTTGCGGGTAAGGTGGCCAAAACCCAACATCTTACGGACCAGGTCACGATCGATAGGAAAGCCAGTCCCGGCCAGCGCGCCTGAACCGAGTGGCATAAAGTCGATGCGACGGCTGCAGTCATTTAGCCGGTCCCAGTCTCGGCGCAGCATCTCGAAATAAGCCATCAGATGGTGCCCCAGCGTGATGGGCTGGGCTTTCTGCAAATGGGTATAACCGGGCATAATAGTCTCGTCATGCTGCTCAGCCAGCTTGACTAATGTCTCCATAAGTGAGAACAACAACTGCCGAACTTCGTCCACCTCAGCCTGCATAAAAAGGCGAGTATCGACAGCGATCTGATCGTTGCGACTACGCGCAGTGTGCAGCTTCTTACCGGTCTCACCGATACGTTCGGTGAGCAGGGCTTCGATATTCATGCTGATGTCCTCGGCATCCACCGAGAACTCTATATTTCCGTGATCTATTTCCTCTTTGATGGCCCGCAACCCCTGCACTATCTGCTCGCCTTCTTCCAGGGTGATTATACCCTGTTCAGCCAGCATCAAGGCATGGGCAATACTGCCTTCGATATCATATGGATACAGACGGGAATCGAAACTGATCGAGGCGTTGAAATCATCGACCAGTCCTTCAGTTTTTTTAGAAAAGCGTCCTCCCCAGAGCTTCACCAGCCATCTTCCTTTCTTTTGACACCTACTGCCTATTATAACACTACAGATACAGGCATTTATGATTCAAAACCATCCAGATGGGTAAAATCATTGATTACCTCAAAAACTATACTATCACCCCGGAATTCTACGATACTAAATGCTGCATTGCGATGGACATAGCGCCGGTAGCAGCTTAATGCTTCTTTGTTTAAACGGCATCCGTATACCATAAGTGATGCACCATGAGCTACGATCAATATCGTCTCATTATCCGAATGCAAGGCCACGATCCAGGCCATGGCCAGTTCGATGCGGTCCGCGAAATCCGCGAATTTCTCGCCGCCCGGTATATCTACCCGTTCCGGGTCATGCATCCAGGTCTGGAAGCTCTCTTCCCCGAAACGTTCCTTGATTTCTAGATAAGTGAGCCCTTCCCATTCACCAAAATTCATCTCGGCTAGTTCAGGAACAGCCTGTACATTTAGCCCATGTGACTCAGAAATGATCCTAGCCGTATCATAGGCTCGTGATAGGTTGCTGGAATATGCGGCATCAATTTTCTCACTCTTCAGTCGCTCGGCCAAAGCTCCCGCTTCGCGCTTGCCGCGCTCACTTAGGGGGATGTCTGCCGATCCTTGATATTTACCTTGCTCATTCCATACCGACTCGGCATGGCGTACCAGGATAAGTCTCATATATGATCTCCTTGTCCACTTGACTATGCCATGTTATGTATATAAACCGGCGCAAACACGCATCATCTTAATATATTTTCTGATGAAAGGAGGTGCGCCCATGCAAGGACGTGTTGATAAGAGCAATGATGCCATCAGCCGCGTAAAATGCGTTGTCGACTCCTGCTATTTCTATAAGGATGGCGACCACTGCACAGCTTCGAAAATAGAGATCCAGCCCCCTAATGCCGGCGATACACAGGATACCGACTGTGCTACTTTCACTCCCAAAACCAAGTAAATAACATCCAAAGAGAGGCCGGATATGGTCTCTCTTTCTTTCTTACTTACCGAGCGGCGTTTACAGCCTTAGCAACATCAAAAAGAAGATCTACTAAATGATGGCAGCCCATGGCTCCGCCCGTATATCCGGCAATGTCCTTTTTACCCATGGTGATAATATTATTCCCTATAAGCAGCGCCAGGTTCTTTGGATTATCCAAACATATCTTGTCAGGTGCCCGACGGAACTCACCATCCGCAGACATGATCACACCAGCACAGTCAACCTCCAGGTGTACAGCTAGTTCATGGAAAGAATCTATAAAACTGCCCTGAGCCAATAAATGTCCATTTTCGCCTTCTCTAACTTCACAGTTGCGGCAGCGATTGAACAAAACATGCCGGCGCATCTCAATAGCCGCATAGGCCATCCAGGGTTTTTCGATCTTATCCAGGTTGCTGTAATACAGGCAAGAATCAACATACATCTTGTCCCAAAACGCATCATAAGACTGAGCCGATTCATAGCCACGTTCGTGGAACAGATAAGTCTCGGCCTGGATGATGCCCCGGATACAGTCAGCTAGCAGCTCCCGGCCCAGTTCGTGTTCCTCATCCGGCAGGAATTTTTTCAGTTCGCGGCCTGCATCAAAATAGGCTTCCACGCCCACCATCTGTGGGATCGTTCCCTGGTCAATTTTCGTTTTGCCGGGTGCCCGCAGTATCTCCCAACCCGCTTCCTTAATGGCAAATGTCCTGACATCGGCCAGATGCATCCATCCTACTGCTTCATGATCAGTGCTTAACATGGTAGCTTCGGCCAGCAGTTGATCGCCCATCCGCTTCACAGTTAGTACTGAACTAGTTTGGTAAATCACTTATCCATCCCCCCGTACTACGACAATACCAAAAGAGACCTCTCAGGCTGTTGACAAAAGCAAGTCTCTGCGTTATTTCGAAAAGCCCGTTCAATCACCGTACCTTAGTACGCCTCAATCACGGGCTTTGCTCATGCCTTGATCTTTACTCATGTCATTAGCCTGAATCAGACAGTTTGCAGTCTTTCTTAACTTGCTGCTACTTCTTTAAGCTGCGTTCCAACAGTGCTCTAACTTTGAGCGGCAGACCAAACAAATTAATAAATCCTTCGGCATCCTTCTGCGAATAAATATCATCGGCACTGAAGGTGGCCAGATCATGGCGGTAAAGTGAGTAGACCGACTTCGCCCCCACCGGTGTGCAGTTTCCTTTGTAAAGCTTGGCCCTTACCGTCCCGGAAACTGTCTCCTGAGTCTTATCGATAAATGCATCCAGACTCTCTTTTAGCACTGAGAACCAGTTGCCGTCATAAACCAGCTCACCATATAGAACCGAAACCTGCTCTTTAAAATGCATGGTACGGCGATCCAGGGTCAGGTTTTCTAACTCACGGTGGGCCAAGAACAGGATTGTACCGCCCGGAGTCTCGTAAACACCGCGCGATTTCATACCGACCAGGCGGTTTTCCACCAGGCTAACGATGCCGACACCGTTTGCTCCACCAATAACATTCAACTTTTCGATCAGCTCGACCGGGCCCAGCTTTACACCGTCCACAGCTACGGGAATGCCCTTTTCGAATTCGATCTCAACATAGGTCGGCTGGTCTGGCGCCTTTTCCGGAGGCACAGTCAGCATATACATGCCTTCGTTGGGCTCGTTCCAGGGGTCTTCGAGCTCGCCGCCTTCATGACTAAGGTGCCACAGATTGCGGTCACGGCTGTAGATTTTTTCTTTGGTCACAGTTAGTGGAATGTTACGCTTTTCTGCATATTCAATAGCATCTTCACGGGAGCGAATGTTCCATTCCCGCCAGGGTGCTACTATTTTCAGATCCGGGTCTAAGGCTTTGATGGTCAGTTCAAAACGCACCTGGTCATTGCCTTTGCCAGTAGCCCCGTGCGCAATTGCAACCGCCCCTTCTTTATGGGCGATCTCTACTAGTTTCTTAGCGATCAATGGCCGGGCAAAACTGGTCCCCAGCAGGTACTTGCCCTCATATATAGCACCGGATTTCAGAACCGGCCACACATAGTCGGTCACGAATTCCTGGCGGCAGTCTTCGATGTGTATGGATACAGCACCGGTTTTAATAGCCTTTTCATTGAGCGGTTCCAATTCTTCGCCCTGCCCCAGGTCGGCACACATAGCCACTACGTCGTAGCCGTGATTCTCCTTTAACCAGGGAATGATGATCGAGGTATCAAGCCCTCCAGAATAAGCCAGTACGATCTTGTCCGCCATTGGTTTTCCTCCAATTCTATCGATGAATTATTACATTATCAAAGCCATAATGGCTTTTTGCATGTGTAAACGGTTTTCTGCCTCGTCAAACATCACTGATTGCGGGCCATCCATTACTTCGTCTGTGACTTCCCGCCCGCGCTTAGCTGGCAGGCAGTGCATAACAATAGCATCGGGCTTGGCATGCTTCATCAGTTCAGCGTTGACCTGGTAGCGTGCAAAATGCTTTTCTTTATCTGCAGCATCTTTTTCCTGGCCCATGCTGGCCCAGACATCGGTATAAACCACATCCGCCCCAGTTACTGCTTCGATCGGATCCTCGACCACCCTCAGCTTACAGCCGGTCTGTTGGGCATCCTTCAGCGCATTCTGCAGCACCTGGTTATCGGGTTCAAATCCTTTGGGGCATGCAATGACTACATCCATTCCGGTTTTGGCACCGCCATAAAGCAGGCAGTGAGCCACATTATTGCCGTCACCGATAAATGCCAATTTCAAGCCCTCCAGGCGGCCTTTGTGTTCACGGATCGTCATCATATCACCCATCGCCTGACAGGGATGCAAAAGGTCGGTCAGGCCATTGATGACAGGAATCGTTGCCCAATGGGCCAGCTCCAGCACGTCATCATGGCTAAATGTCCGTATCATAATTCCGTCCAGATACCGGGAAAGGGTCATTGCTGTATCCTTGATAGTCTCCCCCCGGCCCATCTGCATATCATTAGGGCTTAAGAACAATGGATAGCCGCCTAACTGAAACATCCCCACTTCAAAAGATACCCGGGTCCTGGTGGAGGCCTTTTGAAATATCATACCCAGGCTCTTGCCCTGCAGATATCCAGGGTCCCTCCGAACCCCCGACTTTTGTTGGGCCTTCAGAATATCGGCCACTTCCATTATGTACAAGACTTCGTCCCGGGTAAAATCATTGATTGAAATGAAGTCCCTACCCTTAAATTCCGGCTTTAGATCCACTTCCATAAAATTATTCCCGAACAAAATAGTCTCTCCCCTTTCCCTACTTGTGAAACCGCCCTATCTTTCGCGCATCGCGCAATACCCAATACAATGATGGCTGCTTACTTGTATTCACCGCTGTCATCCGGCAGATTCTGCCACAGCTCCTTTAAATCGCTGGTGTTCTTAAGCACGTTGACCACTATCGGCAGTGGTTCGTGAAAGATCCATGGAATATCACGCTCCCCTAATTCCGGTCGGATATTAAAGGCCAAGATCTCCTCATCGACCGAAAACTGGGCATTGACGCCTGGTTTGTTGCCCCGGGCATCGATTCTGATCCATTTATCGAGGCTGCTTATGTATACGGCATTGAGCCCGTGCAGTGAAAGCCGGGCCGGGTTCTCCTCATCCAGCACCAGCCGCTGGTAGCAAAAGCCCGTAGGAACCCCGAGATACCTTAGCATAGCCGCCAGCAGATGGGCCTTTGCATAACAAATGCCATGCCCATTGATCAATACATCGGAGGCCGTGCAGCTTACACCGTCGGCACTGGTATCAGCCGAATGGGCCGCCAGGTCCCGAACGTACTCATAGACTGCCTTGACCGTTTCAACTTCGTCGGTACAATTCTTGGCCAAATCATTGGCTAACACTTGGATAGACTTATGCTCGTAATTAACGATATCCGAGGCCTTGAGATAATCGCTCAGTGTCGCTGATGATAGCTGTAATTTCTCTGCTACGCTTTCCATTGTCCTAACGCTTTCTTTATTATTTCTACTGCGGCATCCACATCCGCCTTGGTGATGTTGAGCGGAGGCACCATCCGTAATACATTAGGCCCAGCCGATATTACGAGCAGTCCGTCAGCTATACAAAGATTCACTAGATCCTTAACTTCTGTATCAAACTCCAGTCCGATCAGTAGACCCAGACCCCGCACCTCCTGCGCGCTGGCCTCGGTGTCAACGATCTCCTGCAGCTTCTTTTTAAGATATTCGCCAGTCTCCACCACATTCTGCAGGAAGGCCGGCTCAGTTAGCAGTTCGACTGACTTGCAGGCTACTGCACAGGCCAGCGGATTGCCGCCAAAAGTCGATGCGTGGTCGCCCGGCGCGAACCCGGTCACAGCTTCATCAGTGGCCAGCAGCGCCCCGATCGGGAAGCCTCCGGCTAGAGCCTTAGCCAGGGTCACAATGTCAGGCTTGATGCCATAGTGCTGGTAGGCCATGACCTTGCCGGTCCGCCCCATGCCGCACTGAACTTCGTCAAATATAAGCAGAATCCCTTTTTCATCACATAGCTTACGCAGTCTCTGTAGGAATTCAGTGGTTGCTGGGTTGACTCCACCCTCTGCCTGCACTGGCTCGACCATGACTGCAGCGGTGTTTTCTGTTATCAAGCTGGCCACTGAATCTAGATCATTGATCTGGGCAAACTTGACTCCCGGCAGCAGTGGCGCATATCCTTCCTGGTACTTGGTCTGGCCGGTCACGCTCAGAGTGCCCAGGGTCCGGCCATGGAAGGAGTTCTTCATAGCTATTATTTCATATCGGTTTTGCCCTTTGCGGTAGAAATACTTGCGGGCCAGTTTGATGGCACCTTCGTTGACTTCAGCCCCGCTGTTGGCAAAAAACGCTTTATCCATGCCAGTCACCTGGCATAGTTTTTTAGCTAGTTCCACCTGCGGCTCGATCCAGTACAGGTTCGATACGTGCCACAGCTTCTGACCCTGTTCCTGTAAAACCTTTACTAGTTCAGGATGTGCATGCCCCAAGCCGCAAACCGCGATCCCCCCGACAAAGTCGAGATATTCCTTACCGTCGGCATCCCATACCTTGCTGCCCTGGCCCTTGACCAGTGCCAGAGAATACCGCCCGTATGTATTCATCACATATTTTTGACCTTTATCGATTATCGTTTGGTTTCCCATTACGCTTCGCCTCCATTTATAACCATAGTGCCGCTGCCCTCGTCAGTAAATATCTCCAGCAGAATCGAGTGCGGAATCCTGCCATCAACGATATGGGTTCTTCGCACTCCGCCCTCTAGAGCTTTGATGCAGCACTCGACCTTGGGGATCATACCTCCAGCGATAATGCCCTCTTCAATCAAGCCAGGTATTTCCGTAGTTTTCAGGCTTGAAATCAGTGTGTCATAGTCATCCTGGTTACGCAGAATGCCCGGTACATCAGTCAACAGCACCAGCTTGTCGGCTCCCAGCGCGACCGCGATCTCGCCGGCCACATGATCAGCATTGATGTTATAACTCTGCTGATTTTCGCCCATTCCAACCGGCGCAATTACTGGAATATAACCGTTATGAAGCATTGGTACCAGCACCTGGGGATTGATCTGTGTGACCTCCCCTACAAAGCCTAGATCATATTCACTCTTCATCTTTTCAGCTTCTATTAGGTTGCCATCTTTGCCGGAAAAGCCAAGAGCTTTGCCGCCGATTTGGTTGATGCCGGATACTATTTCAGTGTTGATCTTGCCCACCAGTACCATCTCAACGATCTTCATCGTTTCCTCATCGGTGACCCGCAAGCCGTTGACGAATCGGCTTTCAACCCCTATTTGCTTAAGCATATTGGTTATATCAGGACCACCACCGTGGACTACGATGGGGTTCATTCCTACATATTTCATAAGGACTAAGTCTTGCATTACGGCCTTTTTCAAAGCTGGATCGCCCATAGCCGAACCGCCGTACTTTACCACTACCGTCTTGCCGTAAAACTCCTTGATATAGGGCAAAGCCTCGATCAATATGCTAGCTTTTTCATGAACTGTCACTACCAAGTTCTTAACCCCCTTAATTTAGCTCCGGTAGCTGGCGTTGATTTTCACGTAATCATATGAAAGGTCACATCCCCAGGCAGTAGCCTGGCCAGTGCCTTGTTTCAGGTCCAGCTTCACTTTAACGACTTCATTGGCTAGATCCTTACGGGCAGCATCCTCGTTGAATGCTATGCCCATCCCATTGGCCGCCATCTGCTGGGAACCAAGATATATGTCAACCTTGTTTGGATCAAATTCAGCTCCAGAATAGCCGGCCGCACATATGATACGCCCCCAGTTGGCATCCTCGCCATATACCGCCGCTTTGAACAGACTGGAGGATGTTATGGAACGTGCTATCTTCCGTGCTTCCAGATCGTCTGGCGCACCCTCCACTGCCACTTCGATGAGGCGGGTTGCCCCCTCCCCATCACGGGCAATAGCTTTGGCCAGAATCAGGTTCACTTCGTCCAAAGCCTGCTTAAATGCCTGGTATTCAGCTGAATTAGGGTCGTTGATCTCGGCATTTTCCGCCAAGCCGTTAGCCAGTGCGAGGACCATATCATTGGTAGATGTATCACCATCCACACTGATCATGTTATAGCTGATTTCCACTGATTCTTTAAGAGCTTTATTCAAGCACTCCATGCTGATATTAGCATCCGTAGTTATAAAGCCCAGCATTGTAGCCATATTCGGGTGGATCATCCCCGAGCCTTTGGCCATGCCGCCAATGTGTACAGCTTTGCCTGCTACCATGATCTCCACCCCGGCTTCTTTGGGCACAGTATCAGTGGTCATGATTGCCTGACAGGCATTGTGCCCGCCGTCAGGAGTGAGCTGGGAGCATGCGGCCACGATGCCGGCTTCCACTCGATCCATTGGCATATAGACGCCGATAACACCGGTCGATGCTACCAACACATCATACTTATTTATATTGAGTTTGGCTGCTACTAATTCGGCCATTGTAAATGTATCCTGCAGACCCTGCTCTCCAGTACAGGCGTTGGCATTGCCGCTGTTGACTACTACTGCCTGAGCTTTACCGTTATCCAGGTGCTTTATATTCACCTGGATACAGGCCGCCTGAACTTTGTTGGTCGTATAGACAGCTGCGGATTTGCACAGCACTTCGGAATAGATCACCGCCACATCCTTGGTATCGAGCTTCTTAATGCCGGCTTCGACCCCTTGTGCCATAAACCCTTTAGCATAAGTTACACCTTTATCTTGTTTCATATTTATTCATCTCCTGTATAAATATTAATAATTCTAATCTTTACGGGTAGATGCCCGCTGCGGTCAAAGCCTTGTTTTCATCTAATCCAAACATTACGTTAAAGCTTTGTACTGCCTGCCCGGAAGCTCCTTTAGTCAGGTTATCTATAGCGCTGACCACGATCACGCGTCCGGTTTCACTATCAACATGCAGACCGATAAAGACATAGTTGCTGCCATATACCCACTTGGTCTGTGGGAATATCCCTTCCGGCAAAAGCTTGACGAACGATTCCTGGCCATATTCTTTTTCAAAGACCGCTCGCACGGCTTCGGGATCAACTCCGACTTTCAGTTCCGCATACGCTGTGGTTAGGATCCCCCTATTCATGGGAATAAGGTGCGGAGTAAAAGTAATATGAATATCATTCCCCGCCGCCTGGCTCAGCTCCTGCTCGATCTCCGGCTGGTGGCGGTGGCTGCCCACGCCGTATGCCTTAAGGCCTTCGTTGACTTCACAAAAGTGAGAATTAAGGCTCGGACTACGCCCGGCACCTGTAACACCTGACTTGGAGTCAACTATGATTCCTTTTTCTTTGATCAAGCCACCTCTTAACAGCGGAGCCAGAGCAAATGTAGCTCCGGTTGGATAACACCCCGGATTAGCCACTACCATGGCTTGCTTGATCTGCTCCCGGTAGAATTCCGGTATCCCGTACACCGCCTGCTTCAGCAGATCAGGTGCCTTGTGTTCCAGGTGATAGTGCTTCTGATATACTGCAGTGTCCTGCAGCCGAAAATCAGCACCAAGGTCGATGCACTTGATCCCGATCTCTACCAGTCCCTTTACCAGCGGTACTGACTGGCCATGCGGCACAGCCAGGAACACTGCATCGACACGGCCCTGCAGGCCATCGATGCTAGTCGGCTCCAGAACTATATCAGTGAATCCATTAAGATGCGGATATATATCTGAAAACTTTTTACCTATATTATCAACACTGGTGATCGCAACTACTTCGGCCTGGTCGTGTCCGGCGAATAATCTAATAAGATCGGCTGCCGTATATCCATCTCCAATAATGCCGATTTTAATCATGGTAAAACCTCCTACGACCAATACTATTTAAATAATTATACTTATTTATGCATATTATTGCAACACTATTTATTATAATCCTTAATAGCCTAATTAGTATGCCTGTTGGCAGCAGATACAACACGAATGGAGGTTTCAAGGCAAAAGAAAAACCCCGGCCTTTGCGGGACCAGGGTGGATTCTTGACCTGCTTATCTATTTATTTTACTGGCAGGGCGTTATACAGGATCACACACGCCTCTGCTCTAGTTATTTGTTTGTTGGGCTTAAAGGTTTTGTCGCTATAGCCCTTCAGCAAGCCCTTTTGTGTTATGGAAACTACATACGGAGCCGCCCAGACTGGGATCTTATCCTTGAACACTACAGCTGATTTGGCGTTCACTTTGATTTTCAAAGCTTTGGCCAGCATGTATGCTGCCTCGACTCTGCTTACAGGTGTGTTTCCATTAAGTTTGTTCCCCCACACTGTGGGCAGAATACCTGCTTTGATGGCTGCTGCTATGTATGGTCTTGCCCAGGCAGGAATGGTTTGTTGATCTTTTAACGCTATGGCTGCCTTGCTGTCTACCTTTATTCCTGATGCTTTGACCAGCGCCACGATAAATTCGATCCTGGTCATCCCCTTGTTCGGCTTGAAGGTTCCATCCGAGTATCCGCCGATAACGGCCTTGGCAGTTAGGCTGTTAACTTGTGGCAAAGCAATGTTACCTGACATATCACTAAAGACTTTCTTCGGTGCTTCCACGTTCGGCTCCGGGTTTACGGTTACAGGCTGTTTGGCCTTCTTCGGTCCGAACACGGCAAACTTGGTGAAGTGATTGACCTCCGCACTGATCGAAGAGCCAGAAATAGTGCCGCCCACCCTGACCCAGGTATTAGTATTGATATCGAAGTAGTATATAGCCAGCTTATCATTTGCGTCATAAAGTGATGTGTCATAATGTAGTGTGATTGTAACATTCTTTAAGAAAGTATATCTCTGGTATCCATCAACAGAGAAATCAAAAACCTGACTGGCCAAAGCCGCTTGCCCTGGACTGCCGGAACTATCAATGTCCTTTTCGATCTTAATCTTAAGCAATTGAGAACTATCAAAAGCGTAACGCGGAATCTCCACTGTGGCTTCTCCGCCACTCAGGCCTATAGTCCCGCCGCCGCCTTTGCTGATGGATGCTTCACCGTTGGTGCTGGTTACCGGTGGAGTATCCACTACTCCGCCACCACCACCACCGCCGCCACCACCACCGCTGGAAGTACCAGTGCTATTATCAGTAACGATGACATTACAATGAGCTTCGAATCCGCCATCCTCAGTTTTTGCAGTTATTGATGCTGACCCTGCTTTAAGAGCAGTGACCGCTCCAATGTTGCTGACAATAGCAACACTGGTATTATCTGAACTCCAGTATACATTTTTGTTTGTCGCATCCGGTGGATCGAATGTAATACTCAGCCCACAGGAGTTGTTGCTAGCTGTTCCAAGACTAACACTTGATGTTATAGAAATACTCCTCACGAGGACTGGATCGACAGTCACCTCGCAGTTGTCACTAAAATGCCCGTCAACAGTTGTAGCGGTAATAGTAGTCTTGCCCAGCTTGTTTCCGGTCACAGTCCCGTTCAATACACTGGCAATCTTACTATCGGCTGAGCTCCAGGTAATCCCCTTATTGGTGGCAGTGGACGGGTTTACGGTCGAATTAAGGGTCAAGGTGCGTCCTAACAAAACAGTCTGCTTTTCGGGCAGGCTTATACCGGTAACTGGCACCGGAATTGAACTCACCGCAGTGCCTACTTTGCAACTGCACAGCTTAGTAACACTTGGGAATGACAAGTATGTACGTGCAGTGGCGCTTCCAAAAACGTCAATGTTCAAATCACCTGGAGGTACGGTATTAGCAATAGATAGAACAATGTTGCTAACCCGGATCCTACTACTTTTACTGGAAGTGCTTCTAACGTTAATCGAGCATTCCCTATCGTTTATTACTGCAGATGATTGGTCTAAAGCAAGATCTGCTTCTTCAACAGTAAATGTAGGCAAGTTCTTCCAAACCACTCCCAAAGGAACCTTGAGGGTCAGCGTATCACAATAGACGGATGTAATGACTCCGGCATTACGATCAAAAACGCTGTCGGTGGTGCGTTCAAGAGATGCTTTATATACTTCACTTATGATAATATCGCTAGCCGCTTGATCAGCCGCATTAGTCTGCAATGTTGCAGTCCCTGGAGAACTAATGGTAAACAGCGGATTAACTGTGGCTACTTTAACAACACCCGCTGCTCCGGCTGTTCCTGCAACAGAAACAGAAATGTCGCCAGTGAAGTTAGGTGCCACATCAATTTGCAACCCGGTGAACCTAACAATCGCAGGGCTGTTTTGACTGCTGCCGCTATTAGCGACGATATATCTTAAGATACGACCATCAGTACTATAATCCGCTAAAGCTGCAGTCGCAAAGGCGACTGAACCAACCCCATCGTTCTTGACATTAGTTGATATATTTCCGTAATTGCTTTGTACACTCGTCATGTGCCAACGGGCACCGGCTGGTAGAGTCAAGCTCACCATTCTATCACTCAGAAGACTTCCTGGCCAGGATTCTGTAAGTGTAAAGTCCCCAATTGTTTGAGCAGTCCTTCCAGAATATAAAACGGTCTTGGTCTTTTCCCCAACCGTTACACCGTAAGTGGGCTGAGGAAGAACAGTCACTGTGCAGGTATCGGTAAAGCCCCCATCTGCCGTAGTAACTGTAACCAATGCCGTTCCAGTTGCAACCGGTCCGATTATACCATTGACCACCGTTGCTTTGCTGGTATCACTTGAACTCCAGGTTACATTTTTATTAGTGGCATTTGTCGGCAGAACAGTAGCCGACAGCGCGCCTGGCTCTCCACCCGCGGCCAAGGATAGGGTTTTAGGAGTCAATGCTACTGACGTAACACTGACTGGTGTTCCTGATGTAGTCGGGTTGCATGTAATCAACGCATAGTTGCAGTGCCCCATTAAACAGCCAGTTGGATTAGAGAGAAGCAGTTTAAACTGACTGTTAGAATTCCTAATAATCGGGATCTTAAAGCTCTTTAGTGTCTCACCGGGGTTGAACGTTATAGTCCCATTTACCATTGTATAATCAGAAACCGTATACGCCGTATAGTTGGATGTCGCGTACACTACTGAGACTGTGGAATTCAAATCACCGTACCTGCTGACTAGTATTGTTGCATTCTTGCCATCTGAGTCAGCATTGTAACTGTACGATGTTAAATGCACCCGTGCAGCAGAATCAATTACTGATGAATAGGATACTATTGGAGGATACACTTTCTGACTTTGATAACCCACTAGAAAAGTATTTGATTTACTATTAAATGTAGCCGTTGGCCAATTAGCATAGGCAAGATTAGTAATGAAAAAGAACTCATCACATAATGAACCATTGGCATAAATATATTGAGTGATAATTTCTGGCTTACTTGATCTATCATTCATACATGTAAGTAAATACTTATTTCGAGAATAATCAAATGCAATTGATGAACATGCTTGGTCATCTGGTATGTTGATATTGATTTGTTTTTCGATATTGCCGTTAGAATCAACTATTAGCCCTAGTAAATCAGAGCCATTTGTTTTGCCATATTCGATTTCACTCCAGACCCACAAGAATCTAAAGTTTTTTGAATCGTAGCCTATGGATGTTGTGTACTCATAACCGGCGGTTACTCCAGTCCCAATATTGTTACCAATCAGTGTCCCATTCGCTTCAACCAACTGGGCATATGCCTTACTAGATCTATCATCTACCCATGCGACCAAATACCGTTGATGGTTGCTGTCGAACTTGACACATGGGGTATTCGAGTCGGGATTAGAATTACCAATTATAAAAGACGATCCCTTGGACCGGCCGTCCGCCCCAACCAATTGCCCACTTATACTGCTTCCAACATTTCTGTTACCGAAAACAACAAGAAACTGATTATTAATATTATCGAAAGCAACTGCCGGATATTCTTGATATTGATATGTCAGATGCGGTGTGATAAGGAACTCGCTTCCTGTTGCTGAGCCAGATAAGTCATAAAACTGACCGTATATCTGTGAGCCATTGCCCCCCCTGAAATCATGCCAAACGACCAAATACCGATGGTATACGCTATCGTAAACCACCGAAGGGGCATAGCTGTTTTCTGAAATAAGAAACTCCGGAGAAACTGCTTGCCCTGAGGAATTGAGAATTTGACCGCCAACAATACCAAAGTCTCCCTCAAAAACTGACATATACTGGTCATTCAAGTCATCATAGGCCATTTTGGGCCCTCCATGTTGGGAGCTTGGTGACAATTCATTATCTTTGATAGTAATTACAGCTTGCTGTGGAGCAGAAAGAACGCCGCCGCCTGAAGGGTTACTTATAACTAGCTTAAAAGTCCGATTTCCTTGATAACTTGAATTATCGATTATCGGTATTTCCACAGTTTTTTCTGTATCACCATTACCGAAGGTTAGTGTCCCTGTCCTCGAAGTATAGTCTGTGCCCGCCTTGGCAGAATCATCAACCGTGTTATAATCGACTTTGACTCCGTTCAAACAACCACCCGACCTGCATATTGAAACAATTATGCTGGCTGAATTTTCTTTAACTGTATAACTTGAAGATGCTATATTGATTTGTCCACCGCTGGTTGCAAGTTCAACCAACTTATATCCTATAACATTTGGATTCTTAACATTTTCATATGCTATCATGAACAAGCCACCAGCCCCGGATATTAAGCAAGGATATATCTGATCACTGGAATCTTTCAAAACCTCGAAGTTGCTGCCGCTAAGCGAGGCGTTGGCGTTAATGATCTGACCATATATGTCGTTACCTGTGTTTGAGCTATTTCGATCATCAATCCAGCAGACCATGAATTTATGTGTTATAGGATCACAAGCAACTGTCGGAGTATATTGCTGCCCAGGTGCACCACTAATCAAGAGTTCTGATTTTACAAGTGTTCCAGCCTTGTCCAAAACCTGCCCGCAAATGTCGTTGTTATTAAAGTCCTGCCACGCAACCAGAAAAGCCCCTGTATTCGAGTCACAGGCAACCCATGGATAAAGCTGATTTCCACTGTCACTGCAAATAACAATATCATTTCCAAGCAAAGAACCATCACTGTTAATCAATCGTCCATAAATATCGTTTTGCCCTAATCGCCCATCTTGCCACACTAAGAAATAATGTTGACTGGTTGAGTCGAAGGTCAGACTGGGTTCTGACTGAGCATTGGCAGCGCTACAAACCACAAAATTAGAACCAATTTTATTGCCGTTATAATTGATAAGCTGCCCATATAAGTCTGTAGTGTATAATCCAGGTTCGTGACCAACATCAAGCCATACTACAAGGTACCTCTGATTAATTGGGTCCCATACTGCGGAAGGCTGAAGGTAATTATTGCCGGTCCTCTGATATTCAATACTAGCTAGTACTTTTGTTTCATTTAGTGTCCCATCGCTATTTATAATCCGCGCTTTGAGAGAATTGGAACCCGTACCTGCAAATTCAGTCCAGACAACCAGTGAACAACCTCGGATATCATCGTAAACAATTACCGGTGCGGTGCTATCTGTATCACTGATTGCAAATTCTTGGCCAATCGGGGTACCATTTAAACCGATAAATTGACCGAAGACCCGATAGAAATCATTTGTAACACCTTTAAACTTTTTCTGATAGACCGATACATACCTGCTATTCTTGTTATCAAGCACTATATTAGGACTACCTGATCCCAACCAGCTGGGCTCATCGTTGTCCAGAATATAAACATCTGTATGATCATTTGTGCTTATGGTTGCTCCACCTGTAGGGTCAAACAAAAACACTGAAGCATACTCTGTCCCTTCATACACAGCGTCATCAATAATCGGAATCTTGATTTGTTTGGTCATTTCCCCATTGCCAAAAGACAGTGTTCCTCGTGTCACTGCATAATCACTGCCTTCCCAGGCCGAGTTGCTGGCAACATTATAGGCTACACCAACGACTCCTTGACTTCCGCCGGTCCTCTGAACATTGACTGTGACTTCACCCGCATTTTCAGTAACTTGATACTGGTCTTTGTCAAAGCCAAAACAACCAGGCAGTGCGGGAGCACCACCGCCGCCACCACCACTAGCCGAACCGCCACCTACTTTCCCAATTACTAGAAGGCCGGATGTAAATCCTGAGTTTGCCGAGGCTGTAAAAGACGCACTTATATCTCCATTGATTCCTGCTTGTAGCTGGCTAGCAAAGAAATATATATATAGGTAGCCTTTTTTATCTAGAGCATAAGATCCTCTAAAATTCTGGTTCCAGCATATTTCCAATGTTTGAGCACTACTCTTCTTAGCAACTAATAGAGATGCATTGAAAGCTCCATTGTTACCAGGCAGGGTACTATCATAAATCGCATTGGCGACTCCTTCATACATAGTCGGAGTGTACAGATACATACCTAGATTAGGATTTGTTGGTTGGGATGTGGTTGGATAAAGGTTACTGATAGTATTGTCCAAGAACGAATTCAACACACTATCATATACTGGCCCTAAGGTAACTTGATTTGGTACAGAAATCGTCAATGTGGCTCCGGGCGTGAGAGATCCTGCAGAAATTTCCACCAGAACTCGCCCTAACTCCACATTGGTTGAGTTTGTAGCGATATTAATAACCGGAACCGTCAATGCCGTATAAGCGGTCGCGGCTTGCGCTGTTCCCGGCATGACAAAACCGGGCAATACTAGGCTTACACAAAGTATGATAGACACCAAGACAGAAAGAACCCTACTTCTTTTGATCACTCTAGACCCCCCAAATCATTTATTGAATAAAATAGAAACATTGACCGACGGCTTGATCCGCAGGTTCAAAAAAACCTGAATCCTAGAATATCTAAACATCGAATAATTGTGAAATGTATTACTATTAATGATACAGAAAAAATTCCGTAACCATCACGTATAATAACGACACAGATTGTAGTTTTTCGAGCCAGAACCGTTTAATTACTGGCATTGTTTCCGCAGAGAGACTGGCAGATACGGCTTGTGGCTTGTATAAAACCATTCGACATTTTGCGCGTATCAAGTTGCTTATTAGGGCGATAAATGTTGTTTATAGGAAAACCTAAACGAATCTTAAGAATATCTGATAAAAAGAAAACCCCGGCCCTTGCGGAACCGGGGTGGTGTCATGCTTACTATTTTTTCGTCTTGATCAAATTGTTCAAGATATTGCTAGCTTCAGCTCTGGTTAATGCTTTAGCGGGTTTGAAGGTCTTGTCCGGATACCCATTTACCAGGCCCTTCTGGACCGCGAATGCCACATACGGCTCAGCCCACACCGGGATCTTATCTTTGAATAAAGCCTTAAGCTTTGTACTTATCTGCGCCTTTAATGCTTTGGCCACCATATAAGAGGCCTCCGCTCTGGTCACTGCATTGTTACCCTGGATCTGTTTCCCCCACACACCGGGGATGATACCTGCCTTGTAGGCTGCCGCAACATATCCCTTAGCCCAAACGGGTATGGTTTTGGCATCGGAATATGTTATCTTTTTTTGATTGTCCTCTTTAAGGCCAACCGACCTGCATAGAGCTACAATAAATTCAAATCGAGTCATACTCTTATTAGGCTTAAAGGATCCGTCAGCATACCCCTTCATAACACCTTTGGAAACCAGAGTCTTAACTGTACCGTCTGCCCAGTTGCCGGACATGTCAGTAAATCCGCTGACACTAGGCTTTTGAACCACCGGCTCTGAGGGTATAGTAATGGGATTAGCGGTCGAATTATTCGTTGTCGAGGATGTGCTGCTGGTGCCGTTGGTTGTTGATTGCTGGAGCTCTGGCAACCCCGGGAAACTCGATAAGCCACTAGTATCTGAGGACCAGTAACCCGATCCACTGATGTAATCATCCACTATCACCCAGCAATGAGCTTCATATCCGCCATCTTCAGTCTTCACGTAAATCGTTGCTTCACCGGCATGGTTAACGCTGACAGCACCCGTTGCACTGCTGAATGTAATAGTATGAGAAGTATCCGCAACATTCCAATATACGTTTCTATTGGTGGCATCACTTGGTTCTACCGTACATGTCAGCCGTCCCGGTCTGCTTCCAGTACTCAAGTCAATTCTTTCAGAACTAAGCCTGACCCCGGTAACTTTTACCGGTTCAACAGTTATCTCGCGCGATTTCGTGCAGCTGCTATCCAAGGCCTTAACGGTTATCTGAGTTTTCCCTAACTTTCTCCCAGTCAGAACCCCACTGGAGACTGACACTACGCTGCTGTCCTCAGAGGACCAAACCACTCTCTGGTCTGCGTCCTCGGGCAGAACAACTGCTCTTAAAGATGTAGTTCTATTGAGTTGTACTGTCGTTGACGTCGGAACTATTTCAATACTTGTCGGTGCCACAGGAGCCAATACGCTAACTGTGCAAGGAAGGGAATCGACCTTGGTCCCGTCGCTGTTGGTTACAGTCGCGTAGATTTTAGTGGTGCCGATTCCATAGGGCGCAACAACGCCGCCATCAACTGAAGCAATCGATGTGTTCTCTGATCTCCAAGCCACATTTGCTGAGGCTTCAGTCGGTGATATTGTAGCAATAATCGTGCTCGATTTTCCGTATTTGTGGAGCTCGACACTGGTTTTACTCAAGCTTACGCCGACAGCCCTAATAAAAACCGAAACGCTGCACGAGGCATATGTCTCCGTACCTTCAATCTTTGCCTTTATTGTTGTAGACCCTGACTTCTGACCGGTGACTGTTCCATCCGAGCCCACCAATGCTATAGCCGGGTTGTCACTGCTCCATTGGACTACCTTACCAGCAGCACCCAAGACTGTAGCTGATAGCTTCTCCGATGCATTGGCAGCTAATGAAAGCGAGTTCTTGTTGAGCACTATTCCGCCGACTGTGACTTCACAAGATTTTGCGTAGCCTCCATCATTGGCTGTGGCAGTTATGGTTGCTGTGCCCGGAGCCTTAGCGGTGACTACGCCTGAACCATTCACCGAGGCGATCGTATTGTTGTTGGAACTCCAAGAAATGTTCTTATTGTTAGCGGTGTCGGGAATAACTGTGGCCATCAGAGCTTCGCTATTTCCAACATCCAATACTGTGCTCGATTTGTTAAGACTAAGACCGGTAACCGGCACCCCTGCGCCATCAACATTTACTGAACAAGTGTCAGATTTCCCATTGTCGGTAGCGGAAGCCCTAATGTTAGCAGTACCGCCACTCTTGGGTGTGACCAGCCCTCCAACAACCATAGCCACAGAGGGGTTGTCAGAACTCCATATTATTTCTTTATTGGTAGCAGCGTTGGGAGAAACAGTGCATGTCAACTGCACGGGATTACCATTAGCGATCATATGCAAAGAATTTTGACTCAACGTTACATTGTCAACGTGAATGGTTGGATCGATTACTGTTACCCTGCAATCACTTGACAATCCCCGATCGACAGTTGTAACTGTAATGTAGGTGTCGCCTCGATTGTGTGGTGTTATGACACCGTTTTCCACTGAGGCTATTGAACTATTTGCAGACGACCAGATAACTTCTTGATTGGTTGCATTACTTGGCACAATAGTACAAGTAACACGAACCGGTGCATCGCCGATATTTAACGTTACAGCCCATTCACTAAGATATACAGCATCAACTGTTCTAAACGGTGGGGGGTCTTCAGCCAATGCCACACCGAATCCAGCCAGTAATGTCAGCATTAGTGACAAACATAGCCACAGAGCAATAAAACGGGTCAGGTTTTTCTTTCTAAAACCCACTGCGATCCCTCCCAATATTGTGCATATCACCATTAGTTCAAATATGAATATATCTACCGAGTATCGGCAGGGTTGAGTGCAAGTACTGCAACGATGAATGGAGTGCAAGCATTATTAGCATTACATTTTAAATATACAGCAGGCAGAACCTTGAAACACTATGTTTGTAGCGACAAAAGCAGACACAAAACCTCTTTTGGTTTGTCCAAAACACAGACAGTTGTTTACTAAATGCTTTATTAAGTGGGTTTTGAAGGCATAATCCTCCCGACAAAAAACGACTGTGCATAGGATGAGAAAAACCCCTGGCCATACGGCCAGGGGTTTGGCAATCTGTTAATAATCTATTAAATTATCTATGGTGACGTGGTTTGATCACCGTAACAAAGCAATATGCCTTAAAACCAGCATCCTGGGTAGTAGCCGTTATCAATGCAAAGCCTTGTTTGATCGGCTTTACGACTCCATTGCTGTCAACTGTCGCCACCTTGGGGTTGCTGGACTTCCAAGTGACATTTTTGTTAGTTGCATTAGCTGGAGCTACATTAGCCTGCAGTGCAACTGGCTGGCCGCCTGCCGTAAGCATAAGCCCGTTTTTGTTAAGGGTAAGCCCTGTAACTGGCACATTTGGAGAAGTTACAGTCACTGAGCAATCGGCTGTAAAACCACCGTCTTCTGTCTGGACCGTGATGGTTGATGTACCCGCTGCTACGGCTGTAACAATGCCGTTATCAACAGTAGCTACCCCAGTATTGCTGCTGCTCCAAGATACATTTTTATTAGTTGCATTGCTGGGAGCCACAGTCGCCGTCAAAGTTGCAGTAGAACCAGTATTTAGTGAAAGTGATGTTTGGTTGAGAGTTACGCTGGTAACCGGAACATTAATCGGCTCTGTTGTGGAACAGAGCAGTGCGTTCCAATCACCGGCACTCACGAACCTTCCGTTTCCGTAGGCTACTCCTTTAAGACTACCAGCGACTATAGGAGTGTGTTTTTCGTTCCATACCTGTCCATTATTGGATGCAATTATAGATCCGGAATCACCAACCGCAACAAATTTGTTGTCCCCATACGTAATGTCAAATAATGTGTTGCTAACAATCCTAGGTGATTGAGTCCACGTATATCCGTCTCGCGAATATAGAGTGGTACCTCTGAACCCTACTGCTACGAACTGACCGTTGGCATAGGTAACTCCGTTGAAGTCGACTGCGAACCCGTCAATAGTTTCGCTAACTCCTGAATCGACCTTCTGCCAGTTAAAGCCGTCTGTAGAAACCTCGATCGCCCGGTTACCGCCAACAGCTACAAATTTACCGTCTCCATAAGCAACGTCATGCAAGTAAGTATCACCAGAAAACCGACTCGAATTCCAGTTCAAACCATCGACTGATATCAGAACCTCGCCGGCATACCCGACCGTCACAAATCGATTGTTACCATAAGCTATACCATTGAGCCAATCCGTACTTTTATACTGAAGACTCCATGAAGCCCCCGCATCAGTTGAAGCGAGAACACTGCCGTCTCCGCAAATCAGCACCAACGGTTTCTCAGGTACACCAATTACTCGGGTAGGCAGATAGCAGCCAGTTGCCATTTTCGTCCAGGATAAGCCATCATCTGAAGACCACACATCATCTTGATAACCGCATATTATGAACTTGCCATTAACAAAAGACGCTCCATAGAAAAACCTGTTCGGGTCATAACTGTTCACCAGATTCCACGGGTCCAGGTTGGTAACGGGGGCACTGGTTTTGGCTATTACCAAGGATCCAGAACTGAATCCCGAGTTCGCAGGAGCTATAAATGTAGCACGAATATCTCCGTTTAATCCACTGGCGACCTTACTGGCCAAGAAATATATATATAGATAACCTTTTCTGTCCATTGGATAAACACCAGTGAAATTTGGGTTCCACATAACTTCTATAGTTTGCGGACTGCTTTTTTGTGCAACTAAGAGTGATGCTCTTAATTCTCTTGCATTGCCCTCAAGGGTATTATCATAAATAGCATTAGCAACCCCGTCATACGTTATCGGAGCATACAAATAAATACCCGCTGATAAGTCAGTTGGTTCTGTGGTTACCGGGTAATATGGGCCGATGCCAGGATTTGCAATACCTATACTGTCACAGATTGGACCCAACGTCACCTGGCCGGGTACAATAATAGTCATAGCATCCCCATTTATAAGTGAACCGGGGGCAATCTCGACCAGAACCCTTCCAAGCTGACAATTGTTTTGTTCAACAGATACATCAATACTAGGCACATTAATTGCTGTATAAGTACTTGCCGCTCCTGCAGCCTGCGGCATTACGAACACCGGAGCTAAAAGACTTAGGCATGTGATAATGATCACTAACAAAGATAAATTCTTTCTCTTTACCAAAGCACTGACCCCTTTCAAATTCTTCTTTTTCGAGATGTGATTAACCCAATACTTACTGAGGTAGAAACCCAGGAAATTTAATCCTGTCTTACAAATATACTTCATAAGAGTCAAAGTGGCATTAAGCTAGCACCGACAAAAGAGGACAAAAAGTAGATTTATCTAGCATAAATATTAGTTGAACAAGCTCTCCAACATCCACTATATTGGGCACGGATCAGCACTGACATCTTTCGACTGTATGTAATAACATCAAGAAAAATTTAGAAATCCCCAGCCTATAACCAGGGATCTCATTATTAATTATCGAAAAATGCTGCTGTCTACTCCGCTACAGCTTCGCTTAGCGCTTCTTCGACTGTTCCAGTATTTGCGAGATTCTGTCGTTCACCCAATATATAGCGGTAGTAAAGGCATATAGCCACCACCGGCAGAGCCTGCACAAAAGGCAGCATTGCAGCACGCGCGGTGTTGAAACATACCAGGACGTAGGCATTGGTAATATACCAGTTGCCCACGAATTTGATGCCCTCAACCAAAACCAGAATCAGACCGACCATTATCAACAATAGAACAAACATGGGTAGTTGATGCTCAAAAGAAATCCTAAAACCACGCCGCAAAGCCTCAAAAGGGCCAATGTCCTCAAACATATAGGCTGGTAATGACAGGGCAAAGAATGCGACCATAATGAAAACTAACAAATAAGGCAGGATATATGTAACAAAATCAATAACCGATTTACCCAGGCTCGCTGGCAAAAACGGACCCAGCCAACTGATCGCAAACCCATAATAGATCACTACAGCTAATACGATCAATCCTGGAACTTTAGAGACTGCACCCTTAATTACATCTCCATAGCCCACATCATCTTCTTGATATATCCGGTCTGACAAAAGAACTGAGCCAGCCATAAACAGTACAAAAACCAGCGCACCTAGAATGGCGGAAATGATGCGTATCAGTAGTGCCATCCGAGGATCGAACTGGATATTGCGCAGTTCGCTTTGAGCTTGACTGATTTCGATCCTGGCATTCATATCCTGTGGGTTTTCCCGAAGCTGAACCACAGATGTCTGCATTTTATAGGGAGCCATCCCAGTGATTGAAAGGTTGACTGTTGTCTGCAGAAATATCAAGGGACTGAATAACAGCAACCCTAATATAAAGAATTTTCCGATGTTTTTAATGAATATTTGCAGCGAGTCGCCGGCAACACGCAAGAACACAGCCTGACCCCCCTCTATTTAACAAACTAAGGTTTTATCTTCGACGAAATCATTGATAGTCCTGCCAAATCCTGTTTATAAAAACAAGAGCCTCCGCAATCGACACGGAGGCTTATATTCAGAAACAAAGCCATCAGGCGTATGACGGGAGCGAAGAGATCCCGCGATTGCGCCGCTGTCATCAGCCTGAAATTATTTGCCTTTAAACTGAGCCTTTTGTTTTTCCACGAAGGCCTTCATACCTTCCGTCTGATCCTCGGTGGAAAAACAGAGTCCAAACAAGTCAGCCTCGATTGTCATGGCCCGATCGATATCGACCTGCACACCCTCGTTTATCGCTTGTTTGCTGAATCTCACGGCCAGCGGAGCCTTCGCCAATATACGTCCCGCCATCTTTTTGCAGTAATCCATCAACTCTTCAGCCGGGACCACATGGTTGACCAGGCCTATACGCAGGGCTTCATTGGCATCAATCACATCTGCGGTATAGATCATTTCCTTGGCCATACCTTCACCGACCAGTCTGGGCAGCCGCTGAGTGCCACCGAAGCCAGGGGTGATGCCTAATCCGACTTCAGGCTGTCCCATCTTGGCCTTTTCCGATGCAATTCTTATATCGGCTGACATAGCTAGTTCGCAGCCACCGCCAAGTGCAAAGCCGTTGATCGCTGCGATGACCGGAATCGGCAGTTCTTCGATTTTACGGAAAACCCGTTGTCCTAGTTCTCCGAAATACTTGCCCTCGACCGCCGTCAAGTTCTGCATGAATGCAATGTCCGCGCCAGCCACGAAGGCCTTTTCCCCAGAACCACTAATGAGCAAAGCTTTTATTTCGGCATCAGCCTTGATCATGTCGATGGCTTTCTCCAACTCTTCCAAGGTCTCACTGTTCAATGCGTTCAAAGCCTGAGGCCGGTTGATCAGAAGTATACCCAGGGCCCCTTCTTTCTCGAGTAATAGATTGTTAAAACTCAAACTCAAACATCCCCTTTCAAATAAATGATCTACTCTATGCTGACCTTGCAGTCTATTGCCTAAGGTAATTATAGTATTCTTACCAGCTAAATGTAATCCGGCTTCTGATTATGTACTTGATTTCTAATCCCTAACAAAATGCGGCATCTCGCCTGGAATCTCGAACCACATTTCCATTATTCCGCAGTAAACTTTATCAATGTACCAAGGGCCCTGATAGACCATTTTCTTGATCCCGTTCTTCTCTACGGTGTAAGAATTGACACATCTGTTCTTCATTATCTCTTTTAACCTGCTCAGGGATGGCTCGGGGTGACAATCAAGAATGTTCTTCCCTATTAGCTCCCGACCCCCTGATTTCTCGAATGATTGCGCAGATATTTCGTTCATCTCGAGAATGATTCCTTCAGGGTCACACAGGGTAACTGCTCCCGGAAAGCCTTTTACCCAGGCTCCTACAACCACAACTCCATCTCCCTCCTATTTTAATCAACGAAAGCTTGGCTTTGCCCGCACTTTTTGCATTCATGGCTATAATTATTGGTTCGCTTGACCTGGTAACCGGATCGCATCACCAGCAGCTCTGCGCAATTTGAGCAGTAGGTGCTGTTATCGAATCCCACAATATTGCCCACATAAACATTCTTCAGATGAACTCTGGCTGCCTGCCGCACCAGCTCCATGGTCTCGACCGGTGTGGGCGGCTGATAGAACTTATAAGCGGGGTGATAACGCGAAAGATGCAAAGGGATTTCCGGGCTTAACCCCGCGATCCAGCTCGCCAGTTCATCTATTTCCTGTGGCTGATCATTTTCTCCCGGTATTATTAATGTGGTTATTTCAATATGGGTCTGTCCGGCACAAGTTTCTATGGTCTGCTTGACCGGCTCCAGCCGTCCTTTACAGTTCTTATGATAGAAGTCTTCCGTAAATGATTTCAGATCGATGTTCATGGCATCGATATATGGAAGGAGCCTGGCCATCGGCTCCTGGTTTATATATCCGTTGGTTACCAGCACATTCTTTAAGTCATGATCTTTTATTATAGGTGCAGTAGCCATCAAATACTCATACCACATCAATGGTTCTGAATAAGTGTATGCTATGCCGATCGAGCCACGATCCTTAGCTTCTGCAGCCAGCTCAGCCAATTCCTCCGGTGTCACATAACGAGTCGGCGGTACTTCCTGAGCTATGTGATAGTTCTGGCAAAAGCCGCAGGACAGGTTGCAGCCCATCGTACCTACTGACAGGATGGCTCGACCCGGATAAAAATGATAAAGTGGTTTTTTCTCTATAGGATCAAGAGCGATCGCAGATACTTCACCGTAATTTAGCGCTCGCAGCTCTCCACCCACGTTCTTTCGGACCCGGCACAGCCCACGTCCGTCCGGCTTTATCCGGCAGCTATGCGGGCAGAGATGGCATTGGGCCTGACCATCTGCTAGCTTTTCGGAGAAGGGGACCTCCGGCTTTATCAGTGATACCGTATTACTTCAAACCTTTCCATTTGAAATTGGTCACCGGGCTGGATACCAGCCTTCTGACAGGCAATCTGAATCTGCTGTTCGACCGAATCTACTCCCTCTAGATCTGGCAAAAGAACACCTGACTTCTGGCCACACCGAACAATGATCCCGTATCGCTGAGGATCCAACATAGCTTTGTCATCAACTAATTCGGGCGCCCCCAATACATCCACTGAATAAACGAGATCATCCAGTTCATCGGCAGTTACCGGAACGAACCGGGGATCCTGAGTGCCGGCACTGATCGCATTCTCTCTTATTTCCATCGCCATGTTTGGCCTTACCGGTTGTAATGTGCCGATACATCCACGCAAATGACCGTCTTTCTTTAATGATACAAAGACTGCCGCTTCTTTCTGCAGCTCCTCAGGAAGTTGGTCGGGGATGGCGGTCTTTTCACCTCTGACCACGTAATCCTCCAGGCATTCCCGCGCCCAGCGCACCAGCTTGGATTCACCGGCCTGGCGTTCACTGCGGGCCTTGGTTTTTCGTTCGATCAATTGTTCATACAGGTCTTGACCCGGTCCCTGGGGCTCGAAACCAGCCACCAGATAACCGACTCCAAACGGGCCTTCGTAGGAATATAGATGAGGCTTGACCTGGATTTTGTTTAGTGCGCCCAACATCATAACTACTGAACGATATCCGCATTCTCCAGCGTTCTCCCGCAGTGATTCGGGCATGTCCAAAACATCTATAAACTGACCTTTCGCTAGATACTCAGCCAGTTGTTTATCAAAAACCGGGCCATCGGGATTTAAAGAGTAAGGCCCATCATCCTTAAGGCGGTGTGACATATCTCCCGAAGCGATAACCACCGTTTTCCGTTCCAGTTCCTCAGCCGTTTCCTGAATCAGCAACCCAAAATAGTAAAGCACATCCAATGATAGAAGC
>JBLNAX010000067.1:0-8510 GCA_050259595.1 Acidobacteriota bacterium | reverse complement strand
CGGATCCTTGTATCGCCTCATATTCTTTTCATATATGTATTCCCTTAAGGGTTCAGGAGTAAGTTCTTTGTATTTTATGCCCAGTTCTCTTCTGTCCTGATGGACTACACGGGCAATTCTCTCCTCTTCTACTCCATCACTTGCCATTTTTTCAGCAAGTGATTTTAAATCCCTAACGTCACTCTCATAAGCTTGCCTAAGCGGGTGTTCTTTTATTGATGAACCATATTGCTTGATCACATCATCAACAACATCATTCACATTGTGTCCATTTTGAACAGCATACCGTAAATCATCCAATGACGCAGTAGTATAATCAATAACACCTACTGCACCGTGCCCCTCAGCCCTACCTATACTCTTTGCCGCACCACCACTGATTTCCTCCTCGGCTGCTATTACTTTACCAGCCTGGCCAGTCCCTTTGGCTAATTCACCTATCTTACCCGCAGTACCCAGTGCTGATTTGGTAACGACCCCTGTTCCCTTGCCTATCAGGACCCCCATTAGTACTTCGCCTATAATGCGGGTTGTGTAATATCCTCGGACATTCTTATCGCCCTTTTTGGCGTCTTCAACAGCGTAATCAACAGAGTCTCCTAAACCTTTGTAAAGCTGCATCTTTTTAACCAGCATTGCTTCGCTGCACATAGTTAGTGGAACACCCAGGACATATAAGTTATACCACGTATCCAATTTGCCCAGGCTCTTAATACCTTCCCATGCCGAGAAACCGGAATCCTTCAATCCCTGATCTAAATTCCAGAGAAACACAAACGGTCCGTCGACCGCTTTACCGTCCATTTCTTCGAACTTGGCAGCTTTCCACTGCAGGAAGGTCGATAACCCACTTGCTTGGTTAATCAGCTTATCGGCAATGGCAGCGGCTGCTTCCCATTTTCCCTGGATACGATTTCTACGTTCGCCCTGCCAATCCAGGCTTTGAATAACACTCTGGAGACGGTTGCGAGTAGCCTGCAATTCCATTTGCATGCGATCAACTTCTTTGTCAGTTTGCCTGAGCACCGCTGTATCCACAACTATTCGTGTTTTGTAAGGCAAAGTATCACCTCGTTCTCAAAAGGACTGGGTTAACGGTGACGCTGGTCAGCAGCTCTCATTTCCTGTGCTGCGTGTGTCAAGTCAGCGGCGATTTCATCAATTAGGTAGAAGAACATTTTCATCTCCAGCGTCCACTCATCATAGACGCCAAGAACCTGCATCGGGGTCAAACCTTCCCACTTCTGCCGGACTACATCGAACTGAGCATCAAGCTTCTTTTTCCGGGCCAGGTTGCTTTCTTTGGCATGCTTGAACTCACGTGCCGCTCGCTCTAGCTGTTCCGGATACATCTTTATCGAACCACGCATATGTACACCTACCTTACCAGTTCCACCTCATAGTAGGATTTCTCCATCGTCTTGCCCGAAAGTTCCTGGATATTGACCACACAATCACGATGGTTGTTGCTTAAGTCGCAATCCTTGACCTCGGGATCAGTGATCTCGACTCTGAAAGTGTATGTCACCGCACCGCCCTTAGTTGGCGTAGTAGGAGCAAATGTCCTGCGGTATCCTTGATCTCTTGCTAGTACAACAGATGCTGACTGCAGCTCGGTTTTTCCCTGCAGCAGGGTTATCTTGACTGGCACCTTCCCATCCGGTCCTTTATCATCGCGGGTTATGGTTACACTTAAGCCGATAACCTGGTTTACCTTGGTGCCATTTTCCCCGCCCATTTGATGGGCATCAGTGATGGCAATGTCGGTGCAGGGTTCAGCCAGTCCGAATACTCCAGCATTATTCGCCCATTTATCCTTATGCACTGAATCTGTTCCATGCATAATGGCCACGGTCTCTGCGGGATAAGGATAATCCCCGTATTCGATATTCTCTCCTTTTAAGCCATATAACAGGACGTTCTCTTTATCGAATACGACGGCAATATCGTTCCATGCAGCTCTATCATCTGTTATTGGTCTGCCAATCGATGCCTTGACCTTCTTAGCCCCGTTAGGAATTGACAGCTCTAAGTTATAACCACCCCAACTGCCGAAGTTGTGGTCTTCTATTGTTTCCGTTCCTATTTGATTGCCCGCCGCATTATAGAAGGCGACATGGAGCTTGGTCGAAACCGCCAGCGGATAGTTGTTGGCAAAACGAACGATCAACTTTTTCTTGTCTTCACTCTGCTCGATCTTGCTGACTGACAAATCAGGAGGCAGGAAATAGAAGGCATAACGGCTGTGATTGATTTGGGTGAAAGTAGGATTTACATTGAAGAGCAGACTTCCATTCCAGAATGACTTTATTTCGCTGCTTTGATTTATTGCTAGTTCCGAAAGGTTTGACGGTGGCCCATCCCCGGCTGTGGTGCCCGATAATACCGGACGCTCGGACTGCCTCTCCGAGCCATGTTCCCACCGGCAATAAAGACCGATCGGTTTGAACTCTGTACCATAGTTATATGTGACCCATTGATTCTCCAACCCGGGAACTCCCCAGGCTTTCATATATTGATTGAATTGACCGGATATGTTCTCCGGGATCGAATTATATCCGCCTTTAAGAGATGTGTTACTGTTATTTTCCCAGATTATCGAGGGCAGGTAGATTTCCTGCCCTGGCTTGGTATTAGGGAATGCCACTCTGAAGGGCGATAAACAGGCGTATTTGTCTGCACCGTAGTTGTCTTTGTAGATTTTGGGATAAACCCCACTGTCGCCAGTGGCTTTTCCTTCAGCAAATACAAATTCATTAGTTGATAACAATAATAAAAAGTAAAATGCTAGGAAGACATACAATATTTTTTGCACTCTAAGCATCTGTATACCTACTCTCTTAGTTCAACTGTATAGACAGTTTCAGAATTGTCCCATTCAAAATGGACATTCCTCCCGATCAGATAACCCGATGCAATTGTTGCTGCTCTTCCGGCATACATTCTACCCTGATCTTTGTAGATGGGTTCTGGATTAATAACCGTAGATAACTCCTTATTGCTAGGTATGAGTTGCGAAAATCCATCCCATCCTTGTTTTTGCCCAACATAAAAATAAACATAAGGAGCACTGGGTTTAGCATCATAAAATGCCTTCGAGAAAGCAGTCCCCCTGACTGCCATTCCGCCTCGCTTTTCATCGTATAGTATTGCGCTCTCAGGAATACCCCACAGCTTAAGATATTCCATGACATCAAGTATATATCCGTTATGGGTTATGCAAGCTGGGCGATTTGTATGTACAGTCTTAGTGGTCCCATTCTTATCAGTTACTTTAGCTTCAGTTGAATCTATTTTCATAGACACTTTAACAATACTCGGCATCGGCACGGGATTGGGATTATCAGCCCAGGTCACTATGGTCACGCATTTGCTAGCCGGGTTCCAATAGCATAGTCCACCCAGGGCCTGTACAGCGGCTCTGAAGGGTACCATAGTTCGCCCCTTGATTAGCTCTGGCGGAACATCGAGCAAACCATAGCCGCCCCAGCCGTTGAGCCGGAATTCCTTCTTGCCGACGATGCTTTGAAACTCATCAAAGCCAGCTTTCCCGTCCCTCACATACGAACGATGCAAAGTTATGGTCTTTCCATCCCATGTTTGCCGGTATTCCATATCCTTGTCCTGCAGGCCCAGCGCATAGCCCACATAACGGAGCGGCAGCATGGTCCGCCCGTTCTTTATGTATGGCGCACAGTCCATGATCTGTGGCACACCGTTAATGTTATATGTAGTCCTGCCGATGTAGAATTCGGCTACCCGCATCGCCGAACTATCGGCCGGTGCTGCTGAAGGATAGGCCATACTCGCAGTCAACAGAACTATTACCAATATTAGAATCCCTAGTTTACGCATCTTATTATTGCCCTCCTCTATTAGATAACTGCTCATTATTTATGTCATTACATCCACAAACATAAAACCGTCCATATTTTAGCACATATCGCCCATCTTGACAAAATATTGCAGGTCTGGGACATTAGCTTTAAAACGCCCAGGATACGGCTTTGTGCTGAACTACGCTAAGTAGGCATTTTCAGCGACAAATCACCCCATTTTTCACCCCTTTCCTGTATTGGCGAAAAATGTAACAATATTTAATGTATGGTTATAGACCACTTAGACCTTCCATAAGGAGAATTGATCGTGAAGGAACAGATTCAAGTAACAACCGAACACTTGAGAGCTATGTCCAAAAGCATAAAGCACCTATCCATGATTCTAAACAATATCGACAACGAACTGAGCCAGCGCCTCCATGGTATGCCCCTGGAGGGCCAGGTCCGCTTTCAAGTAGATAATCTATGGAGCACTGAACATCGCCGCGTGATGAGCATGCGTGAACATGCCACCAAACTAATAAAACTTCTCGATCAAACCGCCCACGATTTCGAAGTGGCCGATGGCAAGGGTCCGCAGGTTCGCATCGGCACCACAGGCTATGAGAAGGGACCTGACGGTGTAATAGAAACGAATCATGACTTCGAACAGCAGTTGAAAAAGTTCCCAGAATCCTATGGAGCCCAGCTGCTAGAACTTCACAAGCAGCACCCCAGCTGGCGCTTCGAGGCGATGCAAGCGCCGGTTTCGTGGGAAATATTGATGGCGGCAGAGGACTATGAAGATCGAAACTTGGTTGAAATAAATACTCCCCGCTCATACCGAGAACCCGATCCAAACAACAAAGATGGTTGGTCTCCACCCACCCGTGCAGTTATCGAACACTATGCCGATCCTCGTAATTTTCTAGATGAGAAGGGGATCTATCAGTTTTTGAATCTAGGTTACAATCCAGATACCGCCAATATTGACACCGTAAACAGCATATTGAAGGGTTCGGTCTTTGCGAATGAAGGCAATGCCATCATGCAGGCGGCTAAGGACTCAGGAGTCAGCCCGGATTATCTGGCTATCAAGCTAGTAGCCGAAGCGGGAAGTAAGGGTAATCCTCTAAGCGGAGGCACTGTTGAAGGACATGAAGGGTATTACAATCCATATAACATAAGTGCATCTGGTGATTCTGATAATGAGGTTTTGAAGCAAGGAGCCTTGTGGGCACAGAAAAAAGGTTGGGATTCATTTGATAAAGGATTAACAGAAGGTGCGAAAATGCTTTCAGATAAATACATCAAAGTAGGCCAAGATACCATTTACGGGCAAAAATTCGATTTGGTTGGCCCCCCCTACTATGAACATCAATATATGCAGAACATAAGAGTAGCAGAAGTGGAAGGTAAGCATTTGGCTAAACATTGCATTGAACAGGGTTCGGACAAATCGGCTTTGATTTTCAAGATTCCAATTTTCACGGATTTGCCAGAGAAACCAACGCCGCTGCCAAAATAGGAGGATAGGTGGTTGCTAATGAGAAAACACATATTATTTATACTATTGATCAGCATTTTTATTGCTGGCTGCACAAATACAGTGATTAACAATGATCCTGGAAACCAGACTGATAAACACAAACCAGCTAAATCCATTTCAAACGAATGGTTTTCCTCACGATATGTTCAGCCTCTGCCAGAATTGACCGGTAAACAATACTCAGAGGTCAGGAAGACAGTTTCCAACGCCGAGTTTTTGAATATTGTTGATAAACCTATAAGTTTTGCCTATTGGGACCTACTTACCAAAGACGGCATTATGCTTGAATACGCGTTTGAGTTTATTGATAGTTATAACGATGACGGTCCAAAAGAAATTGGCTATTATGACCTTTCTAAAGATTTCAGCAAGGATCTCTACATGACACAGATCTCCAACGGTGGACGCGACATATTGTTGGACTACGGACGAAATGAGATCGCCTTTCTAGTGAATGATGGAACAGGCATTCAAAAAATTGATAAGGCTTTTCGCCTTATAAACGGTCAATCATTAAAGGATTTCCGCCTCATTGGAGGCTATCAAGATAAGAAAGAATACCAGGCAGTTTTCTGCGATGACAAAAATCTATATATATGTGACGTTAACTCAATGACACTAAAACAGAAAATCAGTCTTGGTGATTATAGAGTCCTGAATGGTTATACAGAGCTTAACGCACTTGTAGCGGATTCCGAAGATATGTCAGTCTATTTGATAAATGACAAGCTGCATAAATTGAAGAAAATCATTCTCCCCAGCCAAAAAACTGAATATGATTGCATCATCGACCCATTGATCAAAGGAAACATAAAAAGTGCAGTTTTCGAAGACGATGGTGGAGTGTATATTGTAACAAAGCTGGCAGATAAGTACGATTTGTACTATACGAGCGACGGAGGCTTCAGATGGGTCAGCAAATACAAGACGAGCTTCAAAAACATAGATGCAGTTCTGCCCTATGCACAGAATTATAGAAATTGGTATGTGATAGTATTTGACAAAGAACGAAGCGTGCCTGTTTACAAACTGTATTCAGGAAATGCATGGCCGGATCTAAAAGAGATTCAAAAGAACTAGATTGGTACACGCCCTCTGCATTGCCAACAAAAAACAACGTCTCGTTTTTGTTTTGATCGTATACTTGTCCATGGTTATTCGCTTCGATCATATCTAGTTCTTCACGCTGTCTATATTTATTTTTTCGTCACTCCCTTTCAAGCTATCAGCCACAGTCCCAGCACCATGGCCAGCGCCATGGCCAGCTCGACATACAGCCTGCGTCGAGCAATGTTCTCCTTGAAGATGGCCGGTGCGACCGTACCAAATATCCAGCCAAACAGGATGGCAAAGACAGCCTGGGTGCTCCCTACTGCACTGACCAGTGATACTGGCCCACGAGAAATGGCAAAAGCACTGCACACTTTTCCCATCATGAACAAACCGGTATCGAGGAAAAGCAGCATAAGCGCAGCCCTTCGCGTATCTCGATATATTGTTAATACCCGTCTCCCAATTTGCGGAAATAAAAGAAACATCAGTCCCCCCAGCGCAAAGCCGAAATTCTGGTATGCAATGGCTCCAGTAACACTGGCGGCTGGCGCAGCCATCTTAAACAAGACACTGGAAACCGCCCACATCAGGTCGGCTCCGCATATCAATAATACCGCTATGAATGATACCGAGCTTTCTTCTTTATCGCGGATCGCCCCGATCAGGCCAATTGCTGAGGCAATTATTACGAAGAAGCCTGCAAACTGGATCACCGATAACTGCTCGTTGAGGAAGAAATATGAGATGACTAAAACCATGACCGGCGTTAGCTGCAACATTACTATTATCGTACTAGCCGCAGTGCGTGAAATGGCCTTAAAATACAGCACCGAACCCCATACTGATAAAGCACCCGATAGAAAAAAGAACAACATGGCTTGGTTCGGCAGTGCAGGCATACCGGCCTTTTCCCACATGAAAAGCGAAAACCCCAGACTTACAATAGAAGTAAAAATCAGCAGTGACCAGTAATCTAATTCAGTTCCTTCCAGGATATATTTATCAATGAAATTTACGGCCGAATATATGGCAGGAGCCAGCAGCGCTGCAAGCATCCAACTCATCGAAGCTACCTCATATCGTTTTTGGATTAACTTATGTAATCAAGTTTACGTTGATTCTTGGATAGCAAGAACGCTGAACAATTGCGTCAAATAGATGTTCTTCCCCAGAAACACCAAGTCTTTGGACATATAAAATAGAGGCCTTTAACAATTAAGGCCTCTATATCGTAGACAAAGTCGCAGGCGTATGACGGGAGTGAAGATCAAGGCGTGAGAAAAGCCCGTGATCGAGGCGTACTTGATGTACGTTGATTGAGCGGGATTTCCGAAACAACGAAGATACTCGCTTTTGTCATACGCCTGAGATCACTCGATCTCTAACTCGTCCAGGTCGACTTCAGCCAGCAGTTCTTTGAGTTTGAGGAATTCCTCTTTGGATAATGTAACGCCCTTGCCCATACGCTCATGCTCAGGCGACCAATCCCGCACATCGATCTTCGGGCTGCGCCCGTTCCAACTGACTAAGTTTATTTCCTTCTGCCAACCCTTTGCTCCCTCCGAAAGAACCCCGATAGTCTTGATTACTTCAAATGATACGTCTGCCAATTAAATCTCCTCCTCATTTCAAATCACAATCGAACATATTTTCGATTCGTCTAGAAATATTTATACCAAATATTACCTCTCGATTTCAACCCCTTTATTATATTTTTGTATATTTTCTTATATCATAGATCAACTCTGCAGCTTTCGGTCATATAACACTAATATAGAAGTCCCATCACACTTCCCCAGCCACCTGAATATGATTACCATATATGACCAGAAGGAGGGATGATCATTGTGAAAGACCTCTCCCAACACGTCCATCAATATCTGGGAGATACCGAGTATGCGGACGGTCATGATCACGAAATGGCAGGAGTGACCAAGTCTGCTGTCAACCTCTCAAATGGTCGTCACTATCATCGGCTCCCGAAATCAAACACTAACTGGGTAGACTTTCACATCCACCAATATGATGGGAAGACCGGTCTAGATATTGACCTGCCCAGCGGTGAACATACCCATTTCATCAAAAGCAAG
>JBLNAX010000066.1:0-10118 GCA_050259595.1 Acidobacteriota bacterium | reverse complement strand
GAGGCTGCCTGCTCCGCCGAACCCTGCGCCAGCTGCTGCCCGGCGTCGGAAAGCTGCTCGGAAGCCGCCGCTACCTGTTCCGAGGCATCGCTGAGGTCTGTGATTGCTGCCAGCATCGGGTTGGCAATCGATCGGCCGAGGAAGACTCCAAGTAATAGAGCAAGCAAGGCTCCTAAGAGCATGCATATTATAGCTAACCATTCAACAAATGTTGAGTCGCTGGCAGCAGTATTAACAGAATCACTAGCAACATCCTCATTAATGGTCACTAATTCGTTTAATGGATCATTCGCCTCTTTAAATGATACACCATTAGTTTTAAGGGCTTGATTAACTATTATCTGATATTTCGCATCTGATGGTGCCGCTGTATATTCCTTTACCATCTGGAGATAAGTTTTATCATCGCTTTGCCATTGTTTCCAGGCATTTCGGAATTTTTCCCAGACCTTTTTTTCCTCTTCGGTCTGTTCTAACGGCGCATATATAGCCAAGGCCTTTTCTGCTCTATCAAATGCGGCTGCGATTCTATCGTACTGGTATTGCCGGTCTGCTGCACTTAATTCCTTTACCAAAAGAGCATTTTCAGCACTATCCACATCCATTTGAGCTTGACTGACGACTAAAAGCGATTGAACACTGGGAAGACGAACTTCTCCCACCTGATTAATGTGGGTTCCTAAGCGGATAACGCCATAAAGTCCAAGGGCACCCACTAATAACGTGATGACAGCCACTACCGAGAAACCAGCAATCAGCTTGCTGCTCAGCTTCATATTACTCAGCATGTACTTCTCCTCCTATCCCTTCGATTAAAGTAAGTTCATCACTGTCCAGTATCCGGTCTATGTCAAGGAGCATGATCACCTTATCTTTCACCTTGCCCATCCCGGTCAAAAAGCCAGGCTCCTGTTGGTTGCCAAAGCTGGGTGGTAATTCGATAGATTCCTTATCGATATTGATGACCTCAGAAACCGCATCTACCGCCAATCCATTCTGCTGGCTGCCTGATTCGTTGGCAATCTCGACTACGATTATACAAGTGCGGTCATCATATTCACGATCAGTTAGTCCAAATTTTCGGCGCAGGTCTATCACCGGAATAATCTTACCCCGGAGGTTGATCACGCCTTTGACAAACTCGGGCATCTTTGGAACGTGGGTGATGCCCATCATCCCAATAATTTCACGCACTTTTAAGATGGGTATACCATATGATTCATTGCCTAGCGTAAGAGTCAGAAACTTCCCCGCCTGTACCTCCATGCAATACACCTCCATCTGAATAATCAGCCGAACTCTTTTGCTATCCCAAGTGTCCTAGTATATCTTCAACTATCCGATTAAGGGGCTTAATACTGCATGCAGCCCCCAAATCAATCGCCTCCTTTGGCATACCAAACACGATACAGCTCTTTTCGTCCTGTGCTATCGTGTAGGCTCCCTCGCTCCTCATTTTTAGCAACCCACCCGCTCCGTCTTTGCCCATTCCTGTGAGGATGACACCAATAGCATTCCTGCCGGCATATTGAGCGACCGATTCAAACATAACTTCTACTGAAGGCCGCTGGTGGAAGACCATCGGGCCATCCTCCAACTTTACAAAATAAGCAGCCCCGCTGCGTCTTAGCTCCATATGTATGTTACCGGGAGCTATCAGGGCTTTACCTGGCGCAACCAACTCCATATTTTCGGCTTCCTTGACCTCGATTGCACAAATATCATTAAGACGGTTGGCGAATGAGTAGGTAAAAAACGGCGGCATATGCTGAACAATGATTATGGGGGGACAATTCAGGGGCATCTGCTCGAGAATTTCTCGAATGGCCTCAGTCCCGCCGGTCGATGCGCCAATCGCCACTATTTTATTGGTGGTTTTAACCATGGCCAGGCTAGCCGGTTCCGCGGCTTTGATTGCAGGTGAACGCCGCTCCTTAATGCCAATCTTCCAATCCGGGACCCTTGCTACGGCTTTTACCTTGTCAATCAACTGCTCACCCATGTCACTGATGGAATAAGCTGAACCAGGTTTAGCGAGTACCTCCAGGGCACCATATTCCAGAGCTTTCACGGCTACCTCGCCACCCTTTTCGGCTAGCGAACTTACGATAATAACCCGCATCGGGTGGTGTTTCATTATCTTTCTCAAGAAAGTAAGTCCATCCATACGCGGCATTTCAACATCAAGCAAGAGAACATCCGGCTTAAGATATACGATCTTGTCCCGTGCAATATAAGGATCAGTGGCCGTGCCTACAACTTCAATAGCATCATCCTTGGCCAATTCATCAGCCAGCATTTTACGAACCATAGCCGAGTCGTCTACCACTAATACTTTGATTCTATTTATACCAATCATCCTTTCTGACACGCATGGACTTGTATACCAGAACCTCACCGGTTGCTGTGTTGAACACTACCTTTTTCCCAACGGTTCCGCCTACATCACGGGTAACGATGTCGATGCCGTATTTGGTCAATGCTTCTTCGGCAACCAATGCATTTTCCAAACCAATATTTGAGTCAAAAGCCCGATTGGTGGCACCCCCAATGATATGCGCAATAAGATCATGCTTATTGGAGCCCAGTTCTCGCATGAGCTTAATCAAATATCTGACCGCAACATCCCCATATCGGGCACTGGAGCTATGTTTCTCTTTACGCGGAATAATAAAATGATTCATTCCCCCATATTCGCCCTGTTTATCCCAAAGACATACTGAAACACAGGAGCCCAAAACTGTGTAAAGGAGCATCTTCTCATGGCTCGCATAGATGAATCCCGGTTGCAGAAAAAGTCCTTGTCCATCCATTGCCTATCCTCCGGATTTACAAACCCGCCATTCTGAACATGGCTTCAACATCAAGTATTAAAGATACCATTCCATCACCTAATATCGAGGCTCCGGCTGCATACCCAATACTGCTGAATTCATTGCCCAATGGCTTCGATACGATTTCCTGCCGTGATAAAATCTTATCTACCGGAAATGCCAGGAACCTTTGCTCCATCTCCAGCACTACCAGTTCACGCCTCATGCCAGCGTCTTCATGTTCCGATTTAGCAAATACCTGTTCCGGCCATAAAATAGGAATAATATTGTCTCGGATTCTCACCGCTCGTTTATGCCCCTGGATATCGATCCAGTCGGTATCTCCGGCTACAAAGAACTCTTTGATAAACAGTGTCGGGATAATGTACCGACCATCAGCCACCTTTATCACAGTCCCGTTCACCACCGCCAGATTTAGGGGTATGCGCAGGACAAATGTACATCCATGACCGACGTCATTTACAATATCTACCCGTCCACCCATTCGGCTGATCTCAGCCTCCACCACATTCATCCCCACTCCACGTCCGGAAATACTGTTTATATCCTCCTGAGTGGAGAACCCAGGCTTAAAGATAAACTTGATTATTTCCTCGTCTGTGTAATCATGGCCTTCTTCGGCTATATTCAAGGAGCGGGCCTTCTTAAGAATCTTCTGGACATCCAGTCCCTGCCCATCATCCGCGACCTCAATATATACATTGCCCCGCTTGCTGTAAGCTCGGATGCTAACCTGCCCTTCGGTTTTTTTGCCTTTGGCAATTCTCTCTTCAGCATCTTCAATACCATGTGATACGGCGTTTCTAACTAAATGCATCAAGGGGTCGAAAAGCTTTTCAGCCGCCGAACGGTCGATCTCTGTACCCTCTCCTTCGATGCTGACATTCACTTTCTTATCCAATTCATTGCCTGTATCACGGGCTATGCGGGTTAAACGGTGTAAGGTGGGCTTGATCTCAACCATGCGCAAGGACATCGAGAGTGATTGAATGTTCTTTATCAGCTTCACAGTCCGCGAAAGGAAATTCTGCATGCGGTTATCTTCATTCTGCAGTTCAGCCTGCTGTTCCAGCTGGGCATTCAAAATTAAAAGCTCTCCAAGCATATCAATTAAGCTGTCGACCTTCTCCACCGGTACTCGTACAAAAGCGGTTTCCTGTTTCTTGCCGGGATGTTCCTGAACCTCGGTCTTCTGCTCCTGCAAGGTTTTCAGCATGTCAACCGCTGAGATCTTCTTCTCCCTTATAGCTATTTGTCCGAATTTCAGACCGCTTTCATCGGTTTTTTGCTTTTCTAATATTTCCTCAACATCCTGTTCGGTCAGCAAGCCCTTTTTCTGCAGTAATTCGCCAGTCTTAAGGGGAGGTGCCGGATAATTTGGTTCAAGCGCTTCCAAATGCTCCTGAATACTCTCCTCCAAGTCTTCAAGATCTTCAGATACCGAACTTTTCGCCCCTTGAAGCATGGCATGCAGCAGATAGGCTATATTCTCCACATCTTCCGATCGCACCTGACGCCCACTGTCCAGAATATGGTGCAGGGTTAATGACAGCTTGGCGGCCAGCTTGTCTACATTACTGGGGGCAGATTCGGCCAACTTATCCAATCCGCTTATGATATACTGAAGAGCTCCCCGGTCGGTTTCCTTTTTCTCAACATCTAGTAAAGAAATCTCCAGCCTGTGAATCGAATCAAACACATCTTTGATGTGAGCATATTTGGCCTGCTGTTCGTGTATCTGCTGAAGCGAAATGTGGTATATCCTGGTCTGTACAATCTCGGCACAGGTTTGAATGGCTCTCTGAAGTTGTGTTGGTTCCGAATCTATTAAGACCAGGGCCTTAATGCCGCGCGCTGGAAAATCATAATCATCTTGCTTAAACTCTTCCTCGCTAGGTTTTTCCGGGTACGACCATACCAGGATTGCCTGACTCTCAATGCTCTGAAAGACCATCCAGGCCCTAACACTGAGCATAAGGCAGTCTTCGGCGAATTCGACTTCAAGACGATATAGTTTTCTGCCCCGTTCGCAATGTACAGCCACAATGTCCCAAATATCAGGATCAACATTCCATTCATCAAAATTAAGTTCTTCGCATGTATGCTCTTCCGGCGCAGGGCTGGAATCTTTTGATTTCTTGACTAAATCCGCTGGCAATAGTGCTTTGATATCGTTCAGCAAGCTCTCAGAGGCTAGCGATGCATCCGAACTTTCCTGCAAGATCACATCAATACAGTCCTCCAGGAAATCATGACACTCAAAGAGCACCTTGAGAACTTCATCCGTCAACTCCTGCTTGCCCGCACGTATATTCTGCAGTACATCTTCCATAGCGTGCATAGTCCGCTCAATGTTGTAAAACTCCATTGATGATGAATTGCCTTTTAAAGTATGGGCAACACGAAAAATGTTATTGATGATATCCGCGCTGCGGGTACCGTTCTCCAAAAGCATTAACGATTCATTAAAAGCGATCAGATTGTCCTTAAAATCCTCGATAAAAACTTCCATCAGCTCAGCCGAGTGCAATGCTATCCCTCCTGTCCCCCATTAACCCCTATTTCATATAAATCGAAGGCCCCACGAAACTAAGGTTGTGTTTCTTATTGGATAGACTCTCCGAGTGCCCTACAAACAACAACCCCCCCGGTATCAGGTGATCGGACATTTTATCTATCAACTGTTGTTGAACCGGCATATCAAAATAGATCATTACATTGCGGCAGAAAATGATATCAAATCCCTTTTTAAAGGGAAACTCATTCATCAGGTTGAACAACCGGTAGCTGATTAGACTTTTAATTTCGTCCTTTACTCTATAGCCGTCATTCAGCGGCTCTAAATACTTGATCCGGTAGTATTTAGGGATGTCCTCACATTGTTCGCGGCTGTAGACTCCCATCTGAGCTGTCATCAGTGAAGCTTTACTGATATCAGTGGCGAGGACTTTCACACTGATTCCATCCGGCATACAGTCGCTTAATACCATCGCTATGGTTACGGGTTCCTGACCAGTTGAACTGGCGGCTGTCCAGATTCTAATTTCCCTTTGTTGGGCTATCCGAGGATTGGAGTGAATGAGTTGGCTCATATTATTTCTTAGGTACTCGAAGTGTTCTTTTTCGCGAAAGAATTCCGTGGTATGTACGGTGACAATGTCAATCAAATCTTGAAAATCCAGTTCATTGCCTGGTTCAGATATTCGGCGCAGCAGTTCATCATATGAACCTATTTGTTTACGGTTCATTACCTTATTTAACTTAGCCTGTAAAACATTAATCTTCTGGGGACTTATCGCTAGACCGGCCTGCTCATAAAGCAGTTCGCTGAAGGCTTTGAAATGTCTCATATCAAGCCGCTGCATCATATCGTCCTCTCTCCCACTACTTTAAACATGAATTGCCGGGTTCCGGCCACATTTAAAATAGAAAAACAAAACCGATATGAAAACACGATAAATTAAGTGCATCATATCGGCTCTACATTCGGCTGCTGCAGTAAACAGGTTTTTATGTGCTGCATGACCTTCTGTCTAACCGTTGCCATAATGGCTACAGAATCGGGTCAAATTAACCTTTCTGTCAGAAAACCATTAATAGCAGGTTATAAATATATATCTAGTTTCAGTCTTTTTCGACAATATTCTGCGAAATCCTTTTCTACAATGCGCAATATATTTATGATTATTGGCAAAATACAGCCTAAGACATATTCATTAATATATCTACTTGGTGTTTAATACTAATTATTGAGCTCGGGATAAATATTAAATGCCAGAGTGTTATTGGGCAGGTCTATTTTTGGGCCCTGAATCACAACCTTGTGGTTGAAGATTTCGCCCAATACCTCGTGCAGTTCTTGGCTGACCAGTTCATACAGCCTCATTCTCAGATCCAATAACAATGATGCTGCTTCTTTGTCGCCCGTTTCCATGATTTTCATCTCAAACTTGTTTAAAATGCCCGACATCTCCAGCAAAACATTGTCATCATTAAATCGTATATCGATTGTCTCTGGACCCTTAGCAAACAACTCAACGGTCTTATTAACTGCATACTTTCGCAGTCTTTCCTTGACATAAGCCTGCTTTCTGGTGGGTATCATTCTAAAACCCCTCACTTAGAATTCACCCTGCTTCACCACTTCTCCCAAGATTATTATAACTTGTCTTAAATGCTGAGGGGTTCAGTAAATACTGGATGAATATATCGTCATTATTCATAGGCTCCCATAAGGAGCTTCGTGGTCAAGCCGGCAGGCTTCTCTAATAATCAACCAGGGCCAACCATCATCATGACATTTCCCCGCCGAAGGAGTCTTAGCGACACATAAATTTAGTTGATTATTGTTGTTCTATATGGTACTTTTCTATATAGAACTAATGGAGGTGTATAGCAATGGATTGGAAAACCTTGAGCCTCGAATTGATGAAAATATCAGAAGTAGTGTGTGTCACGACCATCAATGCAGATGGTTACCCGGAAACAAGGGCTATGTTTAATCTTCTAAGACAGGAGCAGTTTCCTGGCTTACAGTCGTTTTTGCACCAATCCCCAGCGTTTACTGTTTTTTTAACCACCAATACCTCATCACGAAAACTACAGCATTTAAGAACAAATCCCCGCGCCTCTGTTTATTACTGTGCGCCCCTGGATTGGCGCGGTCTCGATTTAGTGGGGAATCTCATTGAAATTACCGATCAGGAGATCAAGAAAAACTTGTGGCAACCCGGGTGGGAATTATATTATCCGGGCGGCTGGGAAGATCCCGACTATTCAGTTCTATTAATGACCCCGCATCATGCCCGTTATTATCACCAACTGGATTGTGTGGACTTTGAACCGTAGAAATCGGGAAAACAAGGAGTAGTCACATGAAGAATCAAAGCTCAGGCGGTTTTCTAATAGCCAGGATCCATCACCTGGCAGATCGTCTCTTTACCCAGAAATTGAAAGAATACGGGATAACAGATCTAAATCCTGGCCAGGGGCGCATCATGTTTGCCCTGTGGCAAACCAACGGGATGTCCGCTCAGGAATTAGGCAAGGCTACCTCGTTAGGCAAATCAACTCTAACCAGCATGCTGGATCGATTAGAAGCGGCGGGTCACATTCAGCGTCAAAATGACCCCCAGGATAGGCGGAGTGTACTCATTTTTGCCAGAGATATGACTGTTGCGGAGAAAGAACAATACACCAGTGTTTCCCAGGAAATGACGGATATCTTTTACTCAGGGCTGAAGAAAGATGAAATTGCTGCATTTGAATCTACACTAAGAAGAGTACTGGCTAACCTTGATCCGGGTGCGGTCTGATACTAGATTAGAGGCTTATCAAGCTCAAAAAGTTGCTGCACAAGATAGCATCCGTCTCACTTTGACCAATGCTAAGGTTTTCTATCCAACCCTTCATTCTCGAGTAGTCATAGATATCACCCGGCTGAGGCAGACCAAATGGCCCATCGGTTCCAAATAGGCATTTGCGATGACCCACATACTCAACAGCCATTCTTAAGCTCTTAGCGTCCAGGTAGTCGCTGGACAGATCGATAAACACATTGGGCAAGCTGTGTGCCAAACCCCAAACCTTTTTGAACCACGGTACGCCTGCATGGGCATAGATGACTTTTAATTGGGGAAATTTGTGCGGCAGGTAAAAGCAGGCATCCGGGTCCGGCGGCAGGTGGACCAACATAGGCAAACTTCGTTCCTGACAGTAACCAGCCACCTGATCAAGCATATCATGGGCAAATCGATGAAAGAACCAGTGTACTTTCACCCCGATCATGCCTGGAAGAACTGATAAATCTTCTATCACTTGCATCGCTTCCGTCTGCAAGTTAGGGTTTACAGCTATCCACCCAATAAAACGTTCGGGGTTACGGGCAACGGCATCCACAACCGGCTTATTGTCGGGTTCTTGAATTATACTGATAGGCTGGCCATGGGGTAGAAAAGTGCCCTGGTTATCCATCAATGAACGATAGATAGCAGCCCCTAATGGTGGCACATTGCGCAAGCAAGCCCGGCCAACATTAGCCTTCAGTGTCGTTATAAAATCAGCTGGCGAGTAGAAAGGTTCACATACCCTGGCAATCAAGGCTGTTTTGGCGATGTTATTGCGGTCCATTTCCGCCAACAGATGAGACATGGGCATCATCTGCTCATCCAGGTGATAATGGCAGTCGATTATCATTCTAGCAACCCCTTTTCATCAATGGCAATAAAGATCCATTAGCCGGCTTATCTTATTCATATTTTAGTACAAAATGTAAATGTGTGTAATGCTGATATTTTAGATGCAGTCACATAGGGTCCAAAAACGAAGAGAGAAGGCCTTGCAGCCTTCTCTCTGAGCACTCATCCTTACAGTTCAGGAAACCTTAGATATAAAATTACCACTAAGTCTTGGGTTCGTCATTTAATCCACTAGGTTCGGAAATCCAGGAATTTAATACCTTGACACATTCAAACCAGACTTAATCCGAAATAGACTAGACTACCAGATTGCTAGATTACCGAGTAAGGTCACTAACCGAAAGAAAAAACACTACCCTATGGACCAGAAAACACTTGTTCCGAGAAACCCTAGAAACCGTGACTCTCTGCAAGGATGGTGCGTAACTTGATTGTAGTACTCGCAGCAAATAAACACAAAGCCGGATTTTACCCTTCTAACCCGCCCTTAGCTCAATTTCCGCCACATAAATCAACTATGATAACGACACGATCATTTATGAGGTTTTCCATAAGCTAACCATCATCATTGATCGTGATTACTGGACCAGCTCAAGTTCTATACCAGCCCATACTCCTCCAGCCGTCGATAGAGTGTGCGGCGCGACATCCCGAGTGCTTTGGCGGTTTCAGTCTTATTGTATTTATTCTGGCTCAAAGCCGTCATGATCTTCTGCTTTTCGTCCGCCGAATAGGCAAACGTCGACTCATATTCTGTAGCCGGTTTAGCAAGGACTTCTTTGAGACTGAGATAATCTTGGAAAAGATCCGATGTTATAGTATTGCCTGGGGCTAATTGAATAGCGCCTTCCAGGACGTTTTGCAGTTCGCGGATGTTGCCTGGCCAATGATATGAACGGAATATCTCGCATACTTTCGGGTCTAGTTTCATTCCTACTTTTCCAAAACGCTTGCAGATATGATCAAGAAAGTAATTTGCAACAACTTCAATATCATCAACACGTTCCCGCAGCGGCGGTATGTTGATGCGGATGACCCCCAATCGATAGAACAGATCCCTTCTAAACCGGTTTTTCTCCACTTCTGA
>JBLNAX010000065.1:0-7650 GCA_050259595.1 Acidobacteriota bacterium | reverse complement strand
TAATCTTAATGCCGCTTGGAGCTCGCGGCTGGTCTGCTGGCTGATCACCCGTTCACCCGGTTCGGTCGGATACATCCGAATGTACTCTTCACCCCGTCTCACTCCTTTGACTAGACGTGGGTGTTTGTATATGCCGCCGCCAGCAGCCGTAGCCAGCATATTTGCGGCTTGTAGAGGAGTCATCATTACCCCGTTTTGGCCTACGCTAGCATTGGCCAAGGCTGGTGCCCCAAAATCTATTTGTATATGGCTGCCGGTTTGGGCACTGTTATAACCGATTATGTTGGGGTCCACCAGATGCATCGTATCGCAAGCTTTTAACAGCTGGCTGCGTCCGGTTTTCAAGCCAATTTGTATGAACGTGTCATTACAGCTCTGGGCCAAAGCCTGACTGATACTGACCCAGCCATGGCCAGCCGCTTTCCAGCATGGGATACGCAGCTGACTGGGAAAGTTATGGGCTCCATCACAATAGAAGAGATCGGCGGGTGCCACAGACTTATTCTCTAGGGCAGTCGCCGCCACAGCAATCTTAAACAGTGAACCCGGATAAAAGGGAACCAAGGCTCGGTTTAGGAAGCGGGCAGGTTGGCTGTCACTTGTTCGTGAGTCCTGGCCATAAGGGTCGAAAGTTGGACGGCTGCCCATCGCTAGAATGTCCCGGCTTTCAATATCCAGGACCACCACCGCTCCGCTCTTCACCTTGGCATCCATCACATTCTCAACAATTTCCTGAATTCTTCGATCAATGGTAGTCTCAACACTGGTCCGGCCCGAATTGGTTTGATTGATCTGCACCTGGGGGCTTAACCCCGGAATTATCTCCTTCTTCCCGTTCAACACCACTGATATGGCCTCACTCGGAACTTGATCCCTCAAATAACGATCAAAACGCTTCTCAAGACCTGAAGAGCCCTGCGGGACCCCACCCCCATCGGAGTTATCATCGAGGGTACCAATAATGTGAGCCAGCAAACCACTATTTTCATAACGGCGGGACAACGGTACAAGTACTATTCCAGACATAGAAGATAATTGCTGCCGAATCCCAGTATCGATATCACCGCAGCTTTTTAGTAAGACCATATAATTGCCCCGCTTACGCGCGTTATTTATTTTCTTTCGTACTTCGAAAGAATCGGTCTGCAGTAAACCAGCCAAACGGGTTATGTTAAGGGAGGTTTGCGTAAATTGTCTCGGAATCATTACACAGGCCCATCCGTGTCCGCGGTTGGTCAACTGCTGGCCATTGCGGTCCAGTATATCACCCCGAGCTGATTCTGGAAGGAAAAAGCTGCGGTCCCGTAAAACACCCGATGATCGTGCCAAGCCAGGCCCCTCTACCACCTGACAGAAAAAATACCGTGCTGCCACGCCTGCATATATTGCGGTCAATAACAGCAGCATTATTATCATTCTGTTGCAAAATCTCTGTCGGAACTTCATATCATGAATGGTTGACACAGAGAGGGATGTTTATTCAAGGGGAAAAATCAGAGTTCCACTGCAGAACCCTAGTGGACTGTGTAGCTGTCGTATTGATCGGTTATTAACTCCACTGGAAATGGCGCGTTTTCAATCACTTCAAGGGCGTCTTGATATGTATCTGGAGTTACTCGAACTACCACCAGACCCAGCTTGCGGTCGGTAGTACTGACGATCCCGATCCCGTCCAGACCCTCGAAAATCCGGTTAAGTTTGTCTATGTCGGCCGGATTGATCCGGCACCTGATCTCGTTTTTATTACTCATTATTCAACTTCCCTATCAAAGTTCCAGCCCGAAATGCATATTCCGATTCCAGCCATAGCATTTCCCGCGGGTGCCGAGCAGCATCTACCAGGCACATTTCAGCGTTAAAGAGCCTACCAGCGGGCCGTACCACCAGTTCATTATCAGGTTCCATAAACTCCAGCAGATCATCTGGTCTAAAGTGAGCCCGCTGCTCAACCAGCAGCAGCTTAGCTGCTGGATCATATCCTTTCACAACACCGCAAAACAGGACCCGGTTGCCGAATCCCGGCTTATGAATATCCTGGGTATCGTTTGCAGGACCCACAGCAAACCCTTCTGTAAACGGACGACTAGCCACTCGTTCCAGCTCATCACGCCATTCATTGATTTTTGGTTCCCGCCCGTCCCAGGCATGATCGATGGCCTGGCGGTAAACCTTAACTACTGCCGCCACATAATGCGGACTTTTCATGCGGCCCTCGATTTTGAAGGCATCTACTCCAGCGTTTATCAACTCAGGAACCTTGTGGATTAAACAAAGGTCTTTGGAATTCATAACATAAGTGCCACGGTCGTCTTCCCCCACAGGAAAATACTGGCCAGGCCTTTTTTCTTCCACCAGGTGATAGCGGTAGCGGCATGGATGAGCACACTCACCACGATTGGCATCACGTCCCACCATAGCCTGTGAGAGCCAGCAACGCCCTGAATACGAAAGACACATGGCCCCATGGATAAATACTTCGAGTTCAATGTCCACTTTAGCCTTGATCAATGCCAGTTCTTCCATGCTTAGCTCGCGGGCAGCCACGATTCTCATGGCACCTATGCTTTTGTAATGACCAGCGCTCAAGTAATTCGTAACACTGGCTTGGGTACTGATCGTTATTGGTATCTCAGGACAGATTTCCCTCGCTAGCATGACAACACCGGGGTCGGAGACGATTATTCCATCCACCCCTAATTGTGCTAACTGGGCAAGATACTCAGTTAATCCTTCTATATCACGATTATGTGCAAATATGTTGATGGTGACATATACCCGGCGGCCTATCTTATGGGCCAAGCACACTGCCTGCTCCATCTCCGGCAGCGAAAAGTTTCCGGCCATGGCCCGCAAGCTGAACTGATGCCCGCCAATATAGACGGCATCAGCACCAAAATCTAACGCCGCCTTTAATTTCTCTAGATTGCCAGCAGGTGCCACCAGTTCGGGTTTACGATGAGACATCACCCTAATGACCTGCCTTCTGGAACTTATTCTTTGCATTCAAGTGTTCCTGATATGTGCGGGAAAAATAATGCTGGCCGTTATTTTCAGAAACATAATACAAATATTCATTCTTTTCTGGAGAAATAGCGGCAGCTATGCTGGCTGCACCGGGATTGGCTATAGGTCCTGGCGGCAGTCCGGAGAAGCGGTAGGTATTATAAGGGGAATAGACTCCCAGGTCCGCGTATGTAACTCGTTCCTTGTGCTTGCCCAAGCTGTACAGAATAGTAGCGTCAACCTGTAATGGCATCCCTTGTTCCAGACGGTTGTTCAATACACCGGCAATTCTGGCTCGTTCGTTCTCCACTTTAGCTTCCTTTTCCACCAGTGACGCCATAGTGATCACTTGGTAGATGTCTAGATTCTTCTCTTCAACTGTTTTGGCAAAACGCTCGTCCCACACCTGATCAAATCTTTTTAACATCAATTCTATCACCTGCTCAGGAGCTACAGTCTTCTGTATCTGGTAGGTATCAGGAAACAGGAACCCCTCCAGGCGATTAGGCCGCTGAGATAATTTGTTTAGAAACGGATAGTTGTATTGCTTGACCAGAGCTGCTCCCCATTGCTGATCAGTACAAACGTTTTTTTTGACCAGAAGATCTCCGATTTGGGAGAGTGTATATCCTTCCGGAATGGTTATAGTAATCGAAATCGTGCGGCCTTCCATCAAATCCTTAATGATTTCCGATAATGTCTGGCCATCACTGAATCGATAGTAACCAGCTTTTAGATGCCCATCTTTGCCGGTAAAACGGCAAAAGACCTCAAAAAAGTCAGTGCTTCGAATGAGTTTGTTCTTAACAAGTATTTGTCCTACCTGTCTCGTGGTTGAATTATTAGGAATGTGGACCTGGATATAATCCTTACTATCAGGTCTCATCGGCGAAAGGTGTAGGTTGGTCACAGCGATAGCAGTCCAAACCACCAGCAATACAACCAGTAAGACTAAGACTATCTTGGCTTTATGTTCACTGCTATAAGGCTGGTTACTCAATGACCTGCCCTCCGTTGGGGTCGTTTACGGGAGGTACGACCGGAAACTGATTACTGCCCGGCGACTGCTCGCTAGGCACTGGCACTGGCCCGGGTACCGGCGTCACATCTGCATCCGGCGGCTTATTTTCCCACTGAACTTGGTCTGGTGGAACATTCGGCTTCGGCACGATACTGGAAGCGGTTACTTGGGTTCCCACCAGAGTCAGTTTATCCAGCGGTTTATAGTAACTGCGGCCCAAATACTCACGTTTTATCAGCTTACCTGACGCATCATAGACGACCCGGTAGGTTTTTACTGATACCCCCATCTGCCCTTCGTGGTCTACTTTGACCTGGCCGAGCGGCAGTGTAGGATCTGCTTTCTGAACTGATTTGAAACCTTTGGTGCTAAGAACTGTCCTCTCCATCTTGACCGTCTCGGTGAGAGGCTTTACCCCCAGGAGCTGAGAAACCAGCTTGTTGCCCTGAATATATATTCTAACAACCAGCGGCCCCCCCGTATCGTTCTTAACACGCAGGTCATAGACTGGATAGGAAACAGTAGCATCTAAGCCCGGTGCCACATAAGGCACGGTCAAGCTGTGGTTATGCCTCTCTACAATAGGCAGATTAGCCAGCAGGAATGCATTGTATAGGGTGCTGGACACCTGGCAGATCCCGCCGCCGATTCCCGGTTTGAACATGCCCTGTAAAATGACCATTGCCTCTTTATAACCGGTGGTCTCATCCCGGGTTCCTACAATAGTATTAAAGCTGAATTCACCACCATCCGGTATCACGACCCCATTGATCGTTTGGGAAGCGGTGCGTAGGTTATCAGTTCGGTTTACCTTAGCTTTATTAAACGTAGTTATGAAAGTAGATATCTGAACCAAACCTTTGAGTTCATTTATATCAAACGTATTTTGAGCAACAATGGTACCTACTGGCACGGAGAACCTCGGTTCCCCCTGGTATGAGACAGGAAGCGATTGAAGAACGGCCTTGGTATCGATTTTAACTCCGTTGGAGCCAGGAATAAGCATTGGATTGCCTGCAGCATCCCATTGCACCCGGCTGTTCATCGGTGGGCGTTCAAGAACCAACTTCATTTTATTTAGAGCTTGAAGACATTTCTTCTGATTGTATTTGATAGGAATATCGAGGGGATACTGTGAAGCTTTTTTATTCTGGAGCCGCTCTAGTAATGGACGGGCATTCTCCTTAGCCATCAACTGGTCGACATAGCCCTGAACATCCAGCGCAGCACCGAGTTCACTAGCTTTGATAGTATATTGAGCTTCGTTTTGGACAAAGATGTATTCACGACTGGCAAAAGGTATCTTGCTGACTAAGGACCGGACTGCCGCCTCTTTGGATTGGGCACCCAAGTCAAACTTGGCAACGAGAGTCCCTTTGGGGAAACGATCCTCGCCTAATATCTGTTCAGCAACATATAGTGCACCACCGGCCAGTAAACCGATAATAAGTGCCCCAATAACGGTCAGATATGAAATGGGCTTGCCCTGTAACCCCAGCAACCCTGATCCCTCCACCGCTACAGACTGACGACAATAGCGAACCTCTACGTTGTTTCGAAAACTCCTGTTCTCAGTCTGCTCAAATTGTGTACTCTGTTATCAATTGAAAAGAAGCCTATAGGCTTCTTTATTGGATCTCCTCACTATCTACCAGTTCCTGCCAGGCATCGGCCACTTTTTCCCATTCTTCATCATCTTCAATGTCTGCTAGGAACATATTGCCTTCATCATCATAAGTAGCTTTTAGTATAAGGACTTCAACTTCTTCGCCGCATTCACAGTCTTCGTCATGTTCGTGTTCCTCTGCTTCAACAGGAGCCACAACAACATAGAATTGTTCCTCGATTTCCAGTTCAGCTACTAACTCAAAAGGGTGTTCCTTCCCCTCTTCGTCAACTAGAACCAGAACTTCATTTTCTTCATTGTCAAATTCTTCGTTATTCAAGACTACACCTCGATTCTTACAGACTAATGTATATTGTAGTTTTACAGTCAACTATTGTCAATCTACGCGAAAATGCTACTTCCTGGGCTTTGAATCGAGGTAACCCTGCAGAATATAAACAGCTGCCAGTTTGTCGATCACCTGGCGTCGTTTCTTGCGACTGACATCAGCCGCGATCAAGGTCCCTTCAACTGCTTTGGTGCTTAAGCGCTCATCCTGATAATCCACTGGCAGACCAAATTCACTGGCCAGCATCTCGCCGAAAGCCTTAACTTCCTCGGCTTTCCAGCCAACCGTACCGTCCATATTGTAAGGCATCCCCACCACCAGTCTATCTACCTCTTGTCCGGTGATTATCTCCCGCAGACGGCTCAGATCGTATTCCAGCTTGCGCCGTTCAATTACACACAACCCTTGAGCCGTGTATCCCAATAGATCGCTTAAGGCCACCCCTATTCTCTTTTCCCCAACATCGAGCCCCATGATTCTCAATATATTCACCCAAATTCATAGTATTCAGATTCTAGAAAAAGTCGCAGGCGTATGACGGGAGTAAAGATCAAGGCGTAAGGGAAGCCCGTGATTGAGACGTACTAGACGTACGTTGATTGAACGGGGTTCCTGAACAACGATGATATTTGCTTTTGTCATCAGCCTGAGTATTTATACGATCTTGATGCAGAAATCCTTGCAGTAACCCGCGCAGTAACCGCACAATATACATTTCTCGGGCTCCACAGTTGCCTGTTCATTTACTAAGAGTGCCTGGTATCGGCAATTCTCGGCACAAGCACCGCAACCGGTACACCAAGGTTCTATGATCAGACGTCTTTTCGCTCGTCCTACCTTCTCTTCCAAGTCCGGTCGGCGCTTTCCCGCTATCCAAGCCAGATTGAGGTCGATCTCGTCCCTGCTTTTCATCCCCATTGCCATCGAAGCAATAGGCAGCAGCCGATCAACAAATCTAAAGGCGCTGTACGCCCGACCGATCAAATTGCCCCCGCCCAGGGTCTTCATCGCATAGACACCCTTGCCTCGTACCGCTGCATAAGCAATGGCAGCCGTCATGGTCTGAGCAGTACCATCAATAATACCTAGCCCTGCTTGATTGATCAGGGGATGAATGATCTCGATATCCGGGCATTCGGCTCCGGCCATTACACCGGCTACCGCATGGGTCGATAATCCAATTGCCTTTATAAGACCTGCCTTTTTGGCATGTATCAGATACTCTAATGCCGGCTTATGACCTTCCAGAGTCAGTTCATTCTCCTGCTCATGGAGCAGAAAAATATCGATCATGGGTAGCTCCATCTCATCACGGGCTTTTTGTACACTATGCTTCATATCTTCCCAGGTGTAAGCATAACTTTTACTTGCTATAACCGGCTTTTGTTCACTATTGAGTAACGCTTCTTTTATGTATGGATAAGTCAGGTAGCTTTCAGCTGTATCGAAGAAGTTGATGCCCTGACCTATTGCATAATCGATCAATCCGGCACCTTCATTGATGCCCAAGTTTTGCTGGAGCGGCCCCATTGTGAGCACGCCAAAACACAGTCTCGACACTCTAATTCCCGTAGCACCCAGTGTCCTATAGTCCAACCCGACACCTCGCATATAAGTCAAACTCTGGGCAAAAAACGTCCCGCCAGGAAAGAAAACATGCGCAGCACGCTC
>JBLNAX010000064.1:0-5478 GCA_050259595.1 Acidobacteriota bacterium | reverse complement strand
TGGGTTAACCAGGTAAGACCCCAGCAAGATTAGCTGGTTGATAGGCCGGAGGTGTAAGTGCAGTAATGTATTCAGCTGACCGGTACTAATAGGTCGAGGGCTTGACCTAGTACACGCTTGACCCTGTGCAGTTTTTAAAGAATCTTGATTTCGATCGAGTGTTTTTGAAAACGATATATATTTCCTGGTGGCAATGGCGAAGAGGAAACACCCGTTCCCATCCCGAACACGGAAGTTAAGCTCTTCAGCGCCGATGGTACTGCGTTTTCGTGGGAGAGTAGGTCGCTGCCAGGATTAAATTTGATAGCTCCTGTTGAATGACAGGAGCTATCACTATTTCTTGGCGACCACTCTCTTCAACCGAAAGTACCAACGGCAACATCGCTTAACCAACTCATGAGGGATGGTATGGAAGAGCGAGCCTTCTTCGGAGCGAAGTGACAGGAGAAGGCCGGTATTACTATCCATCTGCTGGTCTCCTGACAACATGATACTATTACCGCAGTCAGGAGACGTCAGCGGGGGGAACCATTCGGTATGACCCGAACACGGTAGTTAACTCTTCAGCGTAATTCCTTATTATGGGGAAGGCTAGCCATGAGACTTGGGGAAGTTACTTGACCGAAGTGAGAGTCGCGTCTCCATGTCTCAATGGCATGATAGTAGTGAGGACACCGTCGCGCGAGAAGGCGAGAGCAAAAACAACCAGTGATTGACTATGCAACAGAATTACTTATATTGAAATTACATTTTCTAGCAGGAATATGCTGATAGTGAACAGAAGTAAACCACGATAATTTTGTGCGGAAGTGAAGGTGAATAGCGTGAATGAGCGTCCAATAATAGAAGAGCCGCAAAAGGTTGAAGATATCCAGATAGTTGAAGAGACTGTACATATGGATATTTGGCGAAGATTTCTTGGAATAATAATTGACCCATTAAACACTTTTAAGGTTATTAAAAGTGACCCCAAGGTGTTGATTCCATTGACCTTTATTCTGTCGATATCGGTTATGATAGCATTATTTGTTCTACCAGAATCAAAAGCGTTCAGTGAGGAAATAGTTGCAAAAATGGGACAGAATGTACCCAAACAAAGCATGTTGACTACAGGAATATGGTCCGTTGTTGGAATATTGATATTGTACCCGATAATGTTCTTACTACAAGCGCTAGTATTGTTTATTTATGACCAGCTCTCAGTAGGTAAGGCCAAGTTTAAACAGCTCTTTGCAGTCGTGTTATACGCCGGTATTCCCAATGTGCTCATGCAGGTGATCGCAACAATACTGACAAAGAGCATAGGACTTAAAGCTACAATGAATGTTCGATTGAGTCTAGCCTTGTTCTGGCCTGGGAACGACCAGGCGAGTTATTTGTTTCAGATTCTCAATCAGGCCAATTTCTTTGCTATTTGGGGCCTAATATTGCTAATTATCGGTGGTTCGATCGTTATGGGCAAAGATGCAAAGAAGCTAGCGATTTATACTATTATACTATGGCTTATATATATTACCGGAAAAGGTGCTATCACGGCTTTCCAAATGAACATGCTTAAGGGGATCATGTAATTCTTGTGATTGGTTTTCATGAAATATATATTTGTTAGTAAGAGTCTAATAGGTGAGCTAAATTACAAAACTTGTCTTCGTCTGAATTGGAAAAGGGGTATCGGTGTTGGAGAACAAGGTTGAAAGTGTAACTGTGAAACAGCCTTTTTTTACGAAAAAGTCGTTAATTATCATTGGAGTCATCCTATTTATTGCCTTGGTGGTTGGACTGAATATTTACCGGGCTAATTCAGAAGAAGTGGTCTCAGTAAAAACAGCTGAAGTCAAACAGACCAAGTTGGTTCAGACTGTGTTAGCATCAGGCAGGGTAGCGGCGGCTGACCGCGAGGTACTATACAGCCAGGTCACAGGCTCGGTAAAGAAGATTAATGTTAAGCTAGGGCAGAAGGTGATTCCGGGACAGGTTCTGATGGAACTTAACATACCCGATGCAGAACATAGACTGCTGCAGGCCCAATCTGAAGTAGCTTCATCACGTGCCGCCCTGGCCAAAGCCAAAGCCAATGGAAGCCAGACTTTGGAGCTTCTCCAGGCCCGTGCTGATTACCAGTCTGGTGAAAATGAACATAAGAAAGCTAGTGACAAATTAATAAGGGTACAGAGTCTTTATGACCAGGGTGCAGCCACTATCGAGGAATTGGAGAACGCCAAATCTGATGTTGAGTCTAAGAAAGCGAGCTTGGATAGATCCCAGGCTGGTCTAAGATCAGCCGAACAGGGGGCCTCGGCTTCTCTGGCGTCGCTGCAAGCGGCTTTGGATGCTAATCAGGCAAATTTGAAACTGGTTGAAAAACAGACTGCACAGAAAGGGTTGACTGCCGACAAAGCGGGTCAAGTCATGTCGATCACGGTATCTACTGGTGATGTGATAAACGTCAACAGTCCCCTCATTACGATCGGTGATCTGAATAACCTACAGGTCAAGGCTGACATTACGGAGGCTGATGCTGCTAAGATAGAAATCGGTCAAAAGGTATTGATCACGCCAACGGCTCTACCTGATAAAAAGTATCATGGAACTGTGAAAGAACTGGGTCTGGAAGCTGTCAACAAGACTAGGAGCAACGGCGGCGAGACAACTGCAGTCCCGGTGGTCATAGCGGTTGCCAAAGGAACAGTCCTGCGTCCGGGATACAATACTGACCTGGAGATAACCACCGCCATCGATAAGAAGGCACTGGTCATTTCTTTCGAAGCTATGATCGAAAAAAATGGTAGTACTTGTGTTTATGTGATACGTGGAGATCGAGCCTACCTACAGAAGATCAAGACTGGCTTGGATGATAATCTGAATGTGCAGGTTATATCCGGGCTTAAGAAGGGCGAAAAGGTGGTCCTGAATCCGCCCGCCGATCTCAAGGACAAAGTCAGGGTATCAGTCAAATGATCCAGATTACTTCGCTGTCAAAGACTTATGATACGGGTGTGGTAAGAGTACAGGCTCTGAAAAGCATTGATCTTGATGTTGAAAAAGGTGAGTTTGTAGCGGTAATGGGTCCATCGGGCTCTGGCAAATCGACCTTGATGAACATTCTGGGATGTCTGGACCGACCGACTTCAGGGACCTATCGCCTCAGCGGCATGGATCTTCATGAAATGGGCGAACCTGATCTGGCCAAGATTCGCAATAGCAAGATCGGATTCGTATTTCAAACCTTCAATTTGCTGCCCCGCATGAATGCCCTGCGCAATGTAGAAGTGCCCATGCTGTATGGAGGTATTGATCCCCGTGAGAGAAAGCGGCGGGCGACTGTGGCTCTGGAGCAGGTAGGGCTACAGGGTCACATCAAACACCGGCCCAATGAACTGTCGGGCGGACAGCGCCAGCGCGTGGCGGTAGCCCGGGCACTAGTAAACAACCCAGACATTTTGCTGGCTGACGAGCCAACGGGGAACCTGGATACCAGGTCTGGGTATGATATTATGGCCTTGTTTCAGGATCTACATAAGAGGGGCAGTACAATAGTACTTGTTACTCATGAGCCAGAGATCGCCAAGCATGCCCAGCGTATCATCTATTTCCGTGATGGACACCTGGTCAAGTCAGAACAGGTAGAAAAACCGCTGCAAGCAGCCGAAATGCTGGCCTATCTGCCAGAGTCACAGGAGGAACTGCCATGAATCTCTGGGAAATGGTCAGGGTTGCACTAGAAGGCATATGGGCTAATAAGCTGCGCTCGATACTTACCATGCTCGGCATAATAATTGGCGTGCTAGCTGTAATCATAGTGATCACACTGGGGCAGGGAGTGCAGGAAAAGATCAAGGGCGAGCTGGAGGGATTCGGTACCAACTTATTTATAATATTCGTCGGCCAGGTAGATGGGGCCGACTACGACCAATATAAAATCGATCCTGAAGAAGCCAAGATCATTAAGGAATCAGTAGATAGTATTAAAGCATTAGCACCCGTGGGGTCAATGTTTGACTCGGTGCAAAGCCGGCGGACTAAGAAATCTTCCACAATTGTTGGAACCGAGGCATCGTATGCGGAGATTCATAATGTAGCCATAAGTAAAGGCCGGTTCTTCAGTTCAGTTGATGCTGTAGCAGGGCGCCGTGTTATAGTGATAAATCAAAAACTGGCTGATGATATGTTTGGAGCTGCAGGGGATGTTGTAGGACAGAAGTTGATTCTGGGCTCAACACCGGTTACTGTTTGCGGGGTGACCAAGAATCAATTTACAATGCTTACCGGCGGGCAGGAAAGTCCGATTGCATACATACCATTGAAATTGTACTTTGCATTATCAAGTGCCAACGGAGTTTGGGAACTGGATGGAACTGCGGTGAGCCGTGACAAGGTAGAAGAAGTTTCCAAGCAGGCGATCAGAATCCTGGAGCTCCGTCATAGAGGCCAGATCAAGAAAGTTTATCAAGTGTTTAATATGGAACAACAAGCTGACATTGCGAACAAGGCTATGGCTATCGTGACCATGTTCATCAGTGCGATCGCTGGAATATCGCTGTTGGTCGGTGGGATAGGCATCATGAACATCATGCTGGTATCAGTCACAGAAAGAACTCGGGAAATCGGGGTGCGTATGGCACTGGGAGCTAGACGCCAGGATATTCTGGTACAGTTTCTTATAGAATCGATGGTGCTGTCTCTTACCGGGGGTCTAATTGGCATCGGCTTAGGATTAGGTATAACCGCGTTGCTATGTGCAGCATTGGAAATGCCTTTGATTTTTTCGTTCCCGGTAGTGATCGGCGCGGTCATATTCTCAATGGCAGTTGGAGTGTTTTTTGGGCTATATCCGGCCAATCGGGCGGCTAAACTGGATCCAATCGATGCCCTAAGATATGAATAAAACAAGCTGATGACAAAAGTGAATATCTGCGTTGTTTAGGGAACCCCGTTCAATCAACGTACCACAAGTACGCCTCAATCACGGGCTTTCCTCAAGCCTTGATCTTCACTCCCGTTATACGCTTGTTGACTTATTAAATAGGCCTCCGGTTAAAGGAGGCCTATGTTATACTAGTGAACATTGCGATTGCTTCTAGCCCATATTTTAAGTCTCTCCGCCTCGTGTACTAGTTCATCTCGGAAGTTGGGATGGGCAATGGTGATCAGCATTTCAGCTCTCTCCCAGGTCGAGCGGCCTTTGAGATTGACAACTCCCCATTCAGTTGCCACATAGTGAGTCATATTGCGGGGCAGCGTTACAACGGTGCCCGGTGCTAGAGCTGGGCGGATCCTCGACATTACGCGCCCATCCTTATCCTGAAAAGTAGATGTCAAACAGACTATGCCTTTGCCTCCGCGAGACATGTAGCCGATTTTTACATAATCCAACTGACCACCGCCTCCGCTAATGTTGCGCCCCTCTATGGCTTCCGATGCGACCTGGCCATAAAGATCGACTTCTAGACAGTTGTCAATGGCGACGAAATATGGATT
>JBLNAX010000063.1:0-21088 GCA_050259595.1 Acidobacteriota bacterium | reverse complement strand
TTTACCATGGAGAAGGCCGAGACCATCGAGGAGATGGATGATATAATGGCCGAACTGGAAGAGGAAGGCTATGTGAAGCATAAGTCCGGCCGCGGCAAACAGCGCCAGACCAGAAGTGTTCCCCGCCGGTTTGTATCATCGACGGGTATCGATATATGGGTCGGCCGCAACAACAAACAGAATGATCAGCTGACCCTGAAGCGAGCTGGGAAGAACGACCTTTGGCTGCATGTGCAGGGCTTTCCTGGCACCCACGTGATAATGGACCTGCCCGCTCATATAAGCAGTATCAATGAGGTTCCTGATTCAGCTCTTGAAGAAGCCGCTATATTAGCTGCCCACTTTTCCAAAGCCCGTGAAGCCGAGAAAGTGCCGGTCGACTATACTTTCCGAGCCAATGTGAAAAAGCCCAAAGGCGCCCATCCCGGCATGGTAATCTATGATAATTACTGGACTATCAATATCAATCCACAGGACCCCCGGGTGCAGGATATATTGGCGACAGTCGAGAGCTAGGATGACATTTAAAGGCTTTGGCGGTGTACCGGCAAAGCCTTTTAAAGAATACTTGCTGTGTAAGATAGTCTAATAAACGTTACAGCAGAACTATCCCCCTGTCGCATAAGTAAAGAAGCGTCACTGATTTGCCTCCCCAACTTGTCTTATGCTAATTCAATAACGAAGGTGAAACCTTTCTTATCCTGTACTGAATACTTGAGGGACTAGTATTATTTTGATTTGCGAGTACGCTAAAGTATAGCGTATCTTGTGTAATCTGTTTGTTACTTGCTAATACATATTGCCAATCTCGATCTGAACCTTTACGAATAAACATGAAATCAAAATCAAGTTTTTGCTCGACTTTCTTGGTTTCTTCAATAAAACTAGATATGGTTTTGCTTATGTCATTTATGTTGTCCTCATCAATAGGACATCTTAAGTTGACATAAACCTCTGCCTTAGAATGGGGTATCATGCCCAAAGCTGGCCCAGGGACAAATAATGAAACGTCTTCGGTAAGGTTAAATCTCTTGATATGTTTTGAGAAATATTTCATTGTTAATGGATCTAACTGTTTTATTAATTGCTGTGCAATACATGTCTCCTTATAATCATCAATCCAAGTATTTTTATCCAAACCGAATATACCCTCTTTAACGCTGACCGTGAATATAAGCTCGGGGTTCTGAATTGGATATGCATTGAACCCGATGAAAGAATACTTGTTTTTTAGATATTTTAGACTAACCTCAAATCGCTCGTCATATCGGGATTCTAGATAGGTCTTAGCCTGTTGTTCGAGCTCAGTTTTTGATGGATGACAACCAGTGCTGGAAACTATTACAGCAAATAATCCAATGATGATGATTTGTTTTAATAGCTTGTTTTCTTTGTTTATAATCCTTCACCTCCTAAGCCTTGATGCGACAGAGGGGACGGTTCTCGTTGTCGCGCTATGCCCCCTTCCATCAATTGGTCATTTCCATTATACCAAACACAAACTGAGAATTAATCAGGCAAACAAAAAGACCCTGCTTTTCATCAGGGTCTCAGATTGTTACCGTTATTGATTATATAGTTTACAGTCCCCGGCTGCCTGGTTTGACCGCCTGGGATTTACCTTCCTTGCACATCGGGCATTCCTCGGCTGGCCAGGACTTGATCTCCATGGTCAGTGCAGCCTTGGTCTTAACGCCAAAGTCGATCTGCCCCGCACTACGGTCAACCAATACCGCAACACCGACCACATCGCCTCCAGCCGCCTTGACTACTTCAACGACTTCCTGCACCGAGCCGCCGGTTGTCACAACATCCTCGACAACCAGTATCCGCTGGCCCGGTTTGATTTCAAAGCCGCGGCGTAATGTCATACGATAGTTTTCCCGCTCACAAAAAATGCTCTTGACTCCCAGTTGCCGCGCCACTTCGTAGGCAACGATGATGCCGCCTACTGCCGGAGCCACTACCATTTCGATTTTGTCACCGGCAAACTGAGCGGCCAATTCCTTGGCCAGTTGTTCGGTGTATTCGGGATACTGCAGAACCTGTGCGCACTGCATGTATTGATTGCTGTGTCGCCCAGAAGTCAGTATAAAATGCCCATTTAGAAGTGCTCCCGATTTTTCGAATACCCCTGCGATTTCTTTGCTGTCCATCAACTATCCCTCCAACTCCTGACTGATTCGTTTGGCTGCCTCTATGGGATCGTCCGCTTTAGTGATCGGACGCCCGATAACCATATAACTAGATCCTAGTTCCAGCGCTTGGCGCGGGGTTGTAAAACGCTTCTGATCATTGGCTTCCGACCATTCAGGGCGAACCCCCGGAGTTACGATAAGAAAGTCGTCGCCGCAAGCCTTCCTGATAGCACTGACTTCCTGCGGTGAGGCTACGACCCCGCTAAGACCGCACTCTCTGGCCAGCATCGCCCACTCCACTACCAGCTTGTCCACCGGAAGAGGAATATGCATTTCATTAGTTACTTCTTCCTGTGACAGGCTGGTCAATACGGTTACCGCAATAGCATGAGGCGGTGTTATCCCGTTCTTATCGGCTTCTTCCTTCACTGCCTGAGCTGCTTGTTTCATCATCTCACGACCGCCGGAAGCATGGACGTTGAACATATTACAGCCGAGACGGGTCACGACTCGGGATGCGGCACCCACAGTATTCGGAATATCATGGAACTTAAGATCGACAAAGACTTTACCACCGAGCGATCTTATTTTACGTACTATATTAGGACCGGCACTATTAAACAATTGCATACCTACTTTGAACATCCCAACATCAGCCCGAAGCTTTTCCACCAAAGCCAATGCATCCTTTTCGGCATCGACATCTAACGCCAGTATAATTCGCTCTTTTGCCTCCACTTTTATACCTCCAAAGTCACAATAAATCACACCAAGAATATCATGGCACAGCCGACTGTATTTAGCAATATCTTTTCCAATTATCAAAATACTAGTTAATATGGTCGATTCCAGCGACAGATAATCCGCCATCGACCTCTATCACCTGGCCTGTTATGTATGCTGTTTTATCGGAAGCTAAAAAGGCCGCGATCTCAGCAACTTCCTCTGGATGACCTAATCTGGTCACCTGTGTCTGGCAGCCTGAGTTGATCAAGTTGTGATCGTGATCTGGATAATGCATAAGGCCGGAAATAACCGAATTGACAGTGATCGATTCCGCAACATGGTCCTTGGCAGCCGCTCGAGTGGCTACATCAACAGATATCCTATACAGCTTGTTAGCCATGCCATCGATCCTACCCGGAAAAGGTGGAACGACAATGTTGACTAAGCGGTTGACCTGGAGATTCTTGGCGACCTTAAGCATTGAGGTCCCCTGGTAAAATGATTTTAAGAATTCGATCTTGTTGTGCCAGGTTTCTTCCTTGGTCGGTATCGAGTGACCGACCGAGATGATGTTAACGATCACATCCAAGCGCCCATATTCATTGTTGATCAGTCTCAGCATGGTTTGACAGCTCTCCAAGCTGCCCAATTCTCCATTGACCATCATATAGCTCGCCTCCATCGCCTGCAGCTGTTTGACCAGCAGGCTGTCTGACTCAACATTGTTCAAACAAACAGCGGCCCCCTCACGAGCCAGGACCAGAGCTAAAGCTCTTCCTATCAAAGTTCGTCCAGCATTAACAAAGACGATCTTGTCCCTAAGCAACTAGCCACCCCCTGTCCACTTCCTGGTACATAACTATTCGAGTGGAACAGGTTTCTTGCTAATTTTTGTTCATTAAGGCAAAAAAGACGCCTCGTGGCATCTTAGGATGTTGACAAAGTCTGGCATCCGGCAAGCCGAAAGACGGAAGCGAAGCTAAAGACATGAAAAAACCCCGTGATTGATTGAACGGGGTTTTTGAAACAACGCAGATATTCGCTTCTGTAATCGGCCTGGTTATATCGGGCGTGGGTGAGCAGCCCCCACTAATTGATTGATATCAGCTATTTCACGGGATTCCATGTATCTCCCAAGCCCTTCGATAATATCCTTACTGACGCGGGGATTGACAAAGTTAGCGGTTCCGATCGAGATCGCGGTCGCTCCGGCCATGATGAATTCCAGGGCATCGCGCGTATTCATTATCCCGCCTAGACCCATGATCGGCAGATCCACTTCCGAAGCCACTTGATAAACCATACGCAGAGCCACAGGCTTGATGGCTGGCCCGGATAACCCGCCGAATGTGTTAGCCAGTACCGGCCTTCTCTTATCGATATCGATGGCCATACCCAGCAGTGTATTGATCAGAGCCAGGCAGTCGGCCCCGCCATCACGTGCCGCACGGGCGATCTGTACAATATCGGTGACATTGGGTGATAATTTGGCCATAACCGGCAGCTTAGTCTGACTCTTGACCGCCGACACAACTTCTTTGACCATTACCGGATCAGTTCCGAACTGAAGGCCCCCTTTTTTAACATTGGGGCAGGATATATTAAGCTCAAGTCCAGCAATACCTTTTTGCTTATCCAGCATTTTAGCTATTTTCGCATACTCATCAACGGTATTACCGGCTATGTTTACTATCACAGTAACGCCCTTTTCCCGCAGATAAGGCAGATATTCGTTGATAAACACCTTCACGCCAGGGTTTTCAAGGCCTATGGCGTTGAGCATACCAGCGGGGGTCTCATAAATGCGGGGTGGGGGATTCCCTAGTCGCGGTTCTAGTGTCGTCCCTTTGACGATCACTGCCCCCAGGACTGCTGAATCTACAAAATCTTCATATTCACGGCCATATCCATAGGTTCCGGAAGCTACCGTAACCGGGTTCTTTAGCAGCATTCCACCTAGGTTGACTTCCATATTGCATTTGAATGAATCTTTCTTCTTACCTTTACGCTCTGCCATCTGGCTCACCTCTCATCCTGTGTATTGAACAGGACTTCCCCGATTTTAAAAACGGGTCCTTCGGAACATACCTTGGCAAAACGGAAACCATCTCCGTCTTTCATCTTATGAGCGCAGCCCAGACAAGCGCCAACACCGCAGGCCATATGCTCCTCCAGGCTCAATTCGCCCGGAACCCCAAATTCTTCGGCTATTCTGGTTACTTCGGCCATCATTATCTCAGGCCCACATGAATAAACAAAGTCAGCCTTACGTTGAGCCATCTGTTCTGCAAACAGGTCAGTTACACGGCCCCTCATACCTTCACTGCCATCATCAGTGCTTACAAGGTAGTTGACACCGAGTTTATCAAGAATATCCTTGCCAGCTAAAAAGCCTGAATTAGAGGCTCCCATCAGCACTCGGCAGCGAATATTATTGTCAGTCAGCACACGAGCCAGATAGACCAGCGGCGCCATTCCTACGCCTCCGCCCACTAAATATGCTGTCTTGATATCACTCGGAATGGAGAAAGGTTTTCCGAGCGGGCCCATAACATCTAGCCGATTTTCCAAATGAACGCGGGAAAAAATGCGGGTACCGCGTCCGACAACTTTGTAGAAAACAGTAATACTACCCAGCTTCTTATCGACATTGTAAATGCTGAATGGCCTTCTTAAAAGGGGATCATAGCTTTCGCCAACCCGTATATGGACAAATTGCCCGGGCAGAACCTCTGCTGCAATTGTCGGTGCAATAAATTCTAGTTCGTAATACCGGGGAACCAGCTCCCTATGACGCACAACTAGAGCTTTCTCAACAGATGCCATCAATAACCTCCAGATCAACTGATTTAAGGTTCGATTTAAGACAGATATTCCTGCAAAGGTATAGTATTAAACTTTTCGCCGGTCTTGATTTCTTCGATCACCTGCAAAATAACTCTGGTTGTATCGAGTGAAGTCAAGCACGGTATGCTGTGTTCAACAGCCGCCCGACGTATGCGGAACCCGTCACTCTGTGGTCTCCGACCTCTAGTAAGGGTATTCACCACAAAGTCAATTTTATCCTGCCGGATCAAATCTATAATATTAGGGCAGCCTTCATCGAGCTTATTGACACAATCCGCTTTAACGCCAGCTTTCCGCAATGATTTGGCGGTACCAGCGGTGGCCACCACCCTAAACCCAAGCTCTTCAAACTTTTTTAATAGGGGAACGGCTTCTTCTTTATCTTTATCAGCAATCGTAGCTAATATGGTGCCTGATGCCGGGACATTCATGCCCGCAGCCACGAACGCCTTATACAGCGCCTTTTCGAAACTCGGATCAACACCCATGACCTCACCTGTACTCTTCATTTCCGGGCCTAGTGAGATATCGACCTGCAGCAGTTTAGCAAAGCTGAATACAGGTGCTTTTACTGCAAAGTATCGAGGTGGAGTACACAGTCCACTCTGGTATCCCATTTCCTTTAATGTACTGCCCATAGCCGCCCGGGTAGCTACATTTACCATAGGGATCCCGGTCACTTTGCTAAGATACGGCACAGTGCGGCTGGAACGAGGGTTGACCTCCAGGACATACAGTTCTCCCTCAAACTCTACATACTGGATATTGATCAATCCTTTGACCCTAAGATCACGGGCTAATTTCATGGTATATTCAACAACTTTTTCCTTGGTGCCAGGCCCTAATTTGAAAGCCGGAAATACAGCGACACTATCGCCTGAGTGTACACCAGCTCGTTCAATGTGCTGCATTATGCCTGGAATCAGAACATCCTCGCCATCTGAAATGGCATCGACCTCGATCTCGACACCCTGTAGGTATTTATCGACTAAGACAGGGTGCTCGTTAGATACTTTCACGGCTCCGGCCATATATTCACGGATCTCCTGGTCGTTATAAACTATCTCCATGGCCCGCCCCCCCAGAACATACGAAGGACGCACTACTACCGGATAGCCCACTCTATCAGCCACAGCTATAGCTTCTTCCGTGGAAGTAACTGAATTCCCCGGAGGTCTAGGAATGCCCAACTCTTCTAAAACCTGATCAAACCGATCACGGTCTTCCGCCCGGTCGATGTCATTCACCGAAGTCCCTAGTATTTTTATCCCATGATCGGCCAGGGGCTGGGCCAGATTGATAGCAGTCTGCCCACCAAACTGCACGATAACACCTTTCGGTTTTTCCTGCTCGATTATATTCAGAACATCTTCCAGAACCAGAGGTTCAAAGTAAAGTTTGTCGGAAGTATCAAAGTCAGTAGACACCGTCTCCGGATTATTATTCGCAATTATGGCTTTATACCCGGCTTCCCTCAGAGCCCAGACACAATGTACCGAGCAGTAGTCAAACTCTACGCCCTGCCCGATGCGGATCGGCCCTGAGCCAATAACCAGAACCTTATTATCGTCTTCATCAAAGCCTACTTCATTTTCATCTTCATAACATGAGTAGTAATAGGGCGTTTCTGCATCGAATTCTGCTGCACAGGTATCAACGATTTTATAGACGGCTTTGATTCCGGCTTTCATTCGCAGCTTACGGATTTCGTCCTCTGTAGTGTTTCTTATGCCCGCTATATCACGATCAGAGAATCCCATTCGTTTGGCCTCGCGCAGCAAGTCAGAATACAGTTCACCACCAACCAGCTGTTTTTTCATGTTCACTATATTCAAGACTTTCTCCAGGAAAAACAGGTCGATCTGGGTCATATCATGAAGCTGCTGAACGGTATGTCCCCGATAAAGGGCCTCGGCCAGTGCAAACATACGCTCATCATCGGGAGCGGTCAGCCTGCTCATAAGCTGGTGATCTGTCAATTGAACCAATTCCGGCAAGCTGAAACCGACAATGCCTAGTTCCAGGGATCGCACGGCCTTCATGAGTGCCGACTCGATGGTGCGGTCTATGGCCATTACCTCACCGGTAGCCTTCATTTGGGTTCCCAGTCGGCGATCACCAAAGCTGAACTTATCAAATGGCCAGCGGGGTATCTTGACAACCACGTAATCTATCGCTGGTTCGAAACAAGCTGTAGTCTTGCCGGTCACAGCATTGGTTATCTCATCTAGAGTATAGCCAACCGCTATTTTACTAGCCACCTTGGCAATAGGATAACCAGTGGCTTTAGAAGCCAGGGCCGATGAACGGCTGACCCGGGGATTTACTTCAATGATGTAGTAAGTCTTACTGTAAGGATGCAAAGCAAACTGTATATTGCACCCGCCTTCGATTCCAAGAGCCCTTATGATCCGGATCGATGCTGAGCGCAGCATCTGGTATTCCTCATCATTTAAAGTCTGGGCCGGAGCCAGGACTATGCTGTCACCGGTATGGATCCCTACTGGATCAAAATTCTCCATACTACATACTGTTATGCAGTTGTCATTGCCATCCCGCATAACTTCAAATTCGATCTCCTTATATCCGGCAACACTCTGTTCAATTAGGATCTGGTTGATTATGCTGTGCTTCAAGCCGCGCCCGGAAGTGGCTATCAGTTCTTCTTCATTGTGGCATACGCCGCCGCCGGTCCCGCCCAGTGTATAGGCTGGCCTTACGATGACCGGATACCCTATTTTATTGGCAAATGTGATTGCCTCTTCAAAATTATCAACAATTACGCTCTCTGGCACTTCCTCGCCGATTTCCTTCATGGTCGATTTGAAGATTTCGCGGTCTTCGGCTTTCTTAATGGAAGTGAGAGGAGTTCCCAGCAGCGGGGTGCCGGTTTCTTCTAAAACCCCAGTTTCCTCCAGGGCAAGTGCCATATTGAGTCCGACCTGCCCCCCCAGGGTGGCGATAATGCCATCAGGTCGCTCCTGGCGTATGATCTGGGCTACAAAGTCTGGAGTCAGCGGCTCGATATACACGCGGTCGGCAATATTGGTATCGGTCATGATGGTTGCCGGATTACTGTTGATCAGGACTACTTCCAAGCCCTCTTCTTTCAATGAGCGGCAGGCTTGGGTCCCCGCGTAATCAAACTCCGCAGCCTGACCGATTATGATCGGCCCTGAACCGATAACCAATACCTTCTTAAGATCTTTTCTCAGCGGCAAATTAAGCCCTCCCTGTATTCGTTCAAATCGGCGGTTTCCGATCGCAACTAAATCATCTTCATATACTCGTCAAACAAATATGCCGAATCCTCTGGCCCGGGGCAAGCTTCCGGATGGTATTGCACCGAGAAGGCTTTGTACCCCCTGTGTTCTAGCCCTTCGACAGTCAAATCATTGAGATTGATCATGATCACATTTATATCATTATTAAATGAATCCGCTTTTATCGCATATCCATGATTCTGGGATGTGATGTAGACTTTGTTAGTCCGCAGATCTTTCACCGGGTGGTTGGCTCCACGATGTCCAAAAGTAAGCTTGTAGGTATCTCCACCCAAGGCTAGACCTAATATCTGATGCCCCAGGCAAATGCCCATGATGGGCACCTTGCCCAATAGTCTTTGAATATTGTCTACCGCATAACCACAAGCTTTCGGGTCGCCAGGTCCGTTAGAGAGAAACAGCCCATCCGGGTTCATCTGCATGACCTCTTCGGCGCTGGTAGCGGCAGGTACGGCATAAACTTCACAGCCGCGGGCTACTAAAGAATTTATGATATTTTGCTTGGCTCCGAAATCATACATGACGATTCGCTTGCCGCCATCACCGTATTTCTCAACGGCATTTCTTGTCACTTGCAGTACCAGATCCGATTCCAGCACCTGCGGAGCCAGGCGGGCTTCTTCCACTAAACGGTCGGTATCATTCAGTTCACAAGTAACCACTCCGCCCATGGTTCCATGACTGCGCAGCATACGGGTCAAAGCTCGGGTATCGATGCCAAACAGTCCCATTACACCGTAGTCTTTTAAAAATGCATCAAGGTCCCACTTTTTCTCGTAGTGATTGGGTTTGGCACACCCTTCGCGCATTATTAGGCCACGTGCCCGAGGAAATTTCGATTCAAAATGCTTCTCACTCAAGCCGTAATTACCGATCAACGGATAGGTCATGGTAATTATCTGCCCGGCATACGAAGGATCGGTCAAGATCTCCTGATACCCGGTCATTGAAGTGTTAAAAACCACTTCCCCGCTGATATGATTCGGTTGGCCCATTACATTGCCCTCAAAAACCATGCCATTTTCCAGGATTAAATAACCACGTTCCATATTTTCATCTCCATTATAGTATCTGGCCGTCTTTAGCTACCATTCGCCCGGCAACTATAGTTGCCCATGGCCAGCCCTTCAGTGTCATACCTTTGTAAGGTGTGTTTTTCCCCTTTGAGTAAAAGTCATTTGTATTAACCATTCTTTCACACTCTGGGTCGATGATTGTTATATCAGCTGGCACACCCGGGCTGAGAGTCCCGGCCGAAATCCCGAGAACTCCTGCTGGCCCCGCTGTCCAAGCTTTGATCACAGTGGTTAGATCCACCAAATTATTCTTGATCAGATAATCGAAAACTACCGCTACTGCCGTTTCCAAGCCAGAGATTCCAAAGCTAGCCAGATTGTACTCACAGTCCTTTGATTCCATCTCATGCGGAGCATGATCTGTGGCGATACAGTCCACAGTGCCGTCCTGCAGCGCTTTGACCAGTGCCGCGACATGATCCTTGGACCGCAGTGGTGGATTGACCTTGGTATCAGCGTCATAGCTGCCCACGATCTCATCGGTCAGACTAAGATGATGCGGAGTAACTTCACAGCTGACCCGTAAGCCCTTTGCTTTAGCCATACGAACCATTTCCATGGTCCCGGTGGTGCTGGCATGAGCAATGTGCAGCCGTCCGCCTGTCATTTCAGCCAGCATGATCTCGCGCATGGCCATGACCTCTTCGGCAACTGCCGGTATTCCTTTTAAGCCGTAATATGTTGAATAATAGCCCTCATGCATTTGGCCTTCTTCCGCCATCTGCAGATCCTCACAGTGAGAAATGACCGGAATATCGAACATTCTTACATATTCCATGACCCGGCGCATGATTTCGGAGTTCATGACTGGTTTGCCGTCATCGGATATGGCAATACATCCGGCTTTTACTAGTTCGGCAACTGGAGCCATTTCCTGCCCTTTCTGCCCTTTTGTGATCGCTCCAATGGGAAGTACGTTGACTATTCCTTCTCTCATGGCTGCGGCTTTTATCAGTTCGGATATTGCTCGGTTGTCATTGACCGGGCTGGTATTAGGCATACAGCAAATCGTGGTAAAGCCACCCGATGCCGCCGCCATGGTTCCAGATTCAATGGTCTCTTTATACTCGTATCCCGGCTCCCGCAGGTGTACATGCATGTCGATAAATCCTGGACATACAAGTTTTCCTGACGCATCCAGAACTTCCGCTTTACCAGCACTGATGGAGGCTTTAACTTCTTTGATAACACCATCCTCCACTAGAACATCGCCGATCATATCCATGTTGTTGGCCGGATCTATAATACGTCCACCCTTAACCAGCAATCTCATCTTTGCCACCTCCCATCATCAAATAAAGAAGTGCCATCCGTACCGCCACTCCATTGGTCACCTGTTCGTTAATGACCGAATGGGCGCTGTCCGCTACTTCACTGGTAATCTCAATACCCCGATTCATCGGCCCTGGGTGCAGTACCAGTACATCCTTCTTAGCCAAAGACATTCGTTTACTGTTCAGTCCAAACAGCGAAGCATATTCCTCTACACTGGGGAAAAGCCCCTGTTTTTGCCTCTCGCGCTGAATACGCAGCACATTGATCACATCCACACCATCCAAGGCTTCCTCTATGTTGAAGTACTTTTTAACTCCTAATTGTTCAATATCTGCAGGCATTAGTGTTGGAGGTCCAACTACTCGGACCTCACAGCCAAACTTGGTAAGACCAATAATGTTTGAGCGAGCCACCCGACTGTGCAGTATGTCACCAAGGATGACCACTTTTAGTCCCTCGATAGTGCCTTTCTTTTCGCGAATAGAATACATATCAAGCAAGCCTTGGGTAGGATGTTCATGCCAGCCGTCACCGGCATTGATCACTTTCATCTGCGTATTACGAGCTACATAGTGCGGGGTTCCTGACATCGAATGACGGATGATCATCAGGTCCGCTCCCATCACTTCAATAGTTTTGATAGTATCTTTAAGGCTTTCGCCTTTCTGCACGCTGCTGGTGGAGACTGCAAGATTCACTGTGTCCGCGCTAAGGTACTTTCCAGCCAATTCAAAACTGGTTCTAGTGCGGGTACTATTCTCATAAAATACTGTTACCACAACTTTGCCCCTTAATGTAGGGACTTTCTTGATATCACGCTTGAGAATGTCCTTCATGGGAACCGCAGTATCCAGAATGGTCTCGATCTCTTCCCGGTTCAATTCTTTTAAACCCAGCAAGTCTTTACGGTTTTCAAAAACCATCATCCAGCCTCCTTTAAAACTTTTTCCACTCATCCAAATATTTCTGCTCTATAAAATAAAAAAGCCCTACCTGCATATTTGACCGGTAAGGCTTGATAGTTCCTGACATCTAATCCTTACCAGCCTCTCTGGACTGTTTTAAAGGGATTATTGGTCTACCAACTCTTCGATTACCACTTCATCGACCCCGTCTATTTCAATGACCCTTACGGCTACGATCTCCTTCTTCGAAGTCGGTACATTCTTACCGACAAAATCAGCTTTTACTGGTAATTCCCGGTGACCCCGATCGACCAGTACCGCCAGCTGGATACATTTCGGTCGCCCTAGATCTATGATGGCGTCAAGGGCGGCTCGCACCGTTCGGCCTGTATACAAAACGTCATCTACGATGACCACTACCTTATCGTTTATGTTAAAGTTGACCTCGGTCCGGTGGATCTCAGGCTGCGGTCCTAGGGTAGTCAGATCATCACGGTACAATGTTATGTCTAATATGCCAACTGGAACCTTGGCTTTTTCTATCTCCTGGATCTTTGCTGCCAGTCTCTCAGCAATCGGGCCACCTCTCCTACGGATACCAACTATGGCCAGATCCTCGGTCCCCTGGTTTCTTTCAATGATCTCATGAGCTATTCTGGTGATCGCTCTTCTTATAGCATCCTCATCCATTATCTTGGATTTCTCAACTATTGCCATTAGCGCCCCTCCTTAACAAGCATCAAAAAAGCCTGCCCCGGTAGAACAAGGCAGGCTGATAGCCATTTACACATTCTATGTGCTCCTTGTCAACCTCACGGGGTCAACTTAAAGGTTTTACTATATGGATTCTATAATAATCCATAAGATAAGTCAATCAGCAAACCAATGCCTGAATATCGGCCATTTCTTACTCCCAGAAGAAGACAAGTGCGCATTATTGCTTGCCATTCAATTCATTATACCCAGCAATATATACGCTGAATTTAATTTCTACAGTTTTATTCTTCTTATATGCTTCAGCTAGAAGAGCCTTGGCTGCGCTTTCTTGACCTTGTTCCTGTAAAACTGCCGCCTGCAGTACCTTGCTGTCCTCTGGGAATTCCTTCTTAAGTTCGCTATCCTGCAGCTGCAGCTTGCATTGATCGATATTGCCTAATAAGAATTCCGCAATGGCTATTTTTAGCTTCATATCAGCTGTTTGCCGCATCTTCTGACCATACCAGACCCCTAGCCGGCTCTGATTAATGCGCTGGCTATTACTCTTCATAATGTTTGGTATATCGATTACTTTTTGCAAATAAGCTCTGGTCTTCTCTATTTCTTTATCCTTTGTGGACTGCATAGCTGCCGCATTCAAAGACTCGGCCAGCAGCACATAGTTATCAGAATTCAATGGCCCCAGTTCTATACAGCGCTCAGCGGTCGTGATAGCTGAATCATAGTCTCCTATCATAATATAGTTCTTGTTCATTGCGTAATAGGCACTGATACCATAGGCATTATCCTGCTGAACTTTATCGGTGAGAGTCTTTGTAAATCCAACCAATTTTTCGCGTTTATCAACTGCAAGCTGATTAGAAGCAGCTTGTGCAGCATAAAGCAAGCCCAACTGCAGCCTATACTCAGGGGCCCAAGGGTCAGCAGTCGTAGCCAGCAGATAGTTCTTTTCAGCTTCAGCTGAATTACCTGCTTTGTCAGCCAGCTCTGCTTGAGCATAATAATTAAGACCCTGGTATATGGTAGTGGTAAATATAAGCGACGACGATACCAGACCGATCATTACAAAAGGCAGGAATTTATCGGCCAATTCCAAATACGGCACAGATATTCGGTTATAGTAGACACTGGTCAATCCGATCAAAGCGAAAACGATGAGCTGCATCCCGCTTATCTGGAAATCAAAATCAAACGCCGAGTGAATGAACAATATCAATACCACAACACTGCCGCCGATTTGCAGCGGGTCATAACCTACTTCTTGTTTGTCCTTCTTGATCCCTAAGGTGTAAAGAATCCATATGACGGCGAAACATATCAACCCCAGAAGACCGATCTCTACGCCCACTTCGAAAATTGAACTATGGACATGCTGTGTCCAATAGAGGTAATCTTGATATTGCTGGTATAGCGCATTCCATCCACCAGCCCCGGCACCGAAGATGGGATGGTCTTTGATTATTTGTATAGCCCAACGAACAAAATCAAAACGTGTCAGGTAACTTTGATTGCCAAAATCAAAAACATCCGTCCACCTGCTGGCCATACCCGATGGCAGCCATATTTTGCCCACCAATGCCAGCAAAACCAGTCCGGCCAGGGCAGCTGTCGCGCCCATCCACCCGGGTTTATCCGAAAGCTTCTCCTTGATCGACTCCAGGAACTGTTCGAACTTGTCCCCCATGTATACAGAAAATAAAACCATCATAAGTGTCAGAAGGATCGGTACAGCTAGCGCCAACATATCATTATCAGACGCTATTATCCATAAAAATGCTTTGGTGCAAAGGGATCCTAACAGCATGGTGACTATACTCAGAGATGCCAGCTTGATCCGGTCTTCATTCCGAACCATGACGAGTGCTAATACTATCCCAATTATGTAGACTGCTAAGCCTCCTTTGGATGCTGTCCCCGCCAGTATCATGGCCAACAATGCGGCAGTTACAAGATACCAGGACCGTTTGCCAGCTGTTTCAGATTCAAGAAACAGAATCAGAGCTAAAATCGAAAAGGCTGCTGCATAAGCGGCGGCGGTATTAGAGTATTGCCAGGTGGTCATAAAAATACCGTTAACAAATGCCCCATCATAGCTCACGACCCCAGTGGCAGCACAGATGGTGATCAATGCTACACCTAACGAACCGATCAGAAGAGTATTGATGGCTAACCCTCGATGTTCATCGTTCTCGATAAGATTTTTAGCCATCCAGTATATCCCGAAGCAAGCCAGCGCTTCAAGCGCCCCCATTATGGCTGAACGCAAATCAACCGCAATAAACGACGACAAAGCGTATAACAAGGTATAAATCAAAATCGTCATATCAAGCCAGGAACTAACTAAAGTAAGCTTGCCGATCCGCCACTGATTAAGAATTGCCAACATAATAATCAAATCAAATATAAACAAGTATGGCAGGAGACTCCCGTCAGAGCCTAATCCGCGAAAAAATGGAGGAACGAAGATGATCGCAATAAAAAATAGGAATAATGACGTGGAGAAGAAATCCTTCCCACTCCAGATAGTATTGTCTATCTCTTTTTCGCCAATCGATTTGTCTCGGTTTTCATTTCTCTTTGGATTCTTTGCCAACTTACCATCTCCCCCATAAATGGCTCTATAAGGCCAACTATCCAAATGATAACATAAACAAACATAAGTAACTACTGTATCAGAAGATATCTCATGTCAACCTAGCAATGCCAATAATTTAATTCTGTTGGTTTGAAGGAAAAGATTGCACAAATAATGAATATACTATTGTCAACTTTTAGAAAAGGAGCTATTAGCATGAAAAAGGGACTCGTTTTTCTACTACTAACAGTATTAATAGTTTCAGCAGCAACCATGGCATATGCTGAACAGCCCATTAAGATCATGGTAAATGGATCAGACATCATCAGTGATCCTCAACCTCAGGTTATCGGAGGAAGAACATTCGTACCACTGCGCGTGATCGCCGATGTGTTTGGCGCGGATGTTAGTTTTGATTCCAAAAGCCGCACAGCCATCATTAACACTAAAAAGACCACTGCTTATAGTCTGCTCACAGTTAATGGGGTCAAAACAACCTGGCCTTATTGGCTTGAGAGAGATGAAATCTATATGGAATATAGAAATGTTAGAGAACTAGTGGCAATGTCGGGAAATTATAATCCTAATAACCTATGTGTATTCCTCGATAACAGCAGACTAGCCTATCAAGGTCGCATAATTGAGTTTAAGACCAAAACGCAGGGTCCCTTCACGGTGCTCCCTCTCAGCACCCTGAAAACTGAAAAAGTAATTGATTATACCTGGGATTCAAGCAAAGAAACACTTACGTTAAAAGCGGTCCGTTAAACGCCAAAGGGCGGGAAACTCCCGCCCTTTTTTTGTACATTCTAGTTTGTAGGTGCTGCCCCGCCCATCGTCTCAGTCATCGTTTTATAGTTACCCACCAGTGTTTGCATAGTTTCTTTTGCTATTTCCAAGCATTGTTCCTGAGCACCTTTGGTATGTTTGCCCATTTCATTCAGTAATGTAACTGTTTCTTCATAAGCCGTTCGATAGTATTTGAGACTACTGTTGACTATACTCTCACAACGATCACTCACCCAGTTTAAGCCGCCTAGATTGACCATCCACATTTCCATGACCCGATTATTGAAAGTATGTGCCATATCCATATTACGCTTCACTATTTCCGAAAAAACCAAAGAAAAACTCCTCCTAAAATATTAAATTCTTAACTTATCTCTTTATCAGATATTAAATTCAGTCCACCTCCCCACAGAATTATGAATCCCGGACCGCTAAGGCTCGGAACACACTTTAAAAAGGTATTCGAATTTAAATATTTTAGTGCAGGAATTTATTGCCCAAAAGAGCGGATAATTCGGGTTTTATTCGGGAAGTTTCTCCAGTATCTCAGAAAAATAGGTGGGTATCGGTGAGTCGAAGGTCAAATGTTGTCCTGTAGTTGGATGCTCAAATTCCATCTGAGTTGCATGCAGAGCTTGTCCGTTAAGGTTCAAAACGTTCTTACGTGGGCCGTACAATAGATCTCCCGCAATAGGGTGCCCAAGATAAGCCATGTGTACGCGGATCTGATGAGTGCGGCCAGTTTCCAACCGGCACTTGACTAGAGAAAAATCTTTGAATCTCTTAAGCACTTGGTAATTCGTTATAGCCATCCTGCCGTCACCAACGACAGCCATTTTTTTGCGATCTTTAGGGCTGCGCCCGATCGGAGCTTCGATCCGTCCCATATTTTGAGGGACAAGACCATGAACCAGAGCGATGTATTCCCTTACGATATCGTGATTCTTTATTTGTTCGGACAGGCAGCGATGAGCTTGGTCGTTCTTCGCGACCACCAGCAGACCAGATGTATCCTTGTCTATACGGTGTACTATACCAGGACGCAGTTCTCCATTGATTCCAGACAGGTCGTCTAATTGATACAAAAGTGCGTTGACCAGCGTTTTGTCCCAGTTGCCTTGAGCGGGATGCACGACCATACCCTGAGGTTTGTCGATCACCGCCAAGTCATTATCCTGATAAACGATGGTCACCGGTATATCCTGCGGGGTCAATTCTATGTTTTTCGGCGGTGGAACACGAACACCAATAACCTCGCCTTCAACAACCTTGTAGCTGGGTTTCTTAGCAGCGCCATCCACTTCGATTTGGCCGTTTCTGATCAACTCGGTTACTAGAACCCTGGATATTTCCTCTATTTTGCTGCTAACAAACACGTCAAGCCGGGTGCCACTGTCATTTGCTTCAACCTTTAGCTGATATTCCTGCATTATTGGTTCACCTCGTTTGGATCAGTTACTATCATATCAAGAAAAATTATTGCACAACCCAGGACAATGGCAATGTCTGCAATATTGAAAACAGGCCAATAGCGAATATGTAAAAAATCAATAACCGCGCCATAGGCAAAGCGATCTATAAGATTACCAGCCGCTCCACTTCCGATCAAAGCTAATGCAGAAACTATAAGAATTGATGGACGCTTTAGCTTTATAAAAACCAATACTCCGACCAAAACTATCACAGCGGCTAAAGAAAAGAGGAGGTTCATACCTTGAAACAAGCCAAAAGCTCCTCCCCGATTAGCAACATACGTCAATGAAAAGACGCTGTCAATTAGGCTTATCACCTGGCCAGGATACATCTCCGTCCTAACCACATATTTTGTTAGTTGGTCAAACATCAAACACCCGAAGAAAAAACCAGCAAATCTCATATGATACCCTTCCCGAAGCAGACTATTTTTTATTATATCATTCCGCCTATGTAATAATAAATCGGCTTATTCGTCTATAGAAACCAAACTGGAATCAATGGCATCTATTGTAAAGGACTTCATCGCATGCAGATGATCTCCAGCATCTTGTGCCGCTCTAATAACAAATACAGGTTGGTTCTCACTTGGAAAGTGTTCCGTAATAAATACATAAGAACTACCGACTGCAAGCGAATTTCGCACCGTTTGTATGGCTTGCTCCTCCGAGACGAACACCATTTGTTCGTCTTGCTTAAGATCACCATTGGTCTCGATCTCACGAATCCCGGAACAGCCGGACATGAACATGAATATTAGCACCACCCATACTACGGGAACCCTATGCCACCCCATCAGCTTCCTCCCTCATAGATTGCAGTTTTGCGGAGAAGCCACTGCGATACGTTTATTCTTTTTTCAACAAGCTGTGTATTAAAGTGTCCAGGCAGTATCCACTTGATTTCCCCCAAACCATTTACTTTCTCCCAACTTGACCTAAGGCTGCTATAGTTGTTAACTAGCATAGAAATCGGTGGCACGATCTTTTTACCCATACAGAGTACTACATCGCCCGAGAATAGTATTTTTTGAACCGGCGACCATAGACCGGAACTACCCGGAGTATGACCTGGCAGATGGATCATCTGCCATTCCGCATCGAATTGAGCTGGCGACTCATCGAAGACATCGTCCGGAACTACTGGCGATGTGTCAGCTTTCAGAAATCTATAACCTAAAACACTAAGAGTTTTATTTATCAGCCCATAGCCCTGTTCGGGCATGCGTACGCCCATGTATGTGTCCACCTCATTAATTCCAGAAAGCACAGACGCATCGTCTTGATGACAAAGAACTCTTGCACCACTTAACTGACGCAATCTGCTGGCTCCCCCGGCATGGTCACCGTGCCAATGGGTCAAAAATATGTAATGAATGGAGTTTGCAGAACAGTGCAGTTTCTTTTCTACAAAACCAGCAATTGCCTCTGCATCCTTGTCATTAGAGCCTGTATCGATCACAATTATCCCACTGTCTGTTTGCAGCGTATAAGTCAGGCAGCCACGTGACGGCCTGATACAGATGATCGATTTGGTAATTTGCATATTTTCACCGCCACTCTATACTTACATTGTAGTATTCGTTGGTGTATGTAATTCCCCTGTTGCCTTGACATAATCATCCAGCAAGTATGCCAAGAAATAAAAAGCACCGGAAAATCCGGTGCCGGGAGATGTTAATGGCGAACGCTGGGTCGCATGCGGTCAGCTAATCCAAGAACGACATGGGCTAGACCAAAACCAACCATAGCAGGTCCCATGCGATTTTTCCTCATCATAGTCGCCCCCGCAGTTGTTACCAAAGTACCTAAACCTGCAACTATCAGACCAGTATTAGTGCTTTTCACCTATATCACCTCCACTCCTAGTTTTCCGCTCCGCCGTCACCATTACCCATGCAATGAGGAGGTAGTTGATGCCGGGTCATGCTTATTTGCCTTATCGCTGCAAAATATGGTCATTGCGGAAAACCTTGCGGCCAATGTTTTAACATATTTGTGGTCTTAACCCCCTTGAAGCTGTACACAACTCTTTATACCTGTTTTCTATACGGCTGACCATGATCTTTGCCGACAACTGGGCTGCTCTGGCCGAAGCTTGAGCTGCTAATGTCGATGAGAGTTTTTGCTCCGATAACAATCGCATAATAAGAGCAATATAACTTTCCTGATCATAATCAGATAGTAAGCCTTGCTGCCCATCCTCGACCATTTCATGGGTGCCAGTCCCTTTCACCGCGGCGATCGGCAGGCCCGCCGCCATAGCCTCGACCAGGACGATACCCTGTGTCTCGCTGAGCGAGGTAAAGGTAAAGACATCAGCTCCCCGATAAGCATTTACCAGTTCTTCACTCGGCAGCAGCCCAGTGAAAATGACATCTCGATCCAACTGCAAGCCCTCTTCTATGGTTAGTTTCTTAAGTTCCTTTTCCAAAGGCCCAGTGGCTACTATAACAAGACAAACGTTTGGATAAATAATCTTGAGACCGGCAAATGCTCTGATTAGGAAATCAATGTTTTTTTCCGGCGCCAGACGTCCCACAAACAAGCAGATCCTGTGACTATCTGGAATATTATACTTGCATCTAAGCCAAGTTCTGTCTCCCGATGAAAACCTCTCAACATCAACCCCCGTTGGTATTACATCTATCGGCGTAGTCACCCCATAGCCTGCTATCAAATGCCGCAAATCGTCCGACGGAGCAATTACCAGATCACATCGGTTACAGAAATTACGGCTGTATTTGACAGTCAAATCGCGGGCCAGTTCCTGTCCGATAGGAACATAATGAGCATATTGATCGTACTGGGTATGATAAGTGAAAACTAGTGGTAGGTTTAACCTTCTTGCACATTTAGCGCCTATTTGTCCCAAAATAAAAGGGGAGTGAACATGAACGATATCGAGTTTCAAATTTCGTGTGAGCAGACTGATTCGCGGTGAAACTGGAAGTGCTAGTGTAAAATCGCGGTTTGTGGGGGCAGGTATCGATAGTAAGCGGTGTATATTGGGTTCCTCATCATGATAATTTGGATAACCCGGGGCAAAGATAAAGACCTCGTGCCCCATTTTGACAAGTTCCTCTTTTAAGGTACATATGGAAGTTACAACCCCACTGGTATAGGGACGGTAACTATCACTAAACACTCCGATTCTCATTGCGCTCACCAGCCATTATCCATCTTCACCGGTTCCGGAGAAGCCATACTCGGCATTGAGATCATAACCGGCGATTTCAAACTGGTCGCCTTTAGCGTCGATCTCGTGAATATTAAGGATCTGC
>JBLNAX010000062.1:0-40060 GCA_050259595.1 Acidobacteriota bacterium | reverse complement strand
TGGGTTAACCAGGTAAGACCCCAGCAAGATTAGCTGGTTGATAGGCCGGAGGTGTAAGTGCAGTAATGTATTCAGCTGACCGGTACTAATAGGTCGAGGGCTTGACCTAGTACACGCTTGATCCTGTGCAGTTTTTAAAGAATCTTGAATTCGATCGAGAGTCTTAGAAAACGATATATATTTCCTGGTGGCAATGGCGAAGAGGAAACACCCGTTCCCATCCCGAACACGGCAGTTAAGCTCTTCAGCGCCGATGGTACTGCGTTTTCGTGGGAGAGTAGGTCGCTGCCAGGATTAAATTTGATAGCTCCTGTTGAATGACAGGAGCTATCTCTATTTCTTGGCGACCTACTCGCTGCCCTGAAAGATCGGGATGGGAACGGTTCCTTAATCTCGTAAACACGGAAGTTAACTCTTCAGCGTGAATCCTTATTATGGGGAAGGCTAGCCATGAGACTTGGGGAAGTTACTTGAACGAAGTGAGAGTCGCGTCCCCATGTCTCAATGGTATGATAGTAGTGAGGACACTGTCGCGCGAGCAGGTGGGGGAATTGATAGTATCACAAGACATTCGCATGGTACTGCGTTCGTGGGCCGATGCTCAGGACTTCGTCCTTCGATCCATCGGCATTCCTGCAAGACAGATTGCAGTCAGCGTAGGTCGCTGCCAGGATTAAATTTGATAGCTCCTGTTGAATGACAGGAGCTATCATTATTTCTTGGGGAAGCGACCAACCGGCGCGGTAAGTTCGGGATGGGAACGATCCGAATGAACAATGAAAACATGGGGACATTTACTTCTGTTTCCTCCGATGAAAAACAGAGTGAGTGTCCCTTGTGTTTTCAAGTTAACCCGAACACGGTAGTTGGCTCTTCAGCGTAATTCCTTGTCGTGGGATTGGCGAGCCATGAGACTTGGGGAAGTTGGCCGAGCCACCTAGATTCAAAGCGAGGTCTCGCGTCCCCATGTCTCAATGGCATGACAGTACTAGGGCTATCGTGGCGCGAGCAGGTGGGGGAGTTCGTAGAACCATTAGGCTTTTGCCTGGTACTACGGTTCCGTTTCGTAAAAGGATTACCTTTTTATTATTTAAGAATTTGGTTTAATTAATAAGTCTGATTGCTTTGGTTTAAGATTTAAACCAATTCTTTCAATCAGATTGCCAACTGTTTTAGTTAACCAATCTGGTGCGAAAGGAGACAAAAATACATCCTCGATTAAGATATCCAAAATAATTGGTACTTTAGGATCATATTCGAATTCATCTAGTCCGATATTATATTTCTTCATTGCTATAGCACGTAGTTCATTTTCATATTCATAAGCTTTTCCTTTGTATAAAACTGGGAGTAGCATCTGCCTGAGGTTAGGGAGGCTATCCCGTGTATGATCATAATATTGAACCTTTCCAATAAAAACCGGTATATCAGTTTCATCAAAAGCCCTACAAAGCCTTTTGAAATTTGACTTTATTGCAATTCCTTTCGAAGAATAAATTTTCCACATAGCCATTGATTGATGATTATTTATATGCCAACAATTAACGCGTACTCTTTCTCGAGCTATTCGGTAAAGTCCATGCCAAGGATGAGTATTCTCTTTTTCTGCTATCTCATAAATATGTTCAACTGTGGGCTTTGAAATATGACCTTCAAATGGATCTTCTAACATATGGAGGTCGCAAAAAAATATGGATTCGGATAGTAATAGATCAGCGAACTGTGCAAAGTCCATATATCTCCAAATAGTTGATTCATCTGAAATTTTCGTACATGCTTCATGCTCAGTATACATAATTACCACAATTCGGTAGGCGGGAAGGAATTCCTGCTTCCGTAATGCGGGAGTGGGAATAGGACGACGTTCCTATTGTCTGATATAGCATATTATCACTACCTCGTTATTTTGGTCGCACTTGCCTTACCGTTAGAGCACGCCATTATTGTCCATTCTTCTTGTGTGAACCCGCCAAACCTGGTATCTGTTTCACCTGCACTCTCTAAGGTGCCACTTTCCTTTTGGTCGGGTAACCGATGAATACCCGGAGGGCACGAGACGGTTTTGGACGGAACCTCGCTAGCGCTTTGATCGGCGAAACGCCATCCGGGCGTTCCCGACCCTCCCTAGACTCAGGAAAGACAACAACAAGAGGTGCGACGGCTTACAGAAACAGGTTGTGGCCTTGGTTCACACGCTGCAAGGGGAAAGACGTACTTTAGGAGAATTACCGTATTAAGATGGGCGTGAGGGGGGATTAAATATGCCAACTAAGGAAATTGCGGAACTGGTGAAGAGACTTGTAGAATTAGAAATTCCAGATGATAAAGAAATCATACAAACCGTTCAAACAACAATAGGTGCTTTGTACTCTCTGGGAAAAGCCAAGCAGCTAAATTATGAATATTATAATGTTGATTCCGAACGTCTTCTTGAATTGATAAGTAAGTTAAATAAGGATTCTTTAGATCAAGATAATCAATGGAGTGCTGGATATTATTTTAACTCAGCCTTAATAAGAATGGCTGCTGGGTATCATCGATCCTTAAAGCTAATTGCTTTTGGTTTAGGATCAGATTTAATGGACTTAGAATGGAAACTTATAAAGAACCTTATTCCTTTAGTGAAGCAGGCAGGGGTTAATAAAGATAAAGTAAAAATGTTGACTAAGGTTAATAGCGAGGTCAACAGGTTTAAACATGATCAATCTGGTACAAAGGAACGAAAAGTGGATTTTATAACAGCTATCCAAGCTGCAGATGAGTTAATCGATCTCAACAAAAAAGCTATTGCTTATTACAATTCAAGAGTCCAATAAACTCGTAGCCTCACACAAAGGAAGTGGGCCGATTAGGCTGGCTCACCCGATAGAGCTTGTGCGCCCAAATTGGTGCAGCACTGATTGAAAGGATTTTGAAGGATATTACATACTCATTATTGAAGATCGTTAAATCCTCTAGATCGGAGTCCTTCCATGAAACGATACATAAGCCTTCTAATAATATTAATACTCACGAACACCGGCTGTGCCCATCAAACTGAGAATCCTACTGGATCGCTCAATAAAGCTGCGGTTTCTAATGCTTCCAAGCCTTTATCTGAAACAGAAATTCTGACTAAAGAGTTAGTCAAGAGAGAGAAGCTCTATTCGGCGGATGCTGTTCATCTGTACAAGTATCCGGATGATAATATTTATGTCGCAGTTATAGAGAACCAAAAGGATTGGTGGGAATTCGTATACCTATGTTACATGAAAGATGGTAAGGTTGCTTCGATCAAACTGCTTGCATCGCCTGATGACGATGCGGGGTATGATATATTGAGCCTGCGATTTGCTAAACTTAAGGGATTTAATAACTCATTGATTGAAATATACAATAAAACTCATATGGGCAATGGAAGTTTCTATCTATATGAACTCAACTCGGGAAAGCCAAATCTTATCCTAGATACGTTTGCTGTTGATTATAACTATGAAGGTTCTGGGTACTACAAGGGTGATGTCTTTCAATACAACATAAGCACATTAATAAAGAATGAGAAATTGGATGTTCAATACAGAGATATGAATAATGACGGTTATGATGATGTGATTTTGACCGGCATTGTGGAGTACTACAAGGACAGTGACGAAGAATGGGCTCATGACGTGTACACTGGTGAATTAGTAAATACTGAACCATGGGAAAAGGTTTTTCTTTATGACATAACTAAAAATAGGTTTATCAAGGATGAAACCAGAGGCAGAAACCTGGTTAAATACCGCGATATTCCTTATTATAAGGACATGTAGAGTTAAATAATGTAACGAATAGGTACCCCCCTATCCCCCCAATCACTTTTCTTAATCAACATATCAATTCTCTTCTTTATTATTCATGCTGGTTAGATTTTTCATTGCAGTAGGATTTGTACGCCCAACACCTTTAAGTCACACAAACCGCATAACCAAAATATTTTGTATCAGGATACGCAGTTGGGAGCGACTGAGCAAAGATGACAGAACAAAAAGTATTTGATAAATGGAAAGGCCAAATACTGAACAAATTCAAAATCACAAGTGCCTGGCAGCCACATTCTACAAATCAAAGGTACTATCGTAAAGTGAAAGGATCGAAGCCTTCAAGGCATACTGGAATTGATTTAATGGCCCCAAAAGGAACACCAGTTTACTCGATATCTGAAGGGGTAGTTAGTACTAAATATTTTAATGATAAGATGAACCCGGATAATAAATACGGAAAGCACGTAGTTGTCACAAGTGACAGGTATGTATTCATTTACGCTCATTTGAGTAAGTTTTCGGTCTTAGACGGAGTTCAAGTTACGGAAGGAACCAAGCTTGGTGAGGTGGGCAATACCGGACATAGCTTAGGATCTCACCTGCATTTCGAAGTAAGAGATATCAAGACAGGACGGGATGTTGATCCGAACCCCCTAATAGGGATCAAAGAAAAGAGCGGTCGGTAATGACCTACATAGTATCCGGGGTTAACCCATTATCTTTCAACCAACAATCAATATAGTTCAATGTAGTAGGCATGTATTTTCCCATTAAATACATGTGATCGGATCCGGATAATAATACAAAGGTGGAGCGTTCATATTTGGCTGCTGTGAGGCGAGCAATTCGAGATACGGTTATCTTGTCTTCAGTACCGCTGATAATTAAGACCGGTGAAGTGATGGCATTGAAGTTTACTTTAGAAGAACGTTTAGGATCAAGAAACCACAAAGCCATTTCTGTATATACTCGGCCTGATTCCGGAACTAATTGTTCATAGATTTCTTTTTGAGATTCTAGAGGCTGTATATTCATGATATATCTGATCAATGCCTCCCAGTCGGGATACAAGGGCTTTTTCCAATATCCCCACTGTAAGAAATGCTTTAAAAAGGCTTTAAACATAGTTGGATAGAATGGAAACATGCCATAAGTTGGGGCTGGACCCATCAGAATAAGGCCTTTGTTAGGATGACGTGCAGCTAACAATTGTGCCATAACACATCCCAAAGAATGTCCTAATATGAGCGGTGGGCTGTCTAAGGATTCAACCAGCTTTGAAAGATCGTCTACATAGTCTTTCAAGCCAACTGTTCCTACTTTTTGTGCACATTCTTCAAAGGGCAAATCGTGATATCGCAGTGTAGGGGTATGAACAGTAAATCCCCGGTTCACGAATTCCGTTTTGAACTCGCCCCAAATATCACTGTGGCACCATGTGCCATGAATCATAATTATATGATTTTGTTCCTTCATCGCATACTCCTCATGGCGGCTATGCACGGTCGGTTAACGCGTAAAATTGAAAAATAGGTTTGCTACGAAGATTCCCAGACAAACAACTCCAAATACTATACAGGTTATAGGTGCGACATTATTCTCGACCTGATTAGTGGTCGTAAACGATTTGGGGTTATCCGGAAGGTATATAATATCGAATTCTTCGCCGATGGTAAATTCCTCTTGTGGCGGGGAGTTCTCAGGTTCGGCTGTTATCGTCTCGCCTTTCTGGGTTGTAAATACAACCACCGGTCGGTAATAGGAGCCAAATCTCTGGCGAGGGTATTCCACGACACGGACCACTTTGGCTTTCGCCACGATGCCTTCGGTATTTCTCTTTTTATTGATTCCAAATTGCCTGATGCCAAGCCATATCAATAGTGCTGCTGCCGCCAGTAATAAAGCCATTATTAATCCTCCAATCCTATAACCTTTATCTGTCCTTGATAATACCACGAACTACGAAATACGACACAATCACTTAGTTGAATTAAGTCTCAGCTTGGGCAGAATATCTTTCGATTCTTTTTCATCCAACTGCCGGGCAATTCTATAATTAGTATTTGAAGCCAGGTCTACTTGTTCAAAGATGGGTCGTACTTTGCCATCCTTATCAATAATTATTTTGATTTCAGGAAAGAAAGGCGCATCCTTGTTAGACGTTAATACCATGGCAATCTCGTCAGTATTCAGCTTTACGAGAGTTCCTGTTGGATAGGGGGCAATATTGGTTCTAAATATATCTAGAATTTCTGGATCGAAATAGTCTCCTGATAAGCCATCCAAAATCGTCATAACATCGCTTAGTGAATGCCCCGGCCTATAAGGCCGATCAGAAATCATAGCATCAAATACATCGGCAATGGCAGTTATTCTGGCATATTCCATAATGGTATGCCCTGTGAGTGAACGCGGATATCCGCTGCCATTCCACCGTTCATGATGCTGGAATGCTACATTGGCACACGTCGAATCCACTTCTCCAAGAGATTTTAATACATTGTAGCCGAAGTTGGTGTGTTGTCTAACCATATTTATTTCTACTTCCGACAAGGCGCCAGTATTGTTGACTATTGCTGGATCAACAAGGGTCATTCCTATATCATGCAGCAAAGCTCCTATACCTAAGTCCTTCAGAAATGCTTCCCTATAGCCCATGTTAATAGCAGTCATCAATGCCAGGGTACAGACACTGATGCTATGTCCAAACAAGTAGTCTTCGTAACAGCGGATGTCTTCAATGTTTATCAAAACGTTTTGATTAGCCAAAATATCACTAATGATCAGAGAAACGCCACTGTCCAGTAGGTGGGGGTCCACACTACCCTTGGTTTGCAGTGTTTTTGCTGTGCGATTTAATGCCTTTGTTACCTTCGCTTTTGCTTCTACTGATATAATTTCAGGTATATCTATGTCGGTTACTGAGTTTTTTACATAAACTGAACCAAACCCCATTTTTTTTAGACTCGTGATGTATGGGAGGGTTAACACGGTATTTTTCTGCAGAAGTACTCTGCCATCATTGTGTAGAACGGTTCTGCCGATTAACATACCCGGAAGTAGATCATCAATTCGTACTCTTTCCAAGGTTCAAACCTCCTCAGTACTGCATATATTGCTTTCGATTTTTGCCGGGTGTACTTGATAAACTATAGAGGTTTTTTTGAAAGGCCAGTCCCTTCAACTATCATATGCCTTTTCTATTCACTTTTCCAGACGAAAGGATAGTTAGGAGTCTTGGACACTACTGGCTGGCCGGTTCTAGCTTTAGCTTTAGCATCATGTTCAGAATCTGTATCGTACAATTTCTTTATTACTATAATTTGTCATCTGCCATAATATTGTATAAAATGACGGTACGTGCTATTGCATGAAAAATTAAGGGGGCGGGGTTGCGCTCTACTGAGGAGGAAGACAATGAAGAATTGGTTGAAGACCTTCTTGCTAGTTTGTATTGCTTTGCTGGCAGTTATGGTGACCCCGGCCATTGGTATGGCAGCGACATACTATATTTCACCAGGAGGCAATGACGTATCAGGAACGGGGACGAGCTTAAGTCCCTGGGCCAGCTTCACCAAAGCCTATTCAGAGATGATAGCCGGTGATACACTAATCGTTAAAAACGGCACCTACACCAACCAGAGCGTTCTGACCCGTGAGTACACGCCCCCGTTTGGCACCGCGGCTAAATACACCACGATCAAAGCCGAAACCAGCGGCAAAGCTATAATTGATGGGCAGCATACCTCGAGTCCGATCAATATGCCTGGCCCTGGTTATTATGGCGATCCCAAGTACATAGAGTTCTCAGGATTGGTATTTAAGAATCAGGCTGAGGGAGCATTTTGCTTGCAGGTAAATCATCTCAAGTTCATCCAATGTGGTTTTGAGGATGCGGCTGATGGAAATTCGTGTACAGTAGATTTTGGGCGCAGTAGTTACATTCTCTTGGAAGATTGCTTTGCCTGGGGTTCGGGGAGATACAAGTTTGCTTTTTATCATACTGATAATTCGGTCATGCGCCGCTGTGTAGCCAGGTTTGACCGGGCCAATCCAACGCATGACGGTGGCAGCGAACCTATAGGGGCATATTCCATTTATGCCTGCAGCAATGTTGAGGTCCAGGATTGTATCTCCCTCGATGGTGATAAACCAGATTTTTGGATCGCGCCTGGCGAATATTCGGGATCCTTCTATGTCCCAAGTACTGATGGACCTTCTACTAATGTCTATTTTCGAGGTTGTATGGCTCTTAATAATGCAATGCAGTTCGGCCAGTTGACGAAGAATCTTACCAATATTAATTATATTGACTGTTTTGGCTGGCACCTGCAGGAGGGAATATGGGCTCGCGATGGTGCCAACTACAATCACTGTACTTTTGGGGATTTCTATGGCCCGAGTCTGGCTGTGCCTGATGTAGGCTTATATTTCTACCCAGGTGATGACCCAGTAAACTCGATCAACATCATCAACAGCATTCTTACCGGTATCAAAGGAACCGCTATTACCAGCTTTGCCTCGGAAGACTATAATGTCCTCTTTGGCAATAACGCCAACTACGCCGACATTACTCCCGGAAGTCACTCGGTGACCAATGCTAATCCTAATCTCAAATACTTACCCCGTATAGAAGGTGGTAATGCTGTACTGCACGGGACTGCCAATGACGGCGAAGATCGTGGGGCTAACATAATAAAGAAAATAGGGGTTTCAGGTACGCTATGGGGTGACGCTGGTTACAATACGGTGACGGCTGACAACCTGTGGCCATTCCCTAATGAAGACACGATCCAGCAGTATATGAGTACGTATACATATACAGGTCTAAAAAGCGATGGAACAACGGGTACTATCTCCGGGCAAAGAGGTTTCTGTGCGCCCGGCCAGACCTTAACCAAATATATATGGGAGTACCTGGGCAACCCGATCCCGCCTGAGATTTACGGTACTGGGGGCAATACTGCACCATCGTTTAGTCCGATCCCTGACCAGAATGTTAATGAAAATGGCACGGTCACTTTTGACGCTAGCGCGGTCGACGCAGAAGGTGATCCGATAAGCTATACTGCATCAAATTTACCGACTGGAGCTGCATTTGTCGGACATACCTTTACGTGGACACCAGCCAGCGGGCAGGCTGGAGTCTATAATGTAACTATTACGGCGTCTGATGGATCGTTGTCCAATTCTATAATAGTCAAAATTACCGTAAAAGGAGTTGATGTTACTGCTCCGGCGGCTATTAGCAATCTTTCTGCAGGAAACGCATCTAAAAATAATGTGGTTCTCAACTGGACCGCCCCGGGTAATGACGGCAGTGTTGGGACGGCGTCGAACTATGACATCAGGTACTCCAACTCCCCTATAACAGAAACAAACTGGGCTCAGGCTACGCAGGGAACAGGTGAGCCGGTACCACAGGTGGCAGGAACCAGTCAAAGTATGACTATAGCCGGGCTAACCGCCGGACAAACTTATTACTTTGCCATAAAAACAGCTGATGAGGTACCAAATGTCTCGACCCTATCCAACTGTGCAAGCACAACCACTTTGCCGGCCAATCGTACGCCGGTGTTTAATGCCACTCCTGACAAGTCGGTAACAGAAGGAGCTACTCTAACTTTTGCGGTTACTGCTACCGATCCTGATAGCGATCCACTTACATACTCGGCGGCCAATCTACCTTCGGGTGCGACATTTACCGGCAGTACATTTAGTTGGAAGCCTCTAGTAGGGCAGGCTGGAACATATACCGTAACATTCATAGTGAGTGACGGGGTGCTTAGTTCTTCGATGAATGTGGTTATCACGGTAGTTCCCGGCGGCAGCAGCAATGCCAACCTGCGGCGTTTGTCCATCAGTCCCGGCAAACTGATGCCGTCTTTTAAATCAGGGATAACCAACTACCGAGTTGATTTAAGAAACAGTATTTCCCAGATCATAGTCAATCCGACCGCAGCTGACACGAAATATCGGGCTATTTATGTAAACGGACGACAGGTGAGGAGCGGCCAATCAACAACAATTGCCCTTTTGGTGGGAGTAAATAATATTACAATAGAAGTAGTAGCCCAAAATGGGACTAAGAAGACATATACCATAGTAGTGAATCGAGCGGCAGCGAAGATGACTTTAAAACATCGAGGTTTCTAGATGTCTCATAATCAAAGCATCTTCCTTCCTTTCAAAATGTAGTAGAACATTTTATAATTGGATCAATACACAAAATAACCGTTACCTTTGGGTGACGGTTTTTTCTACTTATTCGTTCTTATCATGCACATGGGAGTTCAATGAAGTCATGAGATTCCATACCTTTGCTCCCAAAAAACAAAAAAGGTTATTATGAGCCAGTAACGAAGTAGTTCGAGATATATTACAATTAATTGGATAGGGTGGTTGCAAGAGTGGAGAAGTTTGTAAGGCTTGGTTTGTTGATAGCAGTTGTGAATTTGATCTTAATGCCGGGGTGCGGGCAGGAAGCGCTGCGTAAGGATGCACCTGACATGTGGTTGTTAATTAATAAGGCGCGAGCATATCCGGGGGCAAGTTATGAATTGACGTTAGAAAACCAGGGGCAGAAACAAAAGTGGAATATGGTGGCCAAAGGTCAGCGGCTGAGAGCACAAGGGCCCTACCAAGGGCGGGATGCAGTCGCAATTTATAACTCTGCGATGGGCACAGTCGATGTTTTATACAATGATGACAGGAACTATTGTCAATATCCGTACAGTCCGGATACAGATTGGCGGTATAATCCATACATGGTTCTGCAGTATATAGATCCAAACTTATGTAAAGTGGTTAGAGAAGAAAAAGTAGATAATGTTCTTTGTCTGGTTATCGAGATTGAATATCCCTATTGTAATGTAACGATTTGGCAGAGAGAAGACTTTGGGTTACCGGCCCGCATGGAAATATCAAATTCCCCCAATGATCAGTTGTATGAATATAAAAATTATGGTTTAAGTGATTACTCTGAAGAATATTTCGTATTATTCAAGCACGATAGATATGAGTATTAATCCTCGTGTTTTCCACATGTCAGAATTTATTTCAGAACTCTTTGAATCCAGGGGGCTTGATTTATAATATTATGAAAAAGCTGGACAATATTATATGTAAGGAGTGATTATTGATGGACACTGTTACTCAGGTATTCGATGCCATGAAAAGTGCTGGTAAGCCTATTGGTGCGGGAGATATCGTGAAATTGACCGGCCTTGATAAAAAAGATGTTGATAAGGCCATGAATCAGCTTAAGAAAGAAGACAAAATCGTTTCCCCCGTTAAGTGCAAATGGGAGCCTAAGTAGGCCTACTAAGATAAAAGAGCAATATACTGGCCGTTACCGAAAGAGTAACGGCTCATTTTTTGTGATTATCCAAGAAAAATCTGGTTCATTTGTGAAACTATTTAAAGTGTAAGTCTCTATCGAGAATAGTAGTATTAGGTTTAGTTACGAACTATTGTAGGGAGGCAATCGTCATTAAAAAAGTATTAGCCATCTTCTTGATCATATGCGGCTTTGCGGTTGGCCTGTGGTGGGGTGTGGAACGCCAGCATCAAGCTCTTAATGCTGCCAAACCCAATAAAGAGGCAAAAAGCCAGGTATCAAAGCCAGAACAAGAGCAAAAACAAGAATCAAGGCCAAAGCAGGTTTCAGACAAACCCCCAGAGCAGGCTAAACCTAATCCCGTTGAAACCGTTCTGCCTATTCTGGGCAGATCCAACCAGCTAACGGCCAAACAGGTTGCTGCTATGCAGGATTGGCGCAGTGATTCTGTTCTAACCGCTCGAGCTTACCCCGGGCAGGTTTATGTCAATGGTCCAGCATCACGTAAACAGGTTTGTTTGACATTTGATGACGGGCCGGACCTGATAAATACACCCAAAATCCTTGATGTCCTTAAGGAATATAAAGTTAATGGTAATTTCTTTTTTAAAGGAAATCGGGTTATTAAATACGCGGATGTGGTCAAAAGAGCCGATCGTGAAGGCAGCTTGGTACTGAGCCATGCGTATAGTCACCAGGAACTGAATAAAATGAATGCCTATGATATCGATAAGGAAATATGGGCCAGCGATAAAACATTTAATGAGATCATCGGTAAGGTGCCGGCATTGATCCGTCCACCGTTTGGCTCGGTTAACAACGATGTCATCAACGAATGTTCAAGTAATGGGGAAAGAATAATCCTGTGGTCGATTGACACTCTGGACTGGTCACAGATGGAACGAGAAAACATCGCCGCCAATGTCCTGGATAACATAAGACCGGGCGATATCATTTTGATGCATAGTGATGAAGATAAAGGCGAAACAGCCGCCGCTTTACCTGACATCATCAAAGGACTGCGGTCTAAAGGCTATTCCATAGTGACTTTGAGTGAGATGTTGGGGGTTCCGGCTTATAAGAAATAGCTGGTTTGAGGTTGTTCATCAAGTAAAAAACAATATAGATGTATTAAAACCCTCATAAGAGGTCACTATTAGGAAAAAGTGGCTACTGAGGGTTTTTTTATGAAAAGGATCATGCTTGTTATCATAATTGCTGGAGTTATTGTGGGGATTGTCTTTGGTTTTATCGTTGCCCAAAGTTCAAGAAAGCCATTGGGGAAGCCTGATAATACTTCTGTTATAGATCCTTACCCGCGTGAGATATTAGGGCAGTCCGCCCAACTGAGTGGTAAAGACCTGGAAGAGATGAAGAGCTGGAAGCAGAAGGTGTATAATCTAGCACGTCTGTATCGCGGCCAGTTCTTCTTGAGCGGGGTTGCGTCACATAAGACTGTTTGTCTGACCTTTGATGACGGCCCTGACCCAATCGTAACACCGCAAGTGATCGATACACTGAAAAACTACAATGTTAGAGGCAGCTTCTTTTTCATTGGTGAGCGGATAAGGAAATATCCCAATGTAGTGAGGGAAGCATTTCATAATGAAGATCTGGTGTTGAATCATTCGTTTAGCCATCCCCGGCTTGATCGAGTCGATAGATCTCGAGTGAAACAGGAAATCATGACAACTGAACAGGCCATTTTTGATGTGATCGGTAAGAAACCTCTGCTGATTCGGCCCCCATACGGCGGGATAGATTCTCAAGTTGTGGAGGATGTCTATAATGATGGTTATCGGGCTGTGTTGTGGTCTGTAGACACGTTGGACTGGACTGGTAAAACACCCTATGAGATAACTCAATGTGTGCTGGACAATGTGCGGCCGGGAGACATTATTCTTTTCCATACTAACGAAAATCGTATAGCGACGGCACAGGCCTTGCCCGAAATAATCTATGGCCTGCAGCAGCGAGGCTATCATGTGATCGACTTAGCCCAGATGCTCGGAACCGCCGCGTATCAATAAAGAAAACCCGCAACCACGAGATTGCGGGTCCTATACTATATGAAATAGTGCGTCCATAGTGCGATCATTAAAAAAAATTGATTGCGATTATTAAGGTCGTAGCACTTCGTTGTCGAAATAAGTCGCAATTTATCTAATTCGACCTTCGGGACTAATTCCCTTCCTTGTGCATAAATTCTTTTTAAAGGAAATAAATTGATTGGTGGGAGTCGTAACCCGGTAGGATATGTTTTGTCAAATCAGGCAGGCTTCTGGGGAATGAATAACATTAATGAAAGTTTAACAGATACGAAAAAGGAGAAAGATAGGCTTTCGATGAATATAGTTTGGTAGGTTGCCTTTAAATAGGGTGATTTTTTACGAAACCTTTCCAGTAATTCAAAAAATATTTAATTGAGAGGAGTATGCTTGGTGGACGAATTAAATCCAACTCCAGTAGTCGATCCCGCGGATGCGGAACAGAATATGGTGATGGGGGTTCTAGCGTATGTCCTGTTTCTCATCCCATTACTAGCGGCCAAGGAATCCAAGTTTGCCATGTACCATGCAAACCAGGGTCTGAACCTGTTTATTTTTAGTATTGCGGTTATGATTTTAGGGACTTTCATTCCTTTACTTGGCTGGTTTCTAATCCTGCCCATCGGATCGTTAGCTTGCTTTGTCTTTTTTATCCTCGGGATAGTAAATGCGGTCAAGAAAGAAATGAAGCCGCTGCCGTTAATTGGCAAGTTCGAGATTCTTAAGTAGCATTCATAGACTACTAGCGGCCCTTCCAGTATAACACCAGGTACAGTATGGGGATAATAATCATACTGTAAAATAGGTGATGTGACCGGCTGAAAAGACGGTTGGAAGAAAGGGCTAATAGGGATGGACACATACATAAAAAGAGAGCCGCAGCCCGTAGGGGAACTGCTTCCGCGGTGCTGGTTATGCGGAAAGGTCCCTGATAGGGGAATCGCGGGAGGCTATTTGGTTCGAAGTAGGTTTATATGTGAGGATTGCGAAACTGACATTGTTGAGCTTACAGTCGAAAACGAGAGATATAGTTCGTTTGTAGAGAAACTAAAAGAGCTTTGGTAAGCGCGGGATTAACCCCGCGCTTATATTTTCTTGGGCAAAATTTGGGTCCAGCGGTTAGAATATCATTATGAACATTTATACAAATGTAATGGTATCTGGGTGTGAATGATAATAACGGACTAATAGCTCCCCTTTATAAAGCACTGGTCGAATACTGCCAGGAGAATAATGTCCTGCTGCATATGCCCGGACATAAGGGCGGGCGGGGGCTGTTCCCACCTGAATATAAGGCAATAGGCGCACTTGATCATACCGAGGTGCCGGGGCTTGATGACCTGCATATGCCGCAGGGGGTGATCAGGGAAGCACAAAGTCTTGCGGCTCAAGCTTGGGGCGCTGATGCAAGCTTCTTTCTGGTCAATGGAGCCACTTCCGGGATCCAGGCACTGATGGTAGGCTTCAATGAAGGGGAAAAGATACTGGTGCCGCGCAATGCGCACCGTTCGTTTCTGGGAGGTTTGATCCTATCTGGAGCCATACCCGTCTATTTGGATTGCGTGATCGATCCGGACATCAACGCAGCAGTTGCTGTCACGCCCGGCGAAGTGGCAGACAAGCTGGTACAACACCCGGATATGGCGGGGTTATGTCTGGTCAGCCCCACATTCTATGGGACAGTCAATGATATTCGAGCTATGGCTGATATGGTTTCAGCGCGAGATATCCCACTCATAGTTGATGAGGCACATGGGGGACATTTTGCATTTGCTCCCGATTATCCACAACCAGCGTTGGCATGTGGTGCCGCAGCCTGTGTTCATGGCCTGCATAAGACTTTGCCCGTTTTGACCCAGGCTGGGATCATGCACCTGACAGCGGGCTTTGCGCGAGCTGTCCGGGTCCAGGCAGCCTATGATACCCTAACTACTACCAGTCCATCATACCCGCTGATGGCTTCGATCGATGTGGGGCGGGCAATCATGGAGAGAGACGGCAAATTCCTGCTGGAGTCGGCCAAAGAATCTGCCGGGCTATGCCGGGCAGCGATCAACAAAATACCAGGATTGCGCTGTCGGGCGGAGGAGTTTGCAGCCAGTGAAGGAATTGTGGATTATGATCCGCTTAAGATCTTAGTAGAAGTCATTGATTTGGACTTGAGTGGGTATCGATTGGCTGAGGATTTGCGGCGTCGTTGTTCTATACAGGTAGAGATGGCTGGGGATAATTATGTGCTGGCCATGTTTTCCCCCTTCAATGAATGGAGTGACTGGGAAGAGCTGGCTCGAGGGCTAGAAGTATGCACCGCCGGAATTGGCCGCCAGACGGGATTTTTAGAGGTGGCAGTAATGCCTCCCATACCTGATCAGGCCATGACTCCGAGACAGGCATTTATGGCAAGCAAGATTTCTGTTAACATAGAAGAGTCGGCAGGGCACATCTCAGGGGAGATGGTGGCAGGATATCCTCCCGGAATTCCCTGTTTGATGCCGGGCGAAGTTATAACGGAAAATATTCGGGATTACATTCTCGAGTTGAGGGATAACAAAGTTCCTCTTCACGGATTAAGTGATCGCGAGTATCTTCATATATATATAGTAGATATATGAGGAGATATTATGAAAGGCATACTTATAACATTTGAAGGCATAGATGGTGCGGGTAAGACCACCCAGTGGAACAAGCTGGCTAGTTTTCTTAAGGGCTGGGGTTATCCCGTAGAAACCATCCGTGAACCTGGTGGCAGTGCGATTTCTGAAAAGATTCGTGATCTGCTACTGGATGTCCGCAACGAGGGAATGCAGCCGATGGCCGAGGCTATGTTATATGCTGCGGCTCGGGCGCAACTGGTGGAGGAAGTTTTGAAACCTCTTCTGGCCAAGGGTACAATAGTTTTGGCAGATCGTTTCACCGATTCCACGATCGCCTATCAGGGTTACGGGCGGGGCATGGATGTTGATTTGCTGGCCCAGATAAACCGCCTGGCTACCGGGGGGTTAAAGCCAGATCTTACCTTCCTGCTGGACCTAGAGGTATCAGAGGCAGCTAGACGAATGCAGTGGAATGCACCTGATCGCATGGAAAAGCAAGGGGCAGCGTTTCAACAGAAAGTGCGGGACGGCTACCTGGCACTGGCTGCAGCTACAGAACGAATAGTGGTGGTTAACGCGGCACAGTCTGAGGCTGAGATGGCCAAAGAGATTTATGATAGAGTAGTTGTTTTCTTGAAAGGGATTCAGGCAAATGGTTAAAATCGACCGTAATCGAAAGAACCCCGGCAGTATGGATATATCTTCGTTTGGCAAAAGGGATATACGACAAATGAACCCCACGGAAAAGGCGGCCTTCAGTCAAGATCTGTTAGAGAAAGAGAACCAGCTTTACCAGGTCCGTATGAAAGAGCTGCTTTCCAAGATCGACGATATCACCGGCAAGCTGGCTAACAACCTTAATCTGGATGATCTGATCAGATATAAGAAAGTTGTTCAGCAGTTTTTAGAGGAGGCGACCGCCCGTTCCTATATCATTTCCAAGGAAAGAAGCTTTACCCGCCGCGGAGCCAGATCAGTACTGGTTTCAGTCAAGCGGATCAACCAGGAGGTTGAGGAACTTATGAAAGAATTCTTAGGGAAGAAAAAAGAGCCAGTAGATGTGCTGGAGACATTGGATAAGATCAGGGGCATGCTGGTCGATTTGATGGCATGATAGAATTGAATCCGGAAATAGTAGTGCGGGGCAAAGCCCTCGACATGTTGAATAAAACATTAGAAGATGACGGAAATGTGGCCCATGCATACCTTTTTTGCGGCCCGGGTGGACTAGGCAAAACCTTGGTCGCGGTAGCATTTGCCCAGGCTCTGCTAGGCAGTGCCGCTACCAGTCATCCAGATATGCTGGTGCTGGAGAAGCAGTTGGCTACTATAAGGATCGCTGAGGTTCGGCGTTTGCACGAATGGCTGGCATTCAAACCATACGTGGCGCAGCATAGAGTAGTGGTGGTGCCCGAAGCCCATTTAATGAACGATTTTGCGGCTAACGCCCTGCTGAAAACTTTGGAAGAACCGCCGGAACACGCGGTGATCATTCTGGTTTCGGATCAGGAAACGCTTCCGGCTACTGTGGTTTCACGCTGTCAGGTCATACGTTTTTCTCCCCTGGCTACCTCGGATGTTGCTGCCATGCTGAAGCAAAAGGGTATTGCTCCAGCGTCTGCTGAGATGCTGGCGGTGATCAGTGAGGGCTGCCCGGGCCGCGCTCTGGCCATGGCCGAAACCGACCCACAGCAGGTATGCTCCAAGGTCGTACAGGTGGTCGATAGACTGGTAAAAGGTGACTTGCTGCCAGCTTATGAAACTGCGGAGGCCATGGAGAAGGACCGGTCAAAGCAGGAGGCTTTCCTGGCGTTGTTGGAAGTTTATCTGCGAGACGCTTTGTTTAACAACCGGGGGTTATCGGTAGGTTGCTTGCCGAGCCATGCCATGCCGCTGGAAGTATTGGCAGGTGTGGGGGAAACCCGGCTTAAGAAGATGATCTGTCAGGTCAGTGAAACCCGTAAGAACCTAGGCAGTAATGCGAATGCGCTGCTTTTGCATGTAAGCATGTTTCATAAAATGGCTCAAGTCGTTAAGGAGGTAGTCTAATGCCGATAGTAGTGGGGGTGCGCTTCAAGCCCGCCGGTAAGATATACTATTTTGAAGCAGATAACACTCCCATCAAAGTGGGGGATATGGTTATCGTCGAGACCATCCGCGGGATCGAATCCGGCGACGTAGTTATAGGTCTGCGTGAAGTTACTGAGGACAACCTGGTGTTACCCCTGAAAAGGGTTATTCGCAAGGCTACTTCTGCTGACCAGACACAGCTTCTGGAAAACCGCGATAAAGAAAAGGAAGCTTTCAGTATTTGTCAGGTCAAGGTAGAGGAACACAAGCTGCCTATGAACCTGATCGATGTGGAGTTTACTTTTGACCGGGGGAAAATAATTTTTTACTTTACTGCTGAGGGGCGTGTCGATTTTCGGGAACTAGTCCGCGACTTGGCAGCCATATTCAAGACCAGGATCGAATTGCGGCAGATCGGAGTGCGAGACGAGGCCAAGATGCTGGGCGGCCTGGGGTCCTGCGGCAGAATACTATGCTGCTCCACATTCCTGGGCGACTTTGAGCCAGTATCCATTCGCATGGCCAAAGACCAGAATCTATCACTCAATCCCACCAAAATATCAGGGATCTGCGGGCGGTTGATGTGCTGCCTGAAATATGAATCTGACCAGTATGAGGCCAGTAATCGGGAACATAACGCAAAAGAGGAGAAGACTAAAGGCAATGGAGAAAGAGATACGAGAAATCAAGGCGATATTGAAGGACCTGGTGAGTGAGGTTGCTGAACTAAAAGAGCGAGTTATTCGATTAGAACACGGATTGGGTAAGGATTCCTCCCACAGTCGGCCGCGAGTAATGTTTGCGGCGGGTGAAGGTTATGAAAACATAGGCAAGCTTTACCGGGAGGGTTATCATATCTGTCCCCTGGCTTACGGCCAGGTGCGGGACGAGGGAGAATGCCTGTTTTGCGTGAACATGCTGGAGAAGAAGTAAACTTAGTTCACGAAGATGAGACCCTGGATGACCTGGTCCGGGATGGCCTTAAAGTGATCCAGGCTATCGATGGGTATCGATTTTCCATGGATGCTGTGTTGCTGTCCCATTTTTCCGAAGTACGAAATAATGAATCGGTACTAGATATGGGGTGTGGCAGCGGAGTGATTGCTACACTCATTGCCAGCTTACAGCCGGAGTGTTCAGTTACTGGGCTGGAGATACAGGAATCTTTGGCTGACCGGGCGAGGCGCAGTCTTCGTCTTAACCAACTGTCGCACCGTGTTAAGATCATTACCGGCGATCTCCGTGATTGTAAGACCATTCTACAGGGGCAGAAGTTTTCACAAGTGGTGACTAACCCACCCTTCTGGCGCGCCGGTGAGGGTAAGACCCCGAATGACCAAGAGAACCTGGTGGCACGTCACGAAGCTGAGGCCAATTTAAACGACTTTATTGAAGCAGCCGCCGGGCTGCTTTCACATCATGGGCGGTTGTCATTGATCCAAAGGGCGGCCCGCACCGATGAGATAATCCGCAGATGTCATGAACATAATTTAGTGGCGAGCAGGATCCGCTTTGTGCACCCCAAGGCGAATAAGCCGGCCAATCTGGTATTGGTGGAAGCGGTCAAGGGTGGACGCGGATATCTAAATGTATTGCCACCGCTCATCGTATATAGTGAAAATGGGCAATATACAGCGGAGCTGTTGGATATATACTTCGGGAAGGAAGAGCGCGCTTGACATTATACATATGCGCAACACCCATAGGCAATCTGGAAGACGCCAGCTTTCGACTGGTCAGGATATTGGGCGAAGTCGATCTTATAGCGTGTGAGGATACCCGTCATACAGTCAAGCTGCTGAATCATTTCAACATTAAAAACAGGACCATAAGCTATCACCAGCACAACCAGCGGGAAAGAGAAGACTATCTAATCGAACAGCTGAAGTCGGGGCTAAGTGTAGCTCTGGTTTCGGATGCCGGCACACCTGGGATCTCCGATCCTGGCCAGCTGTTGGTCAAGAGAGCCCGACAAGAAGGTATTAAGGTGCAGATCATTCCGGGACCGTCGGCCTTGATTTCGGCATTGGTCATTACCGGTATGGATAGTGAGCGGTTTGTGTTCGAAGGCTTTCTGCCCTCCCGTGGCAGTCAGCGCCGCAAGCGACTGCGGGAATTAGCGGCTGACACCCGGACTCTCGTTTTTTACGAATCGCCTAACCGCCTCACCGATCTCCTGGAGGATATCGAACAGGAATGGGGCGAACGGCAGGTGGCGGTGGTAAGGGAGTTGACCAAAATCTATGAAGAGGTCCAAAGCGAAACTGTAAGTGTGATCAAGGAGCATTATAAAAATAATCCGGCCAAAGGCGAAATAACCGTGGTGGTGGAGGGGGCAGTCATTACCCGTGTGGAAAGATCCATAGAAGAAATAGCTCATGAGACCTTGGAATTGATAGCAAAAGGTACAGAAAAAAAAGAGGCCCTCCGAATGAAGGCCCTTGAATATGATGTTAGAAGAGGAGACATCTACAATCACATTGTCGAATTAAAGAATACTAATAAAGACTGTTAGCCAACAGCTTTGGCTATTTCAGTCAGACAATTTTTACAGATGTTCTTGCCCTTGTAGTTTTGGACATCCTCAGCATTGCCGCAAAAAATGCATGCAGGCTCGTATTTCTTGAGGATGATTTTTTCATTGTCCACGTAAATCTCCAGAGCGTCCTTTTCCTCAATCCCCATGGTTCGACGGAGTTCGATGGGAATTACGATACGGCCCAGCTCGTCCACTTTGCGGACAACACCAGTAGACTTCATCATTTGCCATAACCTCCTAAATAAAATATATGTTACGTATTCTCCTAAGAAAAACAGTACCAAAGCTGGCAGATATAGTCAAGCCTTTTTTCAACAAAAAGGGACACGCTTTTTGCGAATTGTAACTAATTTTGTATTCCTATGTCAATAGACTTTATTTTTAGAGCTACTTGGGGCAAACTATTACAAGAGTGTAAAATCCCGCGCAGAGTGGGCTATTCATATAAGACGGAGGGCTGGATAATGAGCAAAGCTGGTAAATTCTACATTACGACCCCGATCTACTATCCCAGCGACAATCTGCATATTGGTCATGCATACACAACCGTGGCTGCAGACTGCAGTGCGCGCTACAAAAGGATGCAGGGCTTTGATGTGTTCTATTTGACTGGTACTGATGAGCATGGACAAAAGATCGAAAGAGTCGCTCGTGAAAAAGGAGTCGAAACCAAGAAATATGTCGACGGCATTGTCGAAAACATTCAACGCCTTTGGAAAAAACTGTTAATCAGCAACAATGATTTCATTAGAACCACTGAAGAGAGACACAAACAAACGGTTTACAAGATCTTTCAGAAGATTTATGAACAGGGTGACATTTATAAGTCTACATACGAAGGTTGGTACTGCACACCTTGTGAGACCTATTTTACTGAACGTCAGCTTGATAATGGCAACTGTCCAGACTGTGGGCGGCCGGTTGAGCTTTTGAAAGAGGAAAGTTACTTCTTTGCCATGTCCAAGTACCAGGATCGTCTTCTAAAGCATATAGAAGACAATCCTGATTTCATCCAACCCGAGCTGCGCCGGAATGAAATGGTGAATTTTATCAAGGGTGGTCTAGAGGACCTGTGTGTCACCCGGACCACTTTTGAATGGGGCATACCGGTGCCGTTTGCTCCGGGCCATGTAGTATATGTATGGTTTGACGCTTTGACCAATTATATATCCGCGATAGGTTATGGAGCTGATCAGGAAAAATTTGAGCGCTACTGGCCGGCTGATGTGCACCTCGTGGGCAAGGACATCGTGCGCTTCCATACCGTGATTTGGCCTATCATCCTAATGGCGGCCGGACTCCCGATCCCCAAACATGTTTTTGGCCATGGCTGGATCCTGCTGGAAGGCGGAAAAATGTCCAAGTCCAAAGGCAATGTGGTGGACCCTATAGTGCTGGTGGACAAATATGGAGTGGACGCTGTACGCTATTACCTGCTGAAAGAACTGACCTTTGGCAGTGATGGGGTTTACTCTGAGGAAATGCTGGTCAAGCGCACCAACACTGAGCTGGCCAATGACCTGGGCAACCTGGTAAGCCGCACGGCGGCCATGATCGAACGCTATTTTGAGGGTATACTGCCGGCACCGGTCGGGACCGACCCGCTCGATGATGATCTGAAAAACACAGCAGAGCAGGCAGTGGCTGATTGTGAAAGACTGCTCGACCGCCTGGATTACTCCGGCGCTGTCAATGCACTCTGGAAACTGGTCAACCGCGCCAACAAATATATAGACGAGACTGCACCCTGGATATTGATCAAAGATCCGGCTCAGAAGGAGCGACTGGGTACCGTACTCTATAATTTGGCTGAGGCCATTCGCATAATTACCATCGCTCTGGCCCCATTTATGCCTACTCTGCCCGAGCGCGTCAACCAACAATATGGATTTTTTGCCGATGAACAGAACCTCGAATGGGACGCAGCCCGTAAATGGGGAGTCGCCAGGCCAGGAGTCAAGGTCAACAAAGGCGAGAACTTGTTTCCCCGGGTAGAAACCGAGGAAAAAGCCGAGAAAATAGAAAAAGCAGCCAAAAAGCAGGAGGCGGAGAAGAAAGTGACAGAGCCAGCAGTTGAAAAACCTAAGGCTGAGGATGCCGGAATGATCTCGATCGAGGATTTTGCCCGCATGGAGCTGAAGGTTGCGGAAGTCATTGCCGCCGAGAAGATGGAAAAGGCGGACAAACTACTGATTCTTAAAGTCAAGCTGGGGGAAGAAGAGAGAACCGTGGTATCAGGTATAGCCCAGCATTATACCCCTGAAGAACTGGTCGGCAAGAAAGTGATCCTGGTGGCTAACCTGAAGCCGGCTAAGCTGCGGGGAGTCGAATCCCATGGCATGATATTGGCTGCAACAGCCGGCGAACGGGTGGTTGTGGTCACTATGCCTGACGATATTCCTTCCGGGAGTAAAGTTAAATGAGAAACGGCCAGGCACCTTCTGCAACCGTGATCGACTCTCATTGCCACCTGCAGGACCAGCGTTTTCAGCAGGATGTAGAAGAGGTGATCGAAAGAGCACACACTGGCGGTGTAGAAATGATGGTCTGTGTGGGTTATGATCTCGAGTCTTCTAAAGAAGCACTGGAACTGGCCCGCCGGCACAAACAGATCAAGGTGGTAGCTGGAGTGCATCCCCACGACGCTAAGAGCCTCGATGACCGAGTCATGGCCGATCTCTGGGAAATGGCCCGGCTGCCCGAGGTTGTGGCGATTGGAGAAATGGGTCTTGATTTTTACCGTAATCTTTCCGAGCCGGAACTGCAGCGTAAGGCTTTCCGGGCCCAGGTGCGTCTGGCCAAGGAAGTGGGCAAACCGGTAGTCATCCATGATCGCGATGCCCATGACGAAGTGCTGGACATCATCAAGGAGGAAAAGGCTGGTGCCAATGGCGGGATCATGCACTGTTATTCTGGGCATGTGCCACTGGCAATAGAGATCATGAAGGAAGGTTTTTACATATCCTTTGCTGGACCGTTGACCTTTTCTAATGCCAAGAAAACAGCGGAAGTGGCATCATGTATACCGCTGGAGAAGATATTGATCGAAACTGATTGTCCATATTTGACTCCTGAGCCATTCCGGGGCAAGCGCAACGAGCCTCTGTACGTTAGGGAAGTTGCCAGGAAACTGGCGGAGCTGCGCGGCAAAAGCTTTGAGGAAGTGGCCTACACTACCAGTTTGAATACCAAGCGGGCGTTTGGAATCAAATAACTTAATGGCGCGGGTCAATAGAGGAATCATAGCCTGATATGTCTAATTACTTAAGGGCACTTGTTGTGTGATTTTTTAGTTCGAGTTTTTTGGAGGGTTAGGCACTAATGGCCGGTGAAGCTAGGCCTATTCAAAGCGATACCCCGGATGTCCGGATCGTTAGCCGTTATGAGCATGAGGGTCAGACGGGTACCGAAGTTCTTGTTCATTTGGAGCCGGATGTTGCCGCTTTTATAGAGGAATTTGCCCATACTGACCTGGACCGTGAGTTGGGCGGTGTTTTGCTGGGCACTTATAACATACTGAACGGATCTTACTTGGTTAGTGTGCAGGCCGCTATTGAAGGGAAGTACATGGGCAACTCCCAGACCAATGTTACCTTCACCAAGAAATCCTGGGACTACATAGACAGCGCGCGCGAGAAGCATTTCCCTGATATGAAGATAGTAGGTTGGTTCCATACACATCCTGGGTATGGAGTGTTTCTGTCCAAATACGATGTGTTTTTGCACAAAAGTTCATTTCCTGAACCCTGGCAGATCGCCTATGTGACCGATCCCATTGCAAAAAAGTCCGGGATTTTCGGATGGTATAAAGACGAGCTATCCCCGGTTCCTTATGAAAGCGGAGGGCGCCTTTTTACTCCTCAAGTAAAAAAAAATGATCTACCCTTGAAGATACAACAACAGTCGGCGAGAGAAGAACTGAAGCCTCGGAGGATCAATGTTGTCCCGCTGGCCCTTGGCTTTGCGGCAATCGCACTGGTTGGCTATACCGCATGGAGCATTGCCAATCGCCCGGTTTCTACCAGCAGCAGCCCCAAAGTTGCCCAGACTGATTCGGCACAGCCTCAGCATTTGGCTCCTCAACCGGAAACGATGCAGGTCAAGCCTAATACATCAATAACCAATGATCAAGCACTGGCAGGACCAGTTAAAGATACTCAAGCTCTGACTGCCCCAGAACCATCTACGGTTAAGCTCCAGCCGCCTCGTAATGTGTCGGGCAAGTCGATCCTTCCTATGGTTCCTTTAAGAACTTCAGGCATAGCTTCTACTGGCATTGATATTGGGAAAAGGCCGGTCTATGTTGAATATGATGAAAACACGTCGGAACCCTCATCCAGTTCCAGCCTATCATCTGGCGACAAGAATTCTAAGATATACACTGTTGTTAGAGGGGACTGCCTGTGGCTTATTTGTAAGCGCATGTTAGGCAAACCAACACGCTATCCCGAAGTCGCCAAGATGAATCAGATCCACCGGCCATCGTTGATCTATACCGGACAAGTAATCAAGGTCCCCACTGACTAGATGATTTCTGCCAATAAGTGGGAATAACCAAACATTTAAATGGAGCCGCTGGAATATGATGCCACCCTTCCGGGCTTATTTCCGTATTGTGAAACAAATTCCACATTGCGGTGTCCAAAATAGGCTTATTGATGGCCTGTCGTTCAAACCCCCAAGTTTTTATTGCATTTCATGATGCTAAATTTTCCCATATTGAATATCCATTAAATAAAGAGATAATAATTCTAGTAGTGAACCAAACGCCAGAATGTAAAATAAAGTATTGAAAAACAATAAACGACAATATTGGTTTGACTTATTGGTCTTTGCCCACTTAAAATAATATTGCCAAGAAGGGAGTTGGGTAATGCTGTACTTGGGAGACAGGAGGCTACAGCTGTTGGGAGCAGGCCTAGCGATGGTCATGCTTCTCGTAGGCGTTTACTTCTGCCTGGAAAAGACAGTTGTGGTCAAGGTTGATGACAAAACTATCGAAACCACTACATTCAAAAGATCTGTAGGTGAAGTTCTTAAAGAACAGAATATTGCGTTACACACCAAAGACGTCGTTGAACCGGGGCTTAATGCGGAAATAAAGGAAGAACAGATCATCAAGATAACAAGGGCATTTCCGGTTAAGGTGGTTGCTGACGGCAAAGTGCAGGAGGTATTGAGCATACCAGTCAAAGTTGCTCAAGTACTGGATGCGGCCGGAGTGATCGTAGGTCCCAGCGACAAAGTTTCCGCTGATCTCCAGAGCATGACACAAAATGGTCAAACCATTAAAGTGATTAGGGTTCTGGAAAAAGTGGTCAACGAGAAGACACCCATACCATACCGTATGGTAAGCACCAGTGATTCTTTCCTGGAAAAAGGCCTTACCCGTACGGTCAGCAAAGGTAAACCGGGGGTTGCTCTCGAAACGATCAAGATTACATACCATGATGGGGTCGAGATCCGGCGTGAAGTCCTGAAGGCTGAGATCGTTAAAAAGCCGGTTGATAAGGTGGTAGCTATGGGTGTTATCACTTCGGTCTCACGTGGTGGCCTTAGACTCAATTTCGCACGCGCGATCCAGGTATCATCGACTGCTTACACCTATACCGGACATCGCACGGCATGTGGGCTGACACCAAAGGTTGGTTTGGTAGCGGTCGATCCCCGGGTAATACCGCTAGGTTCGAAACTATACATTGAAGGATATGGCTTTGCACAAGCTGCGGACCGTGGCAGTGCTATCAAGGGCAATAAACTCGACGTGTTCCTCGAGACTCTAGGCCAGTGTACCAAATGGGGACGACGAACAGTCAAAGTATATGTATTAAATTAATTGAGGCACTTTAAAGAGGCTCCGAATGAGGAGCCTCTTTTTTTGTCTTCAATTGCCAGGGTTAGAAGACATACAGATGCAGCACACTAAAAAAGCAAGAGGAGGTGATCATTTGCGTAAACTATTGGGCTCAATCCTGGCTTTAACTCTTGTTTTTTCGGCATTGACCATTGGGGGATGTGGCACGGCATCCAAAAAGCCGGTGACACCACCGACCACAACGCCTAGAAACGGAGTTACTACTCCAATGACCCCGCGTACTACCACCCCGCCTAATACTGTTACAAAACCAGCGCTCAAACCAGTCGGACCGATGAGCGTATCCGAGAGCCGTAAACTAGCTGACCGGCTGACCAATGAAGCGACCAAGGTAAAAGGGGTCCGCTCGGCAACAGTTGTAGTGCAGCCGGCTAACAATCGCGTAACAGCCATGGTAGGACTTACTCTGGATACAACCGTTAAGGGAACCAGGACCGACATGATCAAGAGAGATGTCACCACCCGGCTGCAGAAGACTGACAAGCGCGTAACAAGGGTGCTGGTCACCACTAATCCCGACCTTGTGAAGAGAATCCAAGACATAGCCCGGGGAGTTATATCTGGCAAACCAGTTCAAAGCTTTGCTACTGAAATCTCCGAGCTGACCAGAAGAATAGCTCCAACAGTGAAATAACGGCTAATTGAAAACCTGGGAACACCACCCGGGTTTTTTATTTTCTTGGTAATTTAATGTACAATAAGAGTAGTTTGAGAATAAGTGAGGATGGACTATTGGAAAACGCCTCTATTCAGGGTGTAACCAGTTTGCTTAGACGGTATGGATTACATCCCAAAAAGGGACTGGGGCAGAACTTTCTCGTTGATAAGAACATCCTCCGCAAGATCGTTGACGGCTGTGGCCCGACCTCGGCTGATGCCGTCTTAGAAATCGGCACTGGGCTGGGGGCACTGACATTAATGCTCGCGGAACAGGCAGGGCAGGTGATCACCGTGGAGATCGATAACCGCTTGCTGCCGGTGATACAAGAGGTATTTCAGGAGCAGCCTCGCGTCCGCTTAGTTCAAGGAGACATTCTTAAGGTTGATTGGGAAAAAGATCTGCAGCCTGTACCGCCTTATAATAAGTACTTAATCTGTGCCAACCTGCCATATTATATAACTAGTCCGATTATCTTTGAGATATTGAAGCACCACTATATGATCGAACATGCTGTACTGATGATGCAGAAAGAAGTGGCCGACCGGCTGCTAGCTCAACCTGGTACCAAGGAATATGGATTATTGACAGTTATGGTAGCTTGGCGGGCCGATGTTCAGCCCGTGACCAAGGTTTCCCGTAACTGTTTCTATCCGGTTCCGGATGTGGATTCGAGGGTCATTAAGTTGATTCCCCTGAAAGAACCTCGAGTGCAGCTAAAAAACGATGAATTGTTTGTAAAGATAGTCCGGGAAGCTTTTCAGAAACGCCGTAAGACCATGACCAATGTTCTGTCCGGAATTGAGGGAGTAAGCCGGGAGCAAGCCCCGATCATTCTCTCTGGATTGAATATAGATCCCCAGCGTAGGGGTGAAACATTGACCGTTGATGATTTTGCCAGGATCGCCAATAAGCTATGTTGAATGGGGGAAGGAATATGTTCTTTCACAGCCCGACCCGCGGCAAGCTGACTTTGGAACAGGTTGTAGATGACATCCTTGAGTACATCAACGAGGATCATAGCTATCAGTATAAGCTGATCGTAGGATCCGATTCCCAATCCCGCGAAAGCGCCTGCTGCTTCGTATCTGCCATCATCCTGCACCGGGTAGGCAAAGGGGCCCGCTACTACTACAATCGCCGTTACGATCGCAGGATCACCAGTCTGCGCCAGCGGATTTTTTATGAGGCCAGTCTTAGTCTGGACCTAGCCGACCAGCTGCTGCAGTGTATGACGATTAAAGGCCAGGAAGCGATGAAAGTCGAAATACATCTAGATGTTGGGACGCATGGCGAAACCAAAGAATTAGTGAAGGATATCATAGGAATGGTGGTCGGAAGCGGCTTCGATGCTTGTATAAAGCCATATTCATGCGGTGCATCCAAGGTAGCTGACCGGTATACTAAGTAGAAAAAGTACGAAAATAAAATTTGCGGACCCATTGACAATATTTCAGCAATCTACTAAACTATTACGTTGACCTTGACGTAATGGATATACTGGAGTATAATTTAGTGGATAAATGAATAAGAAGGTGATACGTTTGGAATCTCCTAGAGCGATATCGGAGATCAAGCAAGACCTGGATTCGTTTGTAGGTAGCCGCATCCGATTAAAGGCTAACCGGGGCAGGAACCGTATAATAGAGCGAGAGGGCGTTCTAGAATCCACCTACCCAAATATCTTTATAGTCAAGATCAACGAGCGCAAAGTAGAAAGAAGAGTTTCTTACAGTTACGCTGATGTACTGACCGAGACTGTTGAACTCTATATCTGCGACGAACAAGACGAGGCTCAAGAAATCAAAATAGCAGGTGCTCACAAGTAGGCCGCTTTAAGCGGCCTTACTTTTTGTTTGCAGGTGCTTGACCTCCAGGATGTTATATATGTTTCCCCTCGTACCTGCCGTATTATCCGCCATATCTATCTTTGCCTCCAGAGATCGTACCGCTTGTTTTCCACCTGTATATATCTTATGTGTCATAATCAAAGTGCTTTAACTGCTGTCATTTTAAGTGCTATTATTTATCTATCTTATATAACGAGGGTTTAATGAATCAGAAATATATAGGTTTCTTAATTACTATATTAGCACTCATGTGGCTGGCATTTCGGGCCATGTCGGACCCTGCTTCAACATTGAAGATGTTTGCCAGTGAACCGAGCATTCAAGGCCCTGCCGAATTTCAAAAAGTCATACATAACTCTCTGGGTTTGATTGAAGGCAAATCACCCGCCAATTACCAAGAAATATGTAAGTATGTCACAGAAGTCCGATATGATTCGAGCCCGCCCACAGAAAATGTGGCTTGTTGGGTCGAACCCGGGACTGGGGAAGGGATAATACACGTAAATTCTGGGGCATTTGATAAGGTCTACACAAGCAACAGCGTCAGCGATGAGCTTAAGCAATATTTGATGCCCTGCTGGCTGTGTCATGAAACCAGGCATCTTACTCAGATCTCAACATATGGCGCCGGGGCAGGCAGCCTGGAGAAAGAATCAGGTGCGCTGGACGCCGAGAAAGAATTCATGCAAAATGCCGGGGCATCTCCCGACATGACCAATACCATTGCCGGGGCATATCAGCTGCAGACCCGGTGGTGGGAACGGGTCAATAAATCAACTCAAAGACATTAATGAACTCGCAATGCCCATTCACATCAAGTGACAGTCTGCACTTTGTCTACAATCCGGGCCTGTTCGATCAAGAACAGGTCTTTTTATTTCCAGAGCTAACTAGATGGGGGACATTCCTTTATCCCCATGGAGCTGAAGTGCTCGCGGAAGCATCAAGGTGATTTCGGTGCCGGCAACATTCCTTATTCATCGGGGGGCTAAAGCACTAGCGGAAGCATCGAGGTGTGTCCCCATACATAAAGCAGACAAGAAAATAGCTTTAATGTAAAAGAAAGATATGCGGGTTAATCACACTTCGGTGTCGCGTCTCATAATATGTCTTAGAAATACGCCATACCACATCCCTCAATAAACATATAGGAGGTCATGGATTTCACAAGAAAAGGAGGGATAAGAAAATGGGATTGATTTGTGATTACCCATGCCGGCTCGACTTATTTGCCGAAGTAGTCAAAGCCAAGAATATTCAACGCCAGGAAAAAGTTCTGGATGAAGTCATATGCATTCCAGAAGAGGATGTTGGCGGTAAGATCACCCTTATTGACGATATCAAAGTACAATTGATATCGGCCGAAGAGTCATTTGTTGGCAATCATAGAGTGAAAGTAAGCTTGGCATTCAATGTAGTCCTGATAGTTGTCGTCGGTGAGACCCCGGGCACTTTCGAAATCGTTACCCTGGAAGGCTTTACTTTTAGTAAGAGCATTCCACTGGAAGACTTTGAGCCCCCGCTAAGTCCACAAGAGTTTAAAGACGAAGTAGAGACATCTAAGGTCATTCTGAAAAACTTTAGCTTTGAAGCTGAGATCCTTGGGCCTTGCGAAGATCCTGGCAGCCCCTGCTTCCTGCCTACGTCTGTACCCGGAACCTGCATATCACTTAGGGTCTTTGTTGATATAATTGATAAACTTACAAAATTCCATGACATCGTTGTTTATGCCGAACTCGACCCGGAAACCGACTGCTAAGCAGATCTCGTGTGCCTGGCTTAGGCCGGGCTTTATTTTAGAAAACGGGGGGAGGCCCCGGTCTCCCCTTCCATCCGGGGAGGTATGAACCGGTGACATCAGAACAAGAACAGAGACTTCTTATTAAGGAACATGTAAGGAAAATAGCTAATTTGCAGCGCCATCTTAATGAACAGGTATACCGTTTCAGCCAGCAGACCGGTGATCGTGATGTGCAGCGGGTTCTCAGCGATGTAGTCAGCCGCGGCAACGAAAATGTTCAGGACTTAGCTCGTCTATTGGCCACCAAGTGTGGTACTTGAAAATAAACCAGCCCTCCGGGCGAGGGCATCCGTGGCCCGCCTTGACCAGCATCAAGAGTTTGCCCGCGGAACTCCATAGTTGGACCGCATTTTGGAAGGTTTTTTGTAAAGGATTCATGCAATAAAACAAATAACAAAATATGGTGAAGGACTACCCCGCGCAGTAACCCTGCCCTGTACTTTTTCATATAATTAGGTAACAGCATTAATAATTTTCCAGCAAAGTGCCGCACTAAAAGCAGGGGGAGGGGGTTAAAATGGCTACAGACAAATTCGAACATGCCACTTTTTATCTGACCAAAGTCCAGGTCGATCTAATCAAACGTTTGGCCAAGGAAAACCAGATCTCACGCAGCGCCCTGGTGCGCATGATCATAAGAGAATACCTTGCCAGGCAGGACGAAGGCAAAAAGGAGTCAGTGTAAAACTGAATGGTATCATTTGAAAAGCACCCGGAAAAGGGTGCTTTTTGTGTGTAAAGAAAAGGCCGCCAATATTCCTGGCGGCCATGCTATGTCTAACCTAGATCGTAATGTATCTAAGTATTTAAACTTTAATTAATTGGCAATAGAGAAGTAATAGTCATCTCATTTAGAGCTTCGTTGTAACTGGTAGAGCATCCCAGGAACCCAGCCGACCACGATATCGGTATCATAACCCGGCCATCCTTTATATATGGAGCTGCGTCGGCATTTCCGCCCATCGGCTTGTCGATGCCGTTTACTTTGGCGGTGGGGCTGCCGATGACCATTTCAACTTTGTTCGGATATAGTTTCATGGTGATTTTTTGCAGGGCTTGATCCCAGGCAGATGTCGCGCCCAGAGGTTCACAAAGCCATCTGATGGGAATAAAGCAGACGTTGTTCTTTATCTCCGGAGCGGCATCCATGGTCATGGGATTACCATTGACATAACAGGTAGTCTGTCCAATATGATACTTGATAACCTTCTTTGTAAATGCAACTTTGGCAGATGCAGTGTTCGAGTAGGCGGAAGTTGATGTACCTTTACCAACAGCTTTTACCCGATATGTATAAGTTCCGCTGACCGGAAGGTTGATATCATAATAGGTGATCAGTACATCTTTTTTAATGCCATTGCCGCCTACAGTACCAATAGTGGTAAATGGTTTTATTCCTTGCCTTCTTTCTATGATAAACTTGGTTTCGTTATTAGATTTATCAGTCCATACCAGCTTTACTTTTACGACATTGCCGACTTGTGCTGTCAGCCCGGCTGGTGCTGCAATGAAGACAGTGGGAAGCATTGTCTTGGGCAGTTGTACACTTAGATCCTTCCTGGCATAGATTGAGTTACTGGTGTTAGTAGAAGGCACGAATTTTGTGTTATCAACACTCTTATTATTCGTAGACGGGATATTGAGAGTGGCTGCCAATCCGGGGCTTATTGCCAAACAAAGGACCGCCATGATTAAAACCAGAGTCAATGAGATATTCTTTTTGTTGATCATGCTTTTCCCTCCCGATGAATTGATTTAGTCTATTTTGGATAAGTAACGGTTGCCCTCTGCAAATTAGGATCCCACTGCACATCACAACCCAGGTTTTCCGCGATAAATCGCAGCGGCAGCATAGTCCGGCCTGGGGGTACGGTGATGCCTTTTACCTGAGGGTTCTGAGCATCAATCACCACATTGCTTCCGTTAATGCGGGCAATATTTTTCCCGGCCCAAACTTCTATGGTTTGCCCGTTCATGCTGATAGTTGCCTTCTTTTCGGTCGGGTCCCATTGGACATCAGCTCCTAGAGCATCTGCTACATACTTCACCGGCAGTAAGGTGCGGCCCCATTTAGAAATAGGCGCGGCGTCCATCTGTTCCACAGTTCCATTGACATCAAAAGCTTTCTTGCCCAGGAACAGCTGAATGACGATTTTTGATGATGATGTTCCTGGGTTATTGCCCGAGGTTTGCACTTGACCTTGATTTTGCTGGGATTGCGACTGTTGGGATTGGTTTTGCTGCGGATCCTGTTGCTGGTTTTGTTGCGACTGCTGTTGAAGATCAGGCATGGTTACGCTGACGATGTTGGAAAACTGCGAGATACTATTATTGTTGTTCATAGCCATGACTGCCACTTGATAAGAAGTGCCCGGGGGGACGTCGCCGAAATTGTATTTATAAGAAGTAGTACTACTAGGCGTGTTTTGGTTTATGGGTACCCACTCTTGTCCATTGCCAACCATTACAAAGAACATAATGCCGGTTGAGTTATAGCTGTACTGCCAGTTAACATTTAGATATCCGCTGTTATCTATTCCTGCCGTAACGCCGTTGGGGGGGCCTAACAGCGTAAACGAAGCTTCATTGCTGTACGCTGAGTAAACAGGTGTTGAGCCTTGAACAACCGTCCTTACACGATATGTATAGCTGGTATTGCCGGCGAGGTTATCTTTATCCTTAAATTCGTGTATCCCGTTGCTGGTAGTGCCGATCTCAGAGTAATTACCTGAACCAGCTTTTCTTTCAATCGTGAAACACGCGTCACTGCTGCCAGGATTGGTCCAGGCAACTTTGACATAAATGCCTGAAACTAAATCTAATTTACCGCTGGCTTTAACACCGGTTGGTGCATCAGGGAAAATCTTGGTGGGCAGGACCGAACCTCCTGGAACTACAAATTGGATGGCCATGGCCGGCTGAACGGCTAATAGGAGCAGTGCCAGTGCCAGTATCAAGGCTTTGACGGGGTTGGATTTCTTTGTGGTCATCGATATCTCTCCTTCTCTGCTAATGTCCCTCATATCTAATCAATCACATTGATAATAGAATGTATTTGTATCTGTCAAATTGGCAACCACCTCCGAATCTGCATTACTAATACTAAGCTTAGCCGACCATACGTATTTATTCTGTGAGCCAGGCCACAAAACAACAATTATTTATTTGATATTACCATACCTCAATTGTTCTTAAATGAATTCAATCATCTTAAAACTGTCCATGAGTGATCCGGTTTATCAAGAATAGTAAAAGCACCCTTGATTCAGGTGCTCCAGGCGTATGACAAAAGCGAAATGGAAACCCCGGTCAATCAACGTACGTCAAGTACGCCTCAATCACGGGCTTTCCTCACGCCTTTATCTTCACTCCCGTCATACGCCTGCGATCTTGACTACAATCTGAAGTACCCTTGATATGTAATATCATAAATGACTCCGTCAACCGCTGCATAGGCGGGCTGCCCGTTTTGTCCGTTTCATCTGCCCAGTTCATTAAGGGTGAAAGTACGAGTTGCTTGTTGCCTGCTACAAGATGATTTGCTTGAGGGGGGCAAGAGTTTAAAAATGTTGGAGCAGAACTCCGAGGCTAGATTAAACATCTATTCTTTACCGTATTTTGTTTTTGTCCGAGCGCATAGTATCGATATGTAGGAATATACCTTTACTTGTTTGTAGATTGTTCTGTACAATTAATCTTTCGGACGCAAATGAAGCAGCGGATTTGGCTCTTTGACTGCCTGCGCTTATTTTCCTGCTGGATTTTTTAATGGCTTTTTCATTCAGTATCTTGTGTATTGATTCTAAGATTTTTTGCGCTCTGGTTGTCCAGCTATTATCATGTGCCAGGTTTATCCGAGCCTGACGTTTTTCAGGCGAATCATTAATAAGACAATCTTTAATATTATCTAAGAACTCTTTGTCATTGCGGGAAAAGCAAACCTCGGGAAAATCTTTTACTTCCGGTAAAGCTGTAGACACAACCGGCAAACCGGCTGCGAGGTACTCCCACATTTTAATGGGATTAACCGCTTCGGTCATGGGGGAGATGCGAAAAGGCACGATGCCCACATCAAACTGTTGAGCGTAAGCCGGAAGCACGTGATAAGGCTTAAGGCCTAACCAGTGAATATTTGGCTCTTGGGGAACTTCACTGACATTGTATAAGGGACCGACCATGACGAGACTGTAATCGGGGAAATTCCGAGCAATCTTGCGAATCAGGCTAAAGTCCAACCAGCTGGCAACAGCTCCGTGATAGCCTATAATTGGGTGCCTGATATTCCACATATCAGGGGGAACTTCAAAGATCTGTTTTTGTGCTTGTGAAAAAAACGCATAATCACAGCCATTCGGCACCATCACTGTGTTGGGATTAGACAATAGACTTTGCTGCAACAGCTTTTTTGACGTTGTTATAACTAAATCGGACTTTTTAAGTGCTTTTGTTTTATATTTTGACCACATCTCGAACTCTTCCACAGCCTCATCAAGGAAATCGAAAACCACCAACGAAGGATCATACTGTGCGGCATGTTCTATATGCGCCGTACAGCTGAAATAATATACAGGTTTTTGCTGCAAGTACTGATGCGGGTCCTGCCCATTAAGCACATAGAGGTTAGGGAGGGGGCGTTGTGTGCGCTTGGCTTTTTGTTCATTGGCAGTTGGATTCATATACACAACTTTGTTGCCGAGCTGAGCAAATGCCGTCATTAACTGTTGAGGCCGCTGCACCAACCATTCGAATTCGATAGTTGGAGGATAAAGAAAAGTAAGAGCCAACATCGGTACCTCCTAATTTGGATTATTTAAGACCTACCGGCCTTTCTACCCCAGTATAGTGGCATTAAGTTGATTACTCTTTGAAAGATTGCTAATTATAACGTACGGAAAGCCGCTAATATCTGTTCGGCGTGCAACCGTATGTTTTTCATACACTTCTGCCTGCGCCAATTCTGCTCATTCTTTTCGTTCGGATTTCGGAATTCTAAGAATGGTACCCACCAGGTTTAATCTAGATGCGAATCTATGGCATTCTTAAATAGTTTATTCCGTTGAATCTTGAAACGGTTTAAAATTACTATCTTGGTCTGCCTTTATGACGGTGTCTTTCCTTTTGAATCGAGAGGTTTTTTGTTCTGCATTACTGCCCTGTACTTGAAAATTGTCGCTTATTTTATAACTTGGAGCATGTCATTAGCCCGGTGGATATAAGTGTGATTGGCATAGACCTCAGCTTGACCTTGTTTAGCAATTTTCGACCTTTCTATCGGGTGTGCTAAATAATAATTAATGAGTTCTAGCGTTTCTTCGGAGCTTTTTGACCATACAAGGTGCTTATGGTTTTGAAATAAATTTTCAATAGCCGGTGTCCACTGGGTGAGATAAAAGGCGCCACACCCCAGAACTTCAAATGTACGAACGCTCATCATGGTGGAAGAAGTATCGACAGAATGCAAACCAAGGACTATTTTTGCGGATGAATAAGCGGTTCGCATTTCTTCATAAGTAATCCCGCTGCCATAAAGTCGTTCGGGAATTGTTAAAGGACTGGATTTATCGATCCACCAATCGAGCCCGAATACTTTCACATCATAATTCTGACCTATTAGCGGCATTAGAATGTTCTTAGTGCCATCCACACGCGCCTTAAATTGACTGTAAGGATTACCCACGAATATGATGTCATGCATGAAATTTTTATTCGGTGCAACTTGATGGTGAAAAGAAGGTAAACAGGCAAACATCATTATATTGGCGTTAATACTTAACTGATGATAACGTTCAATACACTCAGCTGCTGTCGTGAAAACATATTTCGAATCATGGGCATATGACAGGGAAAGATTTTTAAAATAAGGAGGATCTTCAGTAGCCCAAAAAATGTGAGGGATGTCTTGCTCGTTGAGGTCCGGGAACAATATTTCATTCAGCTTGCCCCAACCGCCTGAGCTTATCACGTAATCAGGTTTCATGTCGGTAAGTAATTCTTCGAGTGCATTATGGTTTTCGTTATACAGTCCACCAAGATCGACGATCTTAACAACATGACCTAATTGAGCAAGAGCGGCACCCAATCCGTGAACTATTGAAGGCTTCGAATTGGTAAAAATAAATTTCACTGGTTCACCTCCTTGTTTGATTCGCTTGATCATATAAAGCAAGCCTGGTTGAGTTAAATATTTTATATCAATATATGTTGGGGGTAATAGGAGAGAGCCGCCAATAACACTAGTTTTGATGGGAACGACGATGATAAATAATAAATACATCAATAGTTTGTATTATGCCCTAACTATATGTTCTGCCCGCCTAAATCCTGGCTTTTATCAAGTTGAGAACACCTCTAATATACCTATTTCATAGCCTATATTGGGAAGATAACCTATTCCATCTAAACCACTAGCGTGCTTATAAACAAAAATTGCATTATATCAAAGCTGGCGCAGTTCTGCACTTCGTCTAAGCTTTCTGTCAGCAATAAACTTGGTTGAGATGTGGGTAAGTTTTGGGGAGGAATAGTAGTTTTGAAGAAGATTTGTGTATTCGGATTGGGCTTTGTCGGGCTGCCCCTGGCCCTCAGCTATTCTATGCGCGGCTGCACGGTAATCGGGGTGGACACCAACGAGAAACTGATAGCAGACATTAACCATGGTCGCACTAGCCATCTTGAACATTATGGTGATAAAAGTATATCCTCAATTCTTAATGAAGAGCTGTCGGTTGGCCGTTTTCAGGCTGTGACGGATGGCAGAACAGCACTTGCGGAATGTTCAAATATAATAGTAACTGTGGGAGTGCCGATTAGTGAAGGGGAGCCGGATATGTCGGCAATTCTGGAGGTCGCTCGAACGATAACCAGAGGCTTGAAAAAAGGTGATTTGGTACTTATTAAAAGTACGCTGGTGCCGGGAACAACAAATTCTACAATCCGGCCTATCCTTGATGAATCGGGATTAGTGGCGGGAAAAGACTTCTTCCTCGGCTATTCTTCCGAGAGAATCGCCGAGGGCAAGGCGTTTCAGGAGATAGCCGGGGTGCCGACCCTGGTGGCGGGAACCGATAGAGAGAGCATCGAGCGGGCAATCGAACTTACCAGTATTGTATCTGAGGCGATAATTATTGTGGGCAGTTCAATTGAGGTAGTGGAAACCGCCAAGGTTATGGAGAACATCTCGCGTGATGTCAATATAGCTATGGCTCAGGAGTTTGCCAGGGTTGCCAGGAGCATTAACCTGGACGTTTTCGAAATAATAAGGCTGGCTAACACGCATCCACGAGTGAAATTGTTGGAACCAGGGCCCGGTGTAGGGGGATACTGTCTGCCTAATGCACTATATTACTTGCTGCCCATTGCTAAAGAATTGGGTCTCAATCTGCAGCTACTTTCCACAGCCCGCCGGATTAATGATAATGTTCCAGCACATGTCGCCGAACTAGCGTTACAACAATTGACCATACCGCGTGATAAAGCCTGTTTAGCGGTTATTGGCCTGGCCATGAAGGATTACTCCAATGATGATCGCCTAAGCCCGAGTTTGTCTGTTATAAAGCATTTGGAGCAAGCCGGGTCCTGTATAAAAGCTTATGACCCCGCGATAGTGTCTAATTATCCATTTAAAGTTGACACACTTGATGATGCCTTAAGAGATGCGCAGGGAGTATTGATTTTGGCTCGTCAGAAGGGTATTAATTATCATGATTTAGCGTACTGGGCTGGTCTATTAAAAGGAGATCCGCCGTTTGTTCTGGATACAAGAAATGTCTGTGACGCGGGGCAAGCACGAAACTGCGGCATTAAGTTGATTACCCTTTAAAAGTTTGCTAATTATATTTTACGATAAGCCGCTATAATCTGCTCAGCCCGCAATTGATAGTTGTGATTTTCGTATACATACTTCTGTGCCGTTAGAGCTTTCTCTCGATGTTCTTTTTCCGGCATCGTCAGCAGCTTGTTGACCAAAGTTAAAGTTTCTTCGGTATTGTGTGCTTGATAAATGTGTTCACCAAAGATGGCTTTCTGAGCCTTGGTATAATGGCCTAAATACAGGCTTCCTCCGCATGCTAAAGCTTCGTAAGGGCGCATTGAAGTTTGTGTAATTGATGAATCGTCGCAATTCATGCCTAATGTTATTTTAGCTGAGCTATAGACCTTGGCCAACTCTTCATACGGCAGCAATCCCCCATAAACATTGGGGTGACTGTGCAGATTAACCGGGCGTTTGGTGTCATCCCACCATAGCCCCCAGACTTTAATGTTGTAGTTCTTCTTGACCAGAGGCATTACCAGCCAACCCGCCTCCTTATATCGGGAAGAGTAGTTGCTGGCTACCAACACTATGTCATGTTGGTATTCCCTTTGAATACCGGTGAAACGGTGAAGTTCCGGGTTGCATCCGAACAGCAGCGTTTCCGCCGGCTTGCGCATAGATTTGTACCTGGGAATACATTCCCTGGTTGTTGTAAATACGTAATCTGCATAGCGAGCATAATGAACTGATAATTGTTCAGTGGATACCGGATCTTCTATAGCCCAGTAAAAATGAGGGATACTGTGTTTCTTTATGGTTTCGCATACTGTAATGACTTCGAAACCAGGGTGTCCTTCGGTAAAGATGATGTCCGGTCGGAAATCCTTTAAAGCGGTTGTCAGTCTTCTTTTTTGCTCATCTAAGGGCTGTCCCCAAAGCCGTTCTGTTTCGCCCTGTATGACTTTAACGGTATGTCCTGCTTGTCGAAACCCTTCAGCTAACCCGTATTTTATCAATGGTGCTTCATTGGTAAACATAACTTTCAAAATAACGATCTCCTTATAGTCTAAGTCCGAATCTTCTTAATTAGTGTATTCCGTTAAATCTTGAAATGATTTTAAGTTACTATACTATATTGATCCAGGCTTTTTTAAGTATTATGTAACCTCTGAAAAGCCTACTTCATAGCCTATAGTGAGAAGATATATCATGATTTCGCCTAATTTCTTATGATATTTCTTGCCTATTTCATCTAAGCAACTGGGGTGTTTAAATGCAGATAAACTTTGTTATGAGACATTTACCTGCTTACTTGAACGTTATGAAAGAAATGAGCGATCCTGTGCGTTGTTATCTTAAGGGCACATTTGTAAATGAGATTGCTCTTGAGAATGTGGTTAATGTACATTTTTTCATTCCTGGCGATGGGGATTACCGGGAAAGTGTACAATTCCACAAGGGGATTAAGGTGTTTCTGCCACATGGAATCTCAGATAAACGTTATCGGACCGGAAGTAACGTCAAAGAGTTTGATTTTGTTTTTGTTTCTGGGCCGAAGTGGGTGGATAAACTCAGTGAGGAGGGTTATCCAAGAGAGAAACTCTTTATTGGCGGTTACCCTAAGTTGGATTCGATATTTACCCTGAGAAAGACATTGAGGGGGGCCAAAAAGAACAAAGTTGTTTTATATGCTCCAACCCATACCAATTCATCCTTATGCATATATCCCCAGCTATTGGAAGATATGATCG
>JBLNAX010000061.1:0-24438 GCA_050259595.1 Acidobacteriota bacterium | reverse complement strand
GCTCATATGTTCACAAATTTTACCCGTTATCTTCTCCTCTGTATAGTCTGTCAAATCCCACCATTTTATGCGGTCATCCCTGCGGAACCATGTTAATTGGCGTTTTGCGTACCGCCGAGTATCCCTTTTTATCTCTAAAATACTGTCTTCCAAAGATTGTTCCCCATCCAGGAATTTTATAATCTGAACATAGCCCAATGCTTTCATGGAGTTCAGTTCCCGTCCGTAACCTTTTCTAAGTAAATCTTTAACTTCATCAATAAGGCCTTCTGCGATCATTTTATCCACCCGCTCTTCGAGGCGTTTGTACATGAGTTCCCGCGGCATGGTCAAACCATGCGCAGCCAGCCTATATTGGCCTTTCTTTCGCTGCTGGAGGCTGGAGAAGGTCTGTCCGGTCTTCTCGATGACTTCCAGAGCCCGCACAATGCGTTTTCTATCATTGGGATTGATCTTCTCTGCCGCTTGTTGATCTATGGCCTGCAGTCTCTGGTGCAGGAATTCATTACCCTTTAGCTCAGCCTCTTGATTGAGTCTTTCCCGCAGATCATGGTCGGTTTGAATAGGAAGGAGTTGATAATCATCCACCACAGCTTGATAATACAATCCAGTACCCCCGACCAGGATCGGCAACCGGCCACGGTCATTTATTATCTCGATCAGGTCGCGGGCAAGTTTCTGAAAATCAGTCACCGAATACGATTCCTCAGGGCCTATCAAATCGATTCCATGATGATGAATACCGTTCATCTCACTTTCGGTGATCTTGGCGGTGCCAATATTCATGCCCCGGTAGATCTGCATAGAATCACATGAGATGATCTCCCCGTTAAGCTCACGGGCCACTTGAACAGCTATCTTACTCTTACCAACCCCTGTGGGGCCAACGATGGCAGCCAATCTTAGCATATGCTTACAATCCACTTACTTATGCTTATTTGTTTCATCATTTGATCTTTGATGTCCATTTTGTCGGCATTTTAAGTTCCATCATGAATACCTTTTCTTTGCCTACATTTTGCCCCCAGTTGGTGGCCCATACTACCCGTGAACCATCATGAGTTATAGACGCATGCGTCTCTTCCCAGTAGCTGCCTTTGGTTCCGTAGAGATGGGTCAGGTACACGGCCTTCGTGTGGGCAGTATCGAGTTTTACAAGAATGATTTTGCGATCCAGCCAATTCTTATCCTTGCTGCCTGCCTCGCTGCTGGTGCCGATGAGCGCATAGCCAGGATAATTGCATGAGACATGTATATCCGAGTTGAATCCCATCGGTGATTCGCTGTCATAATTCAATCTAACTATTTTACTTCTACCAGTATTCTTATAGCTGCCGTCTTCACTGACTGGTCTAGTCGACCAGTTTAGGGGGATCATATCGATATTATCAGTGCGGACGTTTTGCATTACGATCACTTCGCGGCCCTGGCTATCCAGTCCTACGTCTGAGTGCGCCGTGGTGGCATCGATCTGCTGAAACCTTTTCAATTCCTTGCTGGCCAGGGTAAGACCTTTGAGACGGCCGCCGTTGTTATCAAGACCGCCTATCAGCACCCAGCCGCCTTTGGGCGATATACTCACCCAGTCCAACTCGGTCTCGTTACTTTTGATGGGAGTGACCCCGAGAATCTGGTCTTTGGTGCGGTCCCAGGTGAAGATGTACTGCTGCTTATAATCTTTACGTTCGTTGCCCTGAATAAAGAACGCCCAATATCGCTTGTCTGCGGATGATTCTCCCTCATCACTCATAGTTATGCGGTAAACATTTTGTTTGGTCAACGGACCGATTTTCTTATCCTTTGAAAAATCCTTTATGATTGTGGTTTTGCCAGACTTTACGTTAAACTGTTTGATAGTAAAATCCTGTGTACCCCATATGATATCAGGGTTCTTGGGATCCCATCTCGGCTCCTCCAAAGGTACTGATCTTACTAGATTAGCATTATCATTGTACGGATATTTATTGGTTCGGTAAACCTTAAAACCATCGCTGGGATCAAGTAATATCATCGACTGATTAGCGTTATATGGGTCAAACCTCGAATACTCATGGCGGCCAGTAAAACCTTTGACTGTTGTGGCTACGGTCTGTAATGTGCTAAAATCCTTGTCCACAAAAGCTTTGCCCACTTCTGGACAAGCTATTTTCTTTATATGAAATACGGGATTATCGCCAGACAACGGATCTGGCACATTCACAAATGAGAACTTTTCACTGTATTTGTTATCTTTATTGGCAGCCAGTATGGCTCCGGCACAGATCAGTATCAACACCAGAATGGCTACCGTAAATACGCCTACTCTCCTCATGTTATCCCCTCCTTAAACTTTATAAATACCATAGGCTATGGTGCTGCTCTTGCCCCCGACGATTTCATGTACGGCCAGGCGTTTGAACTCCGCACTGCCCTGTCTTTCCTTCACGACCACACGCTTGCTGGCAACTCTTTTGGCTTCCTGCCAGGCTTCTGAGCTTAATTTATCATAGTTGGCCAGGCTGCGCATGGGCGAGATCCCGGCACTGGAAGACACAGGTTTTTCAAACATGGGATCAAAGTAGACTACATCAAATGATTTATCGGTTTGCTGCTTAAGAATTGTAAGGTGCTGTTCATTTGTTATCTCTATCCGGTGCAGTGCCTCTTCCAGCCAAACCGGACCTTTGTTATGTTTCTTAATCCCACTTTTTACGATAGACATAATCAGCTTTGATGATTCTACCGCTAAAACACGTCCCGCAGGCCCTACAATAAAAGCTGCAACTAGGGCATCGGCACCTAATCCCATGGTACAGTCCAGAACCTTCATGCCACTTTCTAAGGCCATAGCCTCGACCATAAGATCCGGTTTACCTTTTCGTAGATGTGCCACCCTAGTCTTACCCATGCTGGGGTGGTAGAAAAAACGCTGGCCATTAGAATAAAGCACCGGCCCTTCTGGCTCCCACACGATGATCCGTGAAGCCTGATGCTGCATCATTAATTTTTCCAGACTTTTATCCTCACGAGGTACGTAAACCGCACCAGCCTCAGTCGCAAAACCTATGATTTCGTCATGTTCAGCGTCGGATGTTCTCCTGGTGCCGGTGATGATCACCGGTTCTTCATTATTCATCGCTTAAGCTGCTTTTCCAGTTCTTTAATTGTGAAGCTTACTCGAGTAGGTCGTCCGTGTGGACATGCATGGTGGTCTTCAGCCTGCATCCATTGCTGCAGCAGGTCCTTCATTTCCCTAATATCCAGGTGCTGCCCGGCCTTAATAGCTCCCTTACAGGCAATTATTTTCAGCCCCTCATCTAATACCTGCTGGGGATCGCGTTCATCTTCCAGATAATCTATTATTTCCAGCAGTGTTTCAACTTCCGAACCGGCAGTCATGGCTGGCACTTCGCGAATGACCAGCGACCTTTCACCAAATGGTTCGGTAACAAAACCCAGCGATTTTATGATTGCTTGATTATTCTCGATCCTCTGGATGACCTGTGGGGATGATTCCAGCATAACCGGTATAGCCAGGTCCTGTCCGATAAAGCGGTCCTGATGCCCCTTGAGGCGGTTGTAAAGAATACGCTCATGAGCGGCATGCTGGTCGATGATCTCCAGGCGATCTTCTATCTCACATATTATGTATGAATCTTTCCACTGTCCATAAACCTTGATGGTTTCCAACACCGGCTCCGAGATCGTCTCTTCAAAAGAAAGCTTACCCGGCAGTACCGGTTCAACAGGGCTTGGCCTACTCTGCTGCTGCAATATCGGCTCATACTGATATGATGCCCTCTCTCGAACAGAGTAATTATGACTAGGACGCGAATCATACACAGGCCTGGATTCGTATGCCGGTCTGGGTTCAAATGTTGGACTTGATGCAATGGATGGAGTTCGCTCACCTACCGGTTCTTGTCTAACTTCAGTTACAGCGCCAGTCTCGCTGTACAGTCTGGCCCGTACTGTTCGTTTAATTGTAGCAAAAACAGCCTGCTCGTCCTTAAAACGCACCTCTGCTTTTTGCGGGTGCACATTGACATCAACATCGTTGGTGGGGATCTCTAAGAACACCACCCCTACCGGCCTTTCACCTGAAACAAGAAACCCGCGAAAACCCTCTTCCAGAGCGGTTGACAGTATACTATTTCTTACCGATCTTTGGTTAACGAAGAAATACTGCCCTCGCCGGTTTTTCCTAGTAAAGTTGATATTGCCGATCAAACCTTTGATCTGGATATCTCCTGTATTGTCTTCAAACACCAAAAACCTTTCCGCAAAATCATTGCCGAAAACGGCTAGTGCAGCATTATAGAGACTGCCGTCGCCGGTCGTTATAAACACTCGCCGATTCTCATTACTGAACGAAAAGCTTATTTCCGGGTGTGACAAAGCCATCCGGGTCACCGCGTCGAGTATCTGGTTGCCTTCGGTAATAACCGACTTAAGAAATTTGCGACGGGCTGGGGTATTGAAAAACAGGTCTTTGACAGTAATGCTCGACCCTTTAGGTGCCGGTACCGGCCGAACAGATGACAGCACTCCGCCTTCTATTGTAATACCGTATCCTGTATCACCCGTATTGCTGATCATTTCTACTCGGGCTACTGATGCTATGCTGGGCAGCGCCTCGCCTCGAAAGCCCAGGCTGTGCAGCACCCAGAGATCACTCTCGGCGGACAGCTTGCTGGTGGCATGCCGGGTAAACGCCAGGGCCAGGTCATCTTCGGCCATGCCGCTTCCGTTGTCGGTGATCCTTATGTAGTCCACACCGCCGGCCTTGATCTCGATCTCGATCCTGGTACTGCCGGCATCTATGGCGTTCTCGATCAACTCTTTTACTACCGAAGCTGGTCGTTCTACGACCTCACCGGCCGCTATCTTGTTGATCAAATCATCTTGTAAAACATGTATCTTACTCAAATCTTATCTCCTGTCCAGTCCTGATCGCATATCTCAAGAAATCGTTATTAGCCTTATCCTGCAGGTAAACAAAATCAAAGCGATCGCCGCCTTTATTCTGCAGGTTTTCATAAATTTCACGCGCATCATTCTGGCAGGTCTTACAGCCATTTACCGGTACGCTGATGCCAAGTATGCGATGATCCTGCCCGCGTCCCCCGAAGGCTTGGGAATCGATAGTCATATATCCTGCACAGTTGGGACACATACGTACGGTCTCGGTTTGTTCTTCATGAATGCCATCTGTATCATAATAAATAGGCTTATGCCGCTGGTAGAACTTCTCCCATTTACCACGTGCGGCCTCTATCAGACGCTCCCGATGCTGCCAAACCGTCTGCAATTCCTCGATGATCTTTTTCAGTGTATCTATGCGCTGCGGGCTTTCCTGAAACATCTTGGGGTCGTATTCAGGTTCATATAGGCTGCTGTAGTCGATTCCGGCCATGGCCATAATGATTCCGGTGTTTACATAAGGCAAAGCCGTCTCCACAGAATAGCCGCCCTCCAGGACCGCTATATCCGGGGCCAGCCGTTTGTTGAGCTCGGCATAGCCACGCGCTGAGAATCTCATATTGGCCAGAGGATCGGTAAAGTGGTTATCTTGACCAGCGGAATTCACCACTAGATCCGGTTTGAATTCCTTTAAGACCGGCTTTACCAGTTCATCTATCACATGCAGTATGCCAACATCGGTAGTTGAAGGCGGCAATGGTACATTCAATGTATAGCCCATGGCTAGCGGCCCGCCGATCTCATCGGTGAATCCGCTTCCCGGGTAGAGGGTGCGCCCATCCTGGTGGAATGAGATAAATAGTACATCCGGATCATGCCAGAATATCTCCTGAGTCCCGTCTCCATGATGTACATCAGTATCAACTATTGCAATTCTCTTTAAACCGTATACTTTTCGCAGGTAATCAACCATTATCGCTTCATTGTTGATATTGCAGAACCCGCGGTTGCCATGTGCAACCCGCATCGAATGATGTCCCGGAGGCCGTACCAAAGCAAATCCATTTTTGACCTCGCCCTGCATCACTGCATCGGCTATCGTAAGAGCGCCGCCACAAGAAATGCGATGGGCATCGGTAGCCTGGTCCTTCACGCCCGGAACACAGAAATGAGTGCGGGCTATGTCTTTATCAGATGCCATTCGCGGCTGGTATTCGACGATCTGCGGGAGGTCCATGATCCCTTCTTCAAATAACTGGTCGCGGGTATAAAGCAGTCGTTCCTCGCGCTCAGGGTGAGTAGGCGATATCGCCCAGTCGAAGGCTGGAAAGAAGACTAATCCTGTTTTCATGCTTTCACCCCCTGAAAACCAGCAATAACACCCGGCGCAATGCCGATCCCGATATCGAATATCTTGCCCGAGGTCGACCATCCGCGCATGGTATTGAACTGCTCCTCCCAGAGCAGCTCAGTTTCACTTAAATACTGGTCCATATGCAGATCACCAGCCAACCTGGCCAACTGCTCTTCAGCCAGTTTTCTGACATCATCCATCTGCATACGAGCACCTTCTTTAATGTGTCCGCTTGCACCGTCGATCGACCATCGACCGGTCTGGGTATCGGCATGATAATTGACTTCTATGGTAGGACGTGCTACCGCTGCTCCCAGAGCATTGGCCACTGGAGAGTATTCGTGCAAAAATCCTTCACACTTCATACGTTCAGCCAGTATGGGGATGAATGCCGGAGCTGCCGCTCCAATGCCCACCACTTTATCGATACGGGCCTGACGTTTGTTTACAATTTCCCACACCTTATACAAGGGCTCCTCTTCCCACTGCCGCAGCATATCACTGACACTGGCCTGCAGCAGGTCGACGAACTCCTTGACTATGTCCTCTGCTAACTGCTGAACACTGGCTTCCTCGCCCTTTATTAGTCCCGCCAAAGCCCGCCGCGATAGTTCCACATCACCCAGCTTCCCATCACCGGCGACATTGAAGGCATCAGTGGGGGTCGGATGAGTCCCACCAAAGCAGGCTGCCAGACCCTCCCGGTCTGGGCCAATATTCAACTTTCCATCATTCATGCGTACCACACTGTCTCCGCCCAGCGCAATGGAGCGAACTGCCAGAGCCTTGATCTGGGTAAATCTTTCCTCGATCTTAGCTCCTTTTGATGCGTACAGCGGTTTGCCGCCCAATATCAAGGCGAGATCAGAGGTCGTTCCACCAATATCGACCACCACCGAAGTGCGATCATCCATTGTGAGAGCAAAGGCTCCCATGGTGCTGGCGGCTGGCCCTGAAAATACGGTCTGGCAGGGTTCTTTACGGGAAGTGTCTATGTTCATGGTACCTGCATCAGCTTTCATGAATTCGATAGGGATCTTCAGATTACGTTCAGTGACTGCCATTTGAAATTCATCGGCAAAGTGTATCCAAGCATCCCGGGTAGCCAGGGTATAGACTGTAGTGACCGCCCGGCGCGGGAAGTTCAGACGCCCGGAAATCTTATGTCCCATCAGCACATCGCACTCTGGATAAAGCTTGGCGAATAAATCGGCAACCGCTTGCTCATGTATTGGATTGCGCTGAGCAAACTTCCCGGCGATGGCAGCTTTCCTGATTCCCTTTTCTTTTATGTTCTTAATGGCCATTTCAGCTTGAGTCTTGTCTAATACCTCTATTTCTCGGCCGCGGAAATCGATAGCCCCTTTAATAACATGAAGTTCCTCAGCCAGATTGAGGTTGACCGGATCCAAGCCAGGACCTGGTATAACTAGTAGAGCCACTTTTTCGAGCTTTCCGGTCGCAAACAGATTCGTGACCGTAGTGGTACTGACTACCAAGCGATCGATCGCTGTGGCATCGGTCTCCGCCAGCAGGCCATCTAAAACCTTCAGAATGGTCTCTTTCAAGTCCTCAGTATCAGTCAGTTCTTTGACCCACTTAAGAACCTTGCCTTCGTTGAATAAAACACCGTCGGTAAAGGTTCCACCCACATCAATGCCAATAAGCAAGACGTTTTCACCCCCTGACTAATCGCAATCCACTCTTGGGCTGGGACACCGCTTTCTTCCATTCCTGCAGCAGGGTCAATGCTTCTACCGGTGTCATGTTGTTTATGTCAATTTCTCCGAGTGCTTCTATTATCGGGTGATTGGCCTCTTCAAACAAGCTCTGCTGAAGTATTTCGCGATTATGTTGATCCTGTTCACGAGTGTCTTCCAGATGGTCTAGTATCTGCTCAGCCCGGTCGGTTATGACATTAGGCAGACCGGCGAGCCTTGCTACATGTATACCATAGCTTTTGTCAGCCCGGCCTGGCAGGACCTTTTTCAAGAACACCACTTCGTCGCCGCTCTCCTTGACCGAGACACATAGGTTAAAGACCGCCTGGTACTTTTCCGCCATATCAGTCAATTCGTGATAATGTGTAGCAAACAGTATTCTCACTCTATCTATATTGGCCAAGTACTCGGCAATGGCCCGGGCTATGCTCATCCCGTCAAAAGTGCTGGTCCCGCGGCCGATTTCATCCAGCAGCACCAGGCTGCGCGGTGACAGATTACGTATGATATTAGCCGTTTCCGACATTTCAACCATGAAAGTACTTTGCCCGGCAGCCAGATCATCGCTGGCTCCGACCCTAGTAAATAGCCGGTCTACTAAGCCTATTCGTGCTTCATCGGCTGGAACAAAGCTGCCCATCTGGGCCAAAACAGCTATCAGTGCGACCTGCCTCAAGTAAGTGCTCTTTCCGCCCATATTAGGTCCAGTAATGATGCCCAGCCGTTCCCCCTCAGGGTCTAGGTGCGTATCATTAGGAACAAACCTCATTTCCCCCAGGGCATTTTCCACCACGGAATGGCGACCACCTTTGATATTTATCGGGCCTGCAGGGAGAACCTCGGGCCTGTGATAATCATTCAGGAAGGCCGTCTCAGCTAGACAGGCTACTACATCGAGCTGGGCGATCTGCATGGCCAGAGTTTGGATCTGTTCGATGAATCCTTGAAGTTTCTTACGGACTTCATCGAACAAAGACTGTTCCAGCGAATAGAGCTTATCTTTGGCCCCCAGTACTTCGTTTTCGAATTTCTTAAGTTCATCAGTTATATAGCGTTCAGCATTGACCAGCGTCTGCTTGCGAACATATTCAGGTGGTGCCTGCTGCAGATTAGATTTAGTGATTTCTATGTAATAGCCGAAAACTTTGTTATAGCCAACTTTTAGGGATTTGATCCCGCTGCGTTCCTTTTCCTGGGCTTCGTAGTCAAGCAGCCATTTATCACCGGCAAAGGCTATTGTTCTAAGCTCATCGACCGTTTCGTCATAGCCTTCCTTAATAATGCCCCCATCCTTGGTGCTTATCGGCGCGTTTTCATCAATGGCCTGATCCAGGATTTCCAGTAGATCCGGTAATTGATCTAAGTTAAAGAGTGCCATCAACAGTGGGCTTTCCGAATCCGCCCCGATATTTCTGATGGTCGGTATCGATTCCAGACATGCCTTTAAGGCCAGGGTTTCCCGCGGATTGACGATGCCAGCCCCGACACGAGCCGCTATCCTTTCCAGGTCACGGATAGTAGCCAGCATATCCTGCAGGTTTTCCCGCAGCAGGCGCTTACTCAGCAGCTCTTCTACCGCGTCCATGCGTTCGTTGATCCTTCGGCAATCCAGCAGTGGCCTTTCCAGCCAGGACCTCAGCTGTCTTCTTCCCATACCGGTACGGGTCCGATCTATGACTCCCAGCAGTGATCCGGCGGTCTGCCCGTCTCTCATACTGGTGGTAAGTTCTAGATTTCGGCGACTGGCCCTGTCTATATTCATATAGTCATTGACTTCATAAGTTCTTATGTATTTCAGATGATTCATCGAAGTTTTATGGGTCTTTTCAATAAAACCTAGAATGGCGCCGGCTGCTTGTAAAGCTTCTGTCATATCCTTCAGTCCGGAAGCAGCAATGGCATCCCGGCCAAAATGTCTTTCCAGCTTTTCACGAGCCTGTTCTTTCGAAAACACCTCCGGTGGAAGTTCTGTGACCAGCATGTTCTTTAATTCTTCTCCGGTTAGCAGCAGACTGTCACCGCTCCATTGAGAAACCAGGCATTCCGCTGGCTTGATCCGAGTCAGCTCATCACACAGTTGCGCTACAAAATCAGCCCCGGCAAACTGGCAGGTGCTGAACTCAGCTGTCGATATATCTACGCAGGCCAAAGCTGCCTGTGCTTCTCCGATCACCACAGCAACCAAGTAGTTGTTATCATCCTTGAGCCAGGCCTCTTCAAGCGCCGTTCCGGGAGTGACTACTCTAGTCACCTCACGCTTAACGATCCCCTTCGCCAGCCGGGGGTCTTCTACCTGGTCACAGATGGCTACCCGGTAGCCCTTTTCCAGAAGCTTGCCAATATAGTTGTTGGCGGCATGGTATGGTACCCCGCACATCGGGATTTTTTCTGTTTTACCGCCATCACGTCCGGTCAGAACTATGTCCAGAGCCCGAGAAGCCACTTCTGCATCTTCAAAAAACATCTCATAGAAATCGCCTAATCTGAAAAAGAGTATGCAATCGGCATACTCCTTCTTAATACTGCGATATTGTTCTATCATCGGCGTAAAGCCGCTCATGTCATAACCTCCAGATCATCTATCAAAAATGTTAAAACCTTTAAAGAGTCTGCTTTATGACCATTTGTTTGACATTGATCAGCAGCAGGAACCGCCGCAGGATGAACAGTCTTCACCCTCACAACTGGGGCCGTTAACCGCCTGATCAATAGCAAAATAAACTGCATTAAGCAGGTTAGTTACAGAATCCTGAGCAACCAGCAGATCTTTGACTATCGGATTATTCTGTAATTCTTCTTCAAGATGACTTAGATATTCTTCATCTTCGATCGGTATAATAACTTCCTGTTCCATCATCTCAGCCGCTTGCTCGCGCGCTTCCTGATAACGCTGGACTAGGCTGTAGGCTTCAGCATCCTTCATGACTTCAGCTTGCATTTGCCGGAAAACCTGCATTTCCTCACTATCAGCGATAGTCGCACCTAGTTCAAATGCTTTTCTGATTATTTCGTCTCTGGTCATTACTTCGCCTCCTAATAATTCACTTCTATTTTTATTGCCTATTTCCTTCTAGTACAGTGCCGAAGAGTGTAAATGTCTTGGCCTCAGTTACTTTGACCTGCACCAGCTTGCCTTCCAAAGACGAAGGACCTTCAAATACTACTATGCGATTGGTCCGGGTGCGCCCGGTAAGCTTTGTATCGACAGTTTTGCTGCTGCCTTCCACTAGCAGCTCTACTACCTGTCCTTCATGGCGTTTATTATGTTCAAGGGCTATATTATACTGAATTTCATTGAGCTGCATCAGCCTTTTCACCTTGACCTCCCGCGGCACCTGAGCATCCATGTCACAGGCTTTGGTGCCGGTCCGTTTGGAATATATAAATGTAAATGCCGCATCAAATTTGATTTTCCGCACCATCTCCAGAGTCTGTTCAAAGTCTTCATCGTCTTCACCGGGGAACCCTACTATAAAATCCGAACTTATGGCTACCCCTGGAATCATGGCTTTGATCTTATCGGTCATCTCAGAATAGTACTCCCTGGTATAGCCACGATTCATTAGCTTCAGTGTTTTATTACTGCCTGCCTGCAGTGGTGCATGAACATGCTCACATACCTTATCCAGTTTAGCTATAGCCTCAATCAGACGATCGTTCATGTCTCGAGGATGAGAAGTCATAAATCTGATCCTGTCGAGACCATCGATCCTATTCACTTTTTCAAGCAAATCGGCAAAGTCGATCTGTCCCTCTAAACCGCGTCCGTATGAATTAACGTTCTGGCCTAATAGGGTGACCTCTTTAGTACCGTTATCCACCAGTGACTTGATCTCGTCAATGATCTGCCCTGATTCCCGACTACGTTCCTGGCCCCGAACATAGGGAACGATGCAGTATGAGCAATAATTATTACAGCCGTACATAATATTTACGAACGATGAAATAGCTCGTTCACGCTTACTGGGCAGGTTCTCCACCACTTCCCCAGCTTTATCCCAAACCCGAAAAATGCGGCCACCCTGTAAGTATGCCTGCTCCAGAAGACCTGGCAGTTCGTGAACATTGTGGGTACCGAACACCACATCAACACCGAGATTGCTCAGTCTGCGCCTAACCTCAGGGAGTTGCGCCATACAGCCACCAAACGCTACTTTGAGTTCAGGTCGATCGTACTTGAGCTTTTTGATCTCTCCCAGTCTGCTAAACACTTTATTTTCCGCAGAATGCCGTACGGAGCATGTATTAAAAACTACTAGATCAGCATCTTCAAGTGCTTTTGCCTGTTCATAACCAGCTGTTTCCAGCAGACCAGCGATTATCTCACTATCGCGCTCATTCATCTGACATCCATAAGTGAGAATCTGATATTTCTTGTCCTGATCGCGATTCACTGCACTTCCCCCTGTGTTTAGGCTCCAATATATTCTATCAGGTTAACCTTTCCGTAGCAAAAAATATCGACAATAAGAACCTTCTATGTTGCAAAGTCACTAAAACAGAAAAACCCCCGCATAACGGGGGTTCCGTTGGTTGTTTATGTTTATGAGTACTTGATACACAGGTTGCTTAGTAGATCGCCGACATCTTCAAGGTAGTCGGTTGCGGTCTCGATATTCTCATATACTTCTTTCCACTTGATGATCTTGATGGGATCAGTCTCTTTCTCAAACAGCGCCGCCATCGAAGTGCGATACAAGGAATCTTGCTTCTTTTCGAGGTTCCTGATTGTTTCTGCGCACTTCATGATACTGCCCTTTTTGCTTTCCAGGTTCTCCAGCATGGCAAATGCAGCTTCCTGTTCCTTTAAGGCCTGATATAGGATCTGCACCATATCTCTAACGGTCTGATTTGGTGCCCCAGTTTTATAAAGAATCATACGGTCAACAATGCCCGTAATGTAATCAAGCGTAGCATCGAGCTTCTGAACAAGCTCAAATGCGTCCTCGCGGTCAAAGGGAAGAACAAAACTGGAGTTCAGCTTTTCAACCAGTTGTTGAATGATCTTGTCACCCTCATGCTCCATTTCCGTCAAATTAGCCATCTTCGTATCAAGGTCGCGATAGTCTTCCGCCACAGAGACTAGAATATCTCCGCCTCTTACGACCACTCTGGCGCTTTCGACGAACAACTTGAAAAGTTTCTCATCTTTCTTGCCGAATAACCCCATTTAACTCCTCCACCCTTCACAAAAGACTACTCACAAGACCGCCGTTTTAGCTTCTTTCAGAACCATGATCTACACTGTGTACATATTGTTATCTTCATTTGCATCAAGGAATACTTCTCATGCGGTAATGTGAAATGTATGTACCGAGTTATACCCTAATACATACTTGAGCACTCCGTTCAACGACTTAACAAAAACGTGGGGAATTACTATATATTAACTTCATTTGTCATATGAGTCAAGGTTCAGCAACTGATATTACAGGCCTCTAAGGTAGTCTGGGCGCAGTAAACGCCGATCTTCCTGCTCTATTATATTGTTTATCAAATCCAACACTTTTTCTTTATCACGCGGAAAACGACCTTTTATCGGGAGATAATTAGAAGCATGATTGCTCCTGAATTCGCAGTCTTTGAGTTCTAGTCCTTCAACAAGTGTCTTCATCTCCTGAAGGATTTCAAAAGGTCCCGGCAGTTCAAATTCACCTTTTTGCTGCCGCTTGTAGAGTACCGTTCCTGGTACCAGCATCAGAGTCAATGCGGCAAGATAGTTTGGCTGCATTTCATTGGCGATACTGGCGGTTGCTTTAGCGTGTTCCAGCGATTGTTCACCACGGCCAGCCAATCCTAATAATACGATAGCAGAAAGCTGGATTCCTGATTTGACCAGCTTCTGCCCAGCCTGTGACATTTCTTCGCGGTTGACACCTTTTTTGATGTCCAGCAGCAGCTGCGGATCTCCGGTTTCGACGCCCAGATACCCCACAGTTATTCCAGCCGCCTTCAAAGCCGTAAGTTCTGAAATATCCTTTTCTTGAATACTATCTGGCCCCGCATATATTCCTACATGGCGCAGGCTCGGAAATGTATCGTAGAGAGTAGCCAGTATTTCCAGCAGCTGTTCAGTCGGCATGGCCAAAGCATCGCCGTCGGCCAGGAATATTTTCTCTAGATCACCATAATATTGTTTAGCCATTTTTATATCGGTCTTGATCTCCTCAAGACTGCGGATTCGGTATTTTTTGTCTTTGTACATCGCACAAAAAGTACAACGATTGTGCGAACAACCTACTGTACACTGCAGTATATAGCTTTTGCCTTCACTGGGCGGTCTGAAGATATTGCCTTCATATCTCATTGCTTCTACTCCCCTCGCTGGAACATTTCAATTTCCTATATCCATTTTGCATATATTAAATCAAACTATATTAATAGTCTACACGATATTTGCTCGTATTTGAACCTTAATTCACAAACCTGGCCTATATTTCTTTAGTTAACTGTCATACCCTGCAATAATTCAGCTTTGTGCTGTGCACAATACTAGTGGTGGCGGAGAGATTAAGGAGGGGGTTATCATGGGCCGGAATCGCGCCGGACTTATGTCCGATGAACTCAAGTGGGAGCTCGCTAAAGAGCTGGGAGTTGACAACATTGTAGCCCATCAGGGTTTTGGTGGAGTCACTTCCCGCGACTGCGGTAACCTCGTAAAGTTGGCGATTATGCGGGCTGAGCAGAGTCTCGCTCAAGGCAAAGACAACCGCTAAATTAACTCCGATCACCCGCCAGGGCTAATCCCCTGGCGTTTATTATTCCTTATTGTTATAATTGTTTTATTGAACCAATAAATGGGGGTGTGTATATGGTTTCCAAAAACACAATTATCAAAGACGTACTAAAGGAAGTCCCTGGTGCCGCCCGCATATTCATGCAGCATGGTATCCAATGTGTAGGGTGAGGCGGGGCTCTCTTTGAGACAGTTGAGCAGGGTGCTCAAATGCATGGGGTAAATGTTCAAAGACTACTGGATGACCTTAATAAAGGCCCAGACCAGAAACAACAATAGGAAGCTTAAAGCTTCCTATTTTCTTTATGCGTAGTTTTCATTAAAGGCAGCCACTTCCATTTTCGCCTAAAACCATGCTTCTTCTTGTAAATCAGGGCCACAGTCATGGCCAGATAGACCACCAAAATGAAGACAAAACCGATCAGGGCTTTTGAGATGATATTGCATCCTAGCATTAAGCCCAGAAGGGCCGTTATCCACAGGTTGGCAACTGACGAAACACCTTTGACCCGCTTCTCTTCGGAAAACCATATCATTCCGGTCCCTAAAAAACTCAAGGCAGTTACAACAGAAGCACTTATTCTTCCAGGGTCTGCCGCTCCCCATATATTCAGGTTGACAAAGAAGTAAGTAGAAACCATGCTGACCAGGGTCGCACCTAAACTGACTAAGGCGAAGGTTTTCGCTCCTGCATCCTTGCCCATCGCATAATTGATGTACCCTAATATGGAACCCATACCTAGAGATATCAACAGGGTCAAGCCAAACCTAACATATAACATCGTAAGACCGGCTTTCCGTCGAAACTATATCAAGCAATCGCCGCGATAATTCGGAGCTTCCTTGGTAATCGTGATATCATGCGGGTGACTTTCCACTAAACCAGCCCCGGATATCCTTATGAATTTGGCATTTGTTTTTAAATCAGCAATTGTAGTCACTCCACAATAACCCATGCCTTGCCTTAGACCGCCTACCAATTGAAACAGGGTCTCTGAAACTGGCCCTTTATACGGCACCCGGCCTTCGATTCCCTCTGGAACCAGCTTCAGCTCGTTCTCCTGAAAATAGCGATCGGCACTGCCCTGCAGCATTGCACCTATCGACCCCATACCACGGTAGATCTTAAAGCTGCGTCCTTGAAGAATGATTACTTCTCCTGGACTTTCATCAGTCCCCGCCAGCAGATTGCCTAACATGACCACATCTGCTCCCGCAGCAATGGCTTTGGTAACATCTCCAGAGTACTTGATACCTCCGTCAGCAATTATCGGAACCCCATATTTCTGGCCCATTTTTGCACAATCGGCTACCGCCGTGATCTGCGGAACCCCTATACCTGCAACGACCCGTGTTGTACAGATGGAACCTGGACCTATGCCTACTTTGACTGCATCAGCACCGGCCTTGATAAGTTCCTCAGTAGCTTCAGCAGTAGCCACGTTCCCTGCGATGATTTCTACATCAGGGAATGCAGTTTTGATCCTGCTGACCATGTTGATAACATTCATCGAATGTCCATGCGCGGTGTCTATTACGATGATGTCGGCTCCTGCAGCAACCAGAGCTTCAGCGCGCTCCATAGTATCAGCTGACGTTCCTACCGCTGCTGCTACCAGCAGCCGACCACGGAAATCCTTAGCCGAGTTCGGATATTTGCGGACTTTCTGAATATCCTTGATCGTAATGAGTCCTTTAAGATTGTAATCATTATCTACTAACGGAAGTTTTTCGATTCTATGCTTAGCCAGAATATTCTTAGCTTCTTCCAAGGTAGTTCCCACCGGGGCTGTGACAAGATTGTTCTTCGTCATGACATTTTCGATAGGCTGATCAAAGTCAGTCTCGAATCTCAGGTCACGATTGGTCAGAATACCCACTAGTTTGCCCCCGACCGTGATTGGAACCCCTGAAATACGGTAATCTGCCATTATCTGTTCAGCATCGCGAACCTGGTGTTGCGGACTCAGCGAGAACGGATCAGTAATAACGCCATGTTCTGAGCGCTTGACCCGGTCCACTTCCTTGGATTGGGCCTCAATCGACATGTTCTTGTGTAAAACACCGATACCACCCTCACGGGCCACGGCTATGGCCATTCGAGCGTCAGTGATGGTATCCATTCCAGCGCTCATTATGGGGATGTTTAGTTTGATCTTTTTCGTCACATTGGTGCTGATATCAATATCCCGGGGCAGAACGTCGGATTTCCCCGGAATCAATAGCACATCATCAAAAGTTAGGCCTTCTCTAGCAAATCTGTCTTCCATTCCTCGGCTCCTCCCGCAAACTTTTTATGTATTATATCATAGTTTCGCATTCGCATAATACGTAAAAGGAATTATATCTATATGTTTGTTCTATTTTCCACTGATTCTTTTGATAAGCTTTTTTAGGATTTCTTCAGCATTATCACAGATAAGGAATGCTAGTGATTTGCGGTGCTCATACGCTATATGCGAAACACTTAGCCAGGCGTTTGAAGAAAGTATCTGACGAGCATTTACATATAACGTTGTAATCGGCCTTTATAATAGAAAAACCGGGTAAAACCCGGTTTCAGTCTCCTCCTGATACGGAACCCACGCCATACTGCATAAAATGATCTACTAGATTGGCAGCCATTTCGTCACTAATACCATACCTGCTGGCTATCATTTCTGGTGGCGTAAAGTTGGCTAATTCCTCAGTAAACTGATCGTAATCGATTCCCAGTTCCTCTACCATTTCTTTGATTGAAGGAATACGGCTCCAAGGCGGCCAACGCCCGGTTCCTTGGTGATCAGGATCTGTTTCAAAATTCAAAAGGCCGACACCTCCGTCGGCCTTATTATATGCATTAATACTATTTTCACTCTGAATCATGTGGTTAATCGATTAATTGATTATCCTGCGGGCTCCGGCATAACACTTACTATAAGTTCCATCGCTAAGACTGGTGATAGTGATACCTTTGTTGCAGCTGGCATGAATAAAGCGGTTACCACCTATATATATGCCAACGTGGTTGATGTGGCCAGATCCCCAGGTCTTGAAGAAAACAAGATCCCCGGTCTTTAATTCAGATTTCTCTAAATGAGTGCCCATGGTAGCCATAGTGCCAGAATGATGAGGCAAATCGATCCCACATTTGCTGAACACATACCTGACAAATCCCGAGCAATCAAATCCTCTTGGTGTGGTACCACCGGAGTGATAAGGAACTCCGATATGCTTGACAGCGGTGCTTACGATCGACTTTATAAGATTGGAATTTATATCGAGACCACGGCTGGAATCTACCGGCGGCGGTGCTAGGGTCGGTGGCGTATTTCCTATTGGAGCTCCATTTGTCTGTGGTTGATTTGCATTATACACCACAGCATTTGTTTGCTGCGGCTCAGGCGTTATAGACTCTAATTTCTTTGGTTTTTCACTTGCCTTCGGTTGTTCACTTCTTTTATTGTTATCATCCGGAATTATTATTTTATCGCCTATCTGTAGGCTGTTTTCATCCTTTAAATTATTTATTTGTAAAAGTTTCTTGACGCTGACGCCATTTTGCCGAGCTATTTTCCATATAGAATCACCTTTTTGAACTATGTATACCTCATTAGCCGATGCTATTGTGGCTGAGAATATCAAAATACCTAAAACCATAATTGATATCCAGGTCGTTTTTCTCATTCATCATACTCCTGAACAGAAAATATGATTTAGGTTTTCTACATAACTGCGGAAAATCCTCTTTTTCATACCATATTATGTTTTCAAACGCCTATTCTGCTACATTTTTACTTTCTATACTATCCATCATCTGTTTGACCATCTCATCTTTAGTAACACAGCATCCCAGTTTACCGCGACCATCACTGCTGTTGCCGTGATAATCAGAACCGCCGGTAACAAAGAGGCCTCGTTTGGCAGCCATTTGAAAATATCTATCCGTATCATCCTGGCTGTGTTCCGGATAATTGACCTCGATCCCCTCGATCCCCAACTCCATCAGTTCGTTTACTATGGAAATGTTTCTTAAAAGACCAGGATGCGCTAATACAGAAATGCCACCAGTCGACTTGATCAATTCGATAGCTTCTTGAGGCATAAACTTGTACCTTGGTATATAGCCTGGCCTGCCTTGGCCGATATACTTTTCAAATGCTTCTTTGATCGAAAAAACATAGCCCTTTTCCATCATGGCCTGGGCCACATGCGGTCTTCCCACTAAATCACCCTTGGCCAGTTCCTTCACCCTGTTGATCTTTATCTCGATCCCCATGCTATTGAGCTTGCTGACCATCTTGATCGCCCGCTGCTCTCTAGATTCTTTTAGTTCATGGAGGCGGCTGTTCAAACGATCGTTCTTCCAATCAATAAAATACCCTAAAATATGGCTTTCAAAATAGCCCATCTCTGTGTTTAATTCGATGCCAGGGATGAGATTGTATTTACGCATAGCCGCATACTCTGCAGCGGTTTCAATACCTGAGACTGTATCATGATCAGTTAACGCTATTCCACGCAGACCTATTCTTAGGGCTTCATCGATCAATTCCTGAGGAGTTAACATACCGTCTGAAAATGTGCTGTGTATATGCAGGTCAAATCCCATATTTCGACTCCTGTCAATTTGATCTATAATACTTGTTTCAATAACCGCAGCAAATTTCCTCCAGAAATATTTTTAATTTCATCTGCATTAAACTGTCGTTTTTCAAGAATTCCAATCAACTCTGGTATCTTACTGACATCAGGCACTACCGTAATGGGGGTACCATCAAAGTCTGAGCCGAATGCAACATGTTCGATTCCTATCAGGTTAGAAATATAACAGATATGATCGACTAGACTATTGATGTCAGCGTCCGAACCCACAAAATCGGGGACAAAACAAATTCCCACAACCCCATTTGCATCTTTTACCGCCTTTATTTGATCATCTGTTAGATTACGCGGGTGCTGGCAGAGAGAATAAACATTCGCATGACTGACCCAGGGCGGGCTTTCTGTTAGTTCTAACACATCATAAAATGTCTTATGCGAGGCATGAGCAACATCAACAATCATCCTCATTCTATTAAGTTCCTTGATCACCTCGCGTCCAAAATCCGTCAAGCCGTGTTGTGGTCCGACATCCATAATACCGCTGGCTATTGCATTGCCATAGTTCCAGGTTAGCCCCACACTGCGGACTCCTCGCTCGTACAGGTTCGATATCATGGAGAGCTCGTGTCCGATAGCATCCCCACCTTCTAGATGCAGCATCAAACCAATTCGTTGTTCCCCTAAATCATTCAACTGAGTTGACTCAGTTAAATCAAATGCCTTGTCTTTGCACAATGTAAGTTGTTGATTGAAATAATCTATCTGTCGTTTGATGCTTACTGCTGCATCAGAACTCTTCTTTTCAGGTGTGAAGAGTGCCAGCACCTGCATTTCGATCCCAGCCGCAATCGCCCGTTTGATGTCAAAATGTGCATTGTTGCTATAGAGTCCTTCTTTCTCCCGCAGGATCTTTGATATGGTATCGGCATGGCCATCAATAAACAACTTGCTTCCCCCTTAATATAAAATAAAGGACCTACTTACGGCAGGTCCCTTACTGATTCCATAACGTCAATCTTTCCGTTATTATAGTAATCTAGTTCAATCAATATATCCAAATATGACTGATCCCTTGCTCTTCTCAAGCCTTTTTCATAGCTGCTGTCTGCTCGAATCTAGGATTGTCTTAGACAATTTGAAAGGACCTGCCCTAGGGCAGGTCCTTTATACTTCTCTAGTCTCTCTTTATCTAGGCTCAATTATTAGTTTTATTGCCGTTCGTTCTTCCCCGTCAATCATAATATCTGTAAAGGCAGGGATACATATTAAGTCCATACCGCTAGGTGCGACAAATCCTCGCGCGATGGCTACGGCCTTCACTGCTTGATTAATCGCTCCCGCCCCGATAGCTTGAATTTCGGCGGTGCCTCTTTCTCTTAGCACTCCCGCCAAAGCTCCAGCCACCGAGTTAGGGCTCGATTTTGCTGAAACTTTTAATACCTCCATTATTTGACCTCCTTCAAAACGGCATATTATGTTTGCCCTCAACAATATATATTCTAGGGTTTTTTTCTAATTCCTGCTTTTCTTAAGGCAATATAGTTCTTATTTACACCTTATCCTTATTCTGCCATATGTTCTTTTATTCTATAGATTTTGGTGGGCTTAAAACCCTGATCGATCTCGATGACGACGGCATCAAACTGACTTGGTCCTGACGCTACATCAAATCCAACCGGCCTCTGGGTCAAGAACTTTTGTATAGATAATTCCTTTGTGACACCTAAGACAGAATCGGAAGGTCCGGTCATACCCACATCGGTAATATAGGCGGTTCCTCCGGGTAGTATCTTCTCATCAGACGTCTGGACATGTGTATGGGTACCGAGAATTGCGGTTACCTTTCCCTCAATATAATAAGAAAATGCGATCTTTTCTGATGTTGCCTCTGCATGTATATCGACAATTATTATCTCTGTCTGACCTTCAAGTTTCTTAAGTATATAGTCGATCGTCGTAAATGGAGAATCCAGATCTCCCATAAATACGCGGCCTGAGATATTGATGATCCCTATTCGGTAGCCGTTGGGACCAGGAAACACATTATAACCGCGGCCCGGGCAGTCTCCCGGATAATTAGCCGGCCTGATCAACCGGGGTTCATCATCGATGAAATTATATACATCTTTATTGTCCCATACATGGTTGCCCATGGTGAGTACGTCAACTCCCGCGTCAAACAGTTCCTTAGCCACATCACGGGTGATTCCTTTGCCCCCTGCAGCATTCTCGCCATTGGCAATGACGAAATCGATTTTGTGTTCGTCCATAATCTTTCTAACCAGTTCTTTAACGGCTTTACGTCCCGGTTTTCCAACAATATCGCCGATAAATAGGATTCTCACAATTATTCCCCCGATTATAAGTTCAATACTTAAGATTGTACACTAAAGTTCCTTACAATAAACCAAAGGCCTCAAAACATGAGGCCTCATGCTAATGACAAAAGCAAATCTCATCGTTATTTCAAAGATCCCGTTCAATCAACGTACCTAAGTACGTATCAGTCACGGGATCTATTCATGCCTTAATCTTCACTTCTGTCATACGCCTGACCAGTCTATAAATAGAGGCCTCATATGTTATGAGGCCTCTATGATAAACCACTTATTTAGCCAGATCTACAGCTCGTGTTTCCCGGATTACAATGACCTTGATCTGTCCGGGATAATCCATTTCCTGTTCGATCAACCTTGCAATGTCCCGGGCCAGAGTTATGGAACCCAGATCATCAATATCTTCTGGTTTAACCATGATCCTGATCTCGCGACCTGCTTGTATGGCAAAGGACTTGTCGACTCCGGTAAAACTTTCGGCTAATTCCTCTAGTTTCTCCAGGCGCTTGATATAGTTCTCAAGTGTCTCACGCCGAGCTCCCGGCCTGGAGGCCGAAATCGCGTCCGCAGCTTGCACCAGCACAGCTTCAACCGTATGATAATCTATATCTCCATGATGTGCCGCTATGGCATGTAAGATGTCTTTGTTCTCCCTGTACTTCTTAGCTAGTTCAACACCAAGTTCTACGTGAGGACCGGACAATTCGTGGTCCACAGCCTTTCCTATGTCGTGCAGTAATCCGGCTCGCTTGGCCATTGGAACATCTGCACCAAGCTCTGCCGCCATAACTCCAGCAAGGTGTGCCACCTCTACTGAATGTTTCAATACATTCTGCCCATAACTGGTTCTGTATTTCAGCCTACCCAGCAATCTTATGAGTTCTGGATGTAAACCGTGAACACCCACCTCAAATGCGGCTTGTTCTCCAACCTCTCGGATATGCTGATCAGTTTCCTTCTGAGCTTTATCCACCATTTCTTCGATGCGGGCTGGATGAATTCTACCATCAGAAATCAATTTCTCCAGGGCTAACCTGGCAACCTCTCTGCGAATCGGGTCAAACGAAGAGAGAATTACAGCTTCTGGTGTATCATCGATAATTAAATCAACCCCTGTGAGAGTTTCGAAGGTTCTGATATTCCTTCCCTCTCTACCGATAATACGTCCTTTCATTTCATCATTCGGAAGAGACACAACCGATACCGTTGTCTCGGCTGCTACATCCGCTGCACACTTCTGAATAGCCTGGGTTACTATATCTCGTGCTTTCTTATTGGCTTCTTCTTTAGCTGTGGCTTCTGTTTCGCGGATCATGATGGCCATATCCTGACGAATCTGTTCTTCAACAGTTCTTAACAGGAGTTCTTTGGCCTCTTCCGAACTGAGACCCGACAGTCTTTCCAGTTCCTTTAGTTGTTGACTCATAAGCAACTGCAAATCCTGCTGTGACTTTTCAAAGTCTTTTTCGCGGTTATGGAGTCCTTCTTCCTTTTGTTCGATATTGTCGAGCTTTTTATCGAGGGCTTCTTCCTTCTGGATTATCCTTCTCTCGATTCTATCGAGTTCACGGCGCCTTTCCCTGATATCACGTTCGGCCTCTTGCCGGGACTTGTGAATCTCTTCTTTGGCTTCGAGCAGTGACTCCTTCTTTTTGGCTTCCGCACCACGGGCTGCCTCTTCAACGATCTTCTTTGCTTCTTCCTCGGCTGAGCCCATAGTATTTTCTGCGATAACTTTTCTCAGATAATACCCCGCAGCCAGACCTAGTACTACACCTATCAGGGCCATTACGATGCTAGTAACAGTAATCAATATCACCTCCAATAAAGCCATGATTATTAGAAAAAACGGTTTAGCTGGACATAGGCATAAAATAAAACCGAGCAGAACTCGGTTCTTAGTAGAAGTCAATCACCTACAAATTTTATGGTAAAAGGTGATACTACTTCATACTATTCGTTAATAAAATTTTAGTCACAACCTTCGATAGTGTCAAGTTTATACTCGTTTCGAGCATACTTTGACTCATTATATCTAATTACCAATACTTTTTAGACCTGGTAATCCTCTACTGCCATCGAGAAGATACACCATTTATGATGAATCAGGTCCTTCTTTTGTAGAATATTCTTCCTGCGTTAGGTTCTTATTTGATAATGGGCGTTTCCTCTTTTAACAATTCTGAGTTCTTTTTACTTCAAAACGTCAATTCTATAGTGTTTGTATGATTTTACTCATGTTTTAATATTATCCACTATTCCGGTGGTTATTGATCTTTTAACTTTCTGACATGTCCTTTTTTTGTGCAAACTAGGATCCTGGTGTTTCCTCGACAGGCACCGGAGGTTTGATAGCCTCTCTGACCCGTTGTTCAAGTGTTTTGTATAAGTTAGGATTAGCTTTGATAAATTCCTTGGTGTTCTCTCTTCCCTGGCCAAGACGTTCGCCATCATATGAGTACCAAGATCCGCTCTTTTGAATGATCCCCAGATCAGCGGCCAGATCCAGCAGGTCGCCTTCACAGGAGATGCCTTCACCGTACATAATATCGAACTCCGCTTGTCTAAACGGAGGGGCTACCTTATTCTTAACCACCTTGACCCGTGTCCGTACCCCTACCACTTCTGTACCTTGTTTGATCGAATCGACTCTTTTGACCTCAAGACGCACTGATGCGTAGAATTTTAAAGCTCGGCCGCCAGGAGTTGTTTCGGGATTGCCATATACGACCCCCACTTTCTCACGGATCTGATTGATAAAAATACAACAGGTCCTGGACTTGCTGATATTGCCGGTAAGCTTGC
>JBLNAX010000060.1:0-46020 GCA_050259595.1 Acidobacteriota bacterium | reverse complement strand
TCGGTTGCCTCACCCATTATGCCCGCCAAAGGCACAATGGATAAACAGGCGGCAAAAAACAGAGCAATCTCGTTGCCGCTATATTTGAAGTAAAAGCTGACCAATATAGCAGGAAGTAAGTAATAAATGAATCGTTTCATTGCTTCCCCTCAATTCCTAGTGCTGATCTATTTGATTTCTTTGATGAGGTTGACCATTTCAATGGCAGTGACAGCCGCGTCAAACCCCTTATTTCCGGCTTTGGTTCCGGCTCTCTCAATAGCCTGTTCCAGAGTATCAGCCGTTATTACACCATAAATGACTGGCACTCCACTGGATAAGCTGACCTGGGCAATACCTTTAGTTACTTCGGACGCAACATATTCAAAGTGTGGAGTTGCACCTCGAATGACAGCACCCAGACAAATGACCGCGTCATAGCCCTTCTGCACCATTTTCTGAGCTGCCAACGGCATTTCGAAAGCCCCGGGGACCCAGGCCAGATCGATATTTTCTGTAGCAACCCCATGCCGAGTCAAGGCATCCATGGCTCCGCCCAACAGTTTCTGAGTGAAGAACTCATTGAACCTGCTGACCACTATGCCGAATTTTAGGCCTTCACCTGATAATTTTCCTTCAAAAACCTTTGCCATTTTAAGATTCCTCCCTATAAAATGTTTTTGTTTTTATACTGAACCGAGCAGATGCCCTAGTTTTTCCTTCTTGGTTTTAAGATATCTTTCATTTTCCCTAACTGCCGGGATCTCGATCGGTACACGATCTACAACTTTCAGGCCATACCCTTCCAGGCCTTTTAGTTTCTTAGGATTATTGGTTATGAGCCGCATGTTCTTGATCCCAAGATCGACTAGTATCTGCGCCCCAATGCCATAATCCCTAAGATCCGCAGGGAAGCCCAAGGCTTCATTGGCCTCCACCGTATCCTTACCTTCTTCCTGCAGTTGATATGCTCTGATCTTGTTAAGAAGGCCTATGCCCCGCCCCTCCTGGCGCATGTACAGAAGAACCCCCGCACCTTCCTTTTCGATCATGTCCAAGGCATTGGCCAGCTGATCACCACAGTCACAGCGCAGGGAGCCAAATACATCGCCGGTCAAGCATTCGGAGTGGACCCGGACCAGAACTGATTGGTCCTGACTGATCTCTCCTTTGACCAGGGCAATATGCTCCTTGCCATCTAAGAGGGATTCGTAAGCTACTGCATGGAAATCACCATATTTGCTGGGCAGCTTGGCTTCCGCCACTCTGCGGATCAGTTTTTCATTGCGGCGGCGATACTCGATAAGTGCGGCAATGCTTATGATCTTTAAGTCAAACTTCTGGCCGAACTCAAGTAATTGCGGCAAACGTGCCATAGTACCGTCTTCGTTCATTATCTCGCAAATGACCCCAGCCGGGAATAATCCAGCTAATTGAGCAAGGTCGACGGAAGCTTCGGTATGTCCAGCTCTACGCAGCACTCCTCCCTCTTTGTAACGCAGGGGAAAGATGTGCCCCGGACGCCGGAAATCAGCCGTTATAACATCAGGGTCAAGCATAGCTAGAATCGTGTCAGCTCGTTCATGAGCTGAAATACCAGTCTTAGTTGACTTATAATCGATCGATACAGTAAATGCCGTTTCATGATTGTCAGTATTGTCGCGCACCATTTGTCCAATACCTAGAGCATCTAACCGTTCGCCGATAACTGGTGTACAGATGAGTCCTCGGGCATGTTTGGCCATAAAGTTGATCGCTTCGGGAGTGACCTTCTCCGCGGCCATGATTAAATCGCCTTCGTTTTCACGGTCTTCGTCGTCAACTACAATGACCATCTTGCCCTGACGAATTTCTTCTATTGCTTCTTCGATACGATTTAACATGTTGTTGCCACCTTTCATTGTTTTATGAGTTTAATCTATGATCGTGTTTTTATTGTCGTTATACGCTGAAACCATGATCCCGTAAAAAATTAAGATCGATTTGGCTGTCCTCGCCTGAGTTTTGCATACGGACAGCCGGGCTCATCAGCAGTCGCTCTACATATTTACCGATTACGTCAGTTTCCAGATTCACGGTATCTCCAGGTTTTTTCCACCCTAGAGTGGTCAGTTTAGCCGTATGAGGAATCAAAGATACGGTAAAACTATCATTCATGACATCGACAACAGTAAGACTGATGCCATCAATAGCTACTGAGCCTTTGGGGATGATATACCGGAGCAGTTCAGCCTGACAAGCGATGCGGGTCACCAATGCTATATCCAACCTATTCTGCTCAATGATCCGACCTACGCCATCAACATGTCCGGAGACTATATGCCCGCCCATGCGGTCGCCCAATTTCATGGCTCTTTCCAGGTTGACTACATTCCCGGCCAGCAGTTGGTCTAGTCCGGTTTTTTTCATGGTTTCTGGCATCACGTCAGCTGTAAACATGGATTTATTAAAGGCTACTACAGTCAGGCAGACACCATTAACGGCTATACTGTCGCCCATCTTCACATCGCTCAGCACCTCGGCTGCTCCAATATCAAGCTGGCATGACAGACTTCCACGCCTTATTTCCTTGACTTTACCTAGTTCCTCAACAATACCAGTAAAAATATAAATCACTCCATTTAGTGGATTATAGATATCCCACTACTAGTAGGTCTTCGTCAAAATTGCGGACTTTAATGTCCTTCAACATCAATGCATTATCCATATTATCGATCCCAGTGCCGGCTATCGGTGACATGGCGGTTTCGCCTCCGACGATCTTGGGAGCGATAAACCAGTAAACCTTATCCACCAGCTTATTCTCTATAGCATACGCATTGATTCGCCCACCTGATTCCAGCAGAACACTCATTAGTCCTTTCTGGGCAACATCTTTTAGAACTTCCTCCAGCGGGATCCGTCCCGGCTGTTCACCTAAAACGACCACTTCCACTCCCAGGCTCTTTAACTCCTCGATCCTGGCCTTTTCAGCCCGCGAACAAGTGTACATGATAGTTTTCTGTTTGCGAGCGGTCTGGACCACTTGGGATGATACTGGCGTCTCCAGGCGGCCATCGATGATCAATCTCACTGGGCTGCGGGAATCGCCCTTAGGCAGGCGAGTGTTAAGCATCGGATCATCCCGCAGAATGGTGCCTACTCCCACTAAGATGGCATCGTACGTATCGCGCAGTTCGTGGACAAAGAGTCGTGACTTTTCATTTGTCACCCACTTTGAGTCTCCATTACGAGTGGCGATCTTACCATCTATGCTCATGGCTGTTTTCATGGCTACAAAGGGCTTACCCTGGGTTATATACTTGAAGAAAAACTCATTCAGATCCCGGGCTTCTCGTTCAAGGAGACCGGTATATACTTCGATCCCAGCTTCCTGTAAGCGTTTGATACCTTTACCCGAGACCAACGGGTTAGGATCCAAAGTTGCTACGAATACCTTAGATATCCCGGCATTTATTATTGCCTGTGTACAAGGTGGTGTTTTGCCTTTATGGTCGCATGGTTCAAGGGTGACATAAAGTGATGCCCCGCGGGCTGCCTCACCCGCTTCTTCCAATGCCAATATTTCGGCATGTGGAGTACCCGCCTTCTTATGATACCCTTCGCCAATGATCTGCCCATCCTTAACTACGACCGAACCTACTACCGGATTTGGACTGGTTCGCCCTATGGCCAGTACAGCCAATTCTAAAGCTCTTTGCATGAAGCTTATACAATCATTCATTTCTATCACTCCACCCCAGTTCAGGCGTACGACAGATTTGACATTACCCTGAACAATAAAAATAGCCCCTTTTCGGGGCTTTGATGACACAAGCACAATCTAACCTGCCTAAAAACGGCAAGCTAAAACACGCTCCTTCTCCCATCCAGACTTTACTGTCGGCTTCGGAATCAAACCGAATCCTGCCTTTGAGACAATGCTCGCGGGCTCGCGGGCTATACCGCCGGTACGGAATTTCACCAGTCCCCGAAGGAATTATTAACTTTTGCTGTTTAATAATAGCATCCTGAAAGGTCCGGGGTCAATAGCTAGTGGAGCCCTAGAGATTTCAGCTTGCGTATGGCCTTGGCCGGGCTTTCCGAATGAAATACATACGATCCTGATACAAGAATATCGGCACCTGCTTTCAAAACCAAGGGAGCCGTCTCGTCATTGATCCCCCCGTCGACCTGTATCTGAACATTCTCATTTACGGAATCGATCAATTCTTTAGCCAATCGTATTTTATCTAGCGATGATGGGATGAAGGACTGTCCGCCAAAACCTGGATTGACGGTCATTATTAACAATAAGTCAATGTCTTTTAAGATGTAGTCCAGTGTACTCAAGCTGGTAGCTGGGTTTAGAGCTACACCGCATTTAATGCCCTGCTCCTTGATACTGTTGACAACCCTATTGAGGTGGGTACAAGCCTCCACATGAACTGTGATCAACCCAGCCCCAGCTTCAACGAACGATTTTATCATATTTTGCGGTTTTTCGATCATTAAATGAACATCAAGAAGCAGATCAGAGTGCTTCTTGATATCGGCAACTACTTGAGGTCCAATCGTAATATTGGGTACGAAATGGCCATCCATTACATCAATATGCAGCATGTCCGCTCCTGCTGCTTCCACCTTACGGATGTCATCCATTAGATGTCCGGAATCTGCTGAAAGAATCGAGGGTGCGACCTTTATCATTTTTACCACCTCTCACTCTGAATTACCTCTTCCAAAAGGGTCAGGTAACTCTGATAACGGCTGGCCAGGATCTGGCCCTTCTCCAATGCTTGCCGCACCCCACATTGGGCTTCTTTATGGTGCAGGCAATCCTTAAAACGACAGTTTGGTGAATATCGTTCAAATTCAATGAACAGGTCAGCTAGCTGTTCCCTTTTTATCGATGGTGTATCAACCGTGCTGAATCCAGGAGTATCGGCGATCCAGCCCCCCATTGGCAGAGGAAACAGCTCCGCATGCCGGGTAGTGTGGCGCCCACGGCCGATTTTTTCACTGACCTCCTGGGTTTTCATATTAGTATCTGGTATCAGCATATTAAGCATGCTGGATTTACCAACACCCGAGGGGCCCGATAAAACCGATATTTTACCCTTCATATTTGACAGGATATCGGCCAAACCTCGACCCTTTTTAGCTGAGGCATGAATGACCGGGTATCCCATTTCAGGGTATCCCTTGTCGATTTGTTCGATGATCTCACAGGAAGCGAGATCACATTTATTGAGAATGATCACTGCGGATAAGTTGTTGTATTCGACCTGCACCAGCAGCCTGTCTAATAGTCTTAAGCTTGGCAAAGGGCGGTTATAGCTCATTACCAACAACACCTGATCGACATTGGCTACCGCCGGTCTGATCAGTTCCACTGAACGCGGCAGAATCTGCTCGACAACGCCATGATCCACCTGGGTCTCCTTAATTATTACCCTATCGCCGACCAGAATGCCCTGTTCCTTGGCTTTGCCTCTAATGCTGCACTCATAAATCTGACCGAGTTCTGTCTGAACGTAATGGAACCCGCCGATTCTTTTCAGTACTAATCCTTCTATATCTTTAGACATTCAGTTTCCTTACTCATTGAAGTTCTTGTTTTAGCATAGCCTGACCGTCCACATAAAATATTACTTCGCCTTTACCATAATACTCTACATCTCTAGCAAACTCATACCCACCGAGATGGGTATTATTATATATCTCGCGGCGTCCTTTAGCATCAGTAAGAATGACCGACAGCACCGCATAATCGGCGTTAGCCGGCATGGTGAAGCGTAGTGGCTGAGTTTTGGGCATAGGCCCTGGCCCGGTGCTCTGTACTACTGATACTTTAGTATTCTTCTGCACTTTAGCCCCCGCCGCCACGCTCTGGCTGATTATTTGGCCGGGGAAGTACTGGTCACTGTCCTGTTTGTTTACTTTATCAATTAACAGCCCGCTATTCTGAAGTGTTACGCGAGCTTCCGAAAGGTAAGTGCCAACGAGATTAGGCATTTGCAGTTCTGCACTTTCGGCCCCACTGCTTACAACCACATCGATCTTCTTACCGGGGTCGACTTTCTCACCCTTTGACGGTTCCTGACTAATGACTACTCCCTCAGGTGTATCAGGATCGTCGATCTTATCTATCCTGCCTAATTCTAAACCCTGATTGCGCAGGATCAACTGCACTTCATCAATATTTTTACCCACCAGATTAGGAATCTCTACCTGATCGGAGCCAATGCTGATAGTAACCTGGATTTCACGGCCTTCCTTGACTTTCTCTCCGGCCACCGGCTGCTGCGAGACTACATGATCTGCTTGGACGGTTGTGCTGTGTACACGGTTTAGTATGATCATCTTTAGCTTGTTGTTGATCAAAGAAGTTTCAGCTTCTTTGGCAGACATGCCGACAATACTAGGTACACTAACTTCCTTGGGGAAAAACAATCCCAGGATAATGCCGGAAAATTGTATGCCCAGCCACAATCCCAGTAAGGCTATGGCTGCGAATATTACATATCCTAATGGCTTCATCTTGCGAGACGGCACAGCACTGTCCTCCTCTGCCACTGGGGGCATTACCAGGGTATCACCCATGGGACGTGTTCTCTTGAAGTTCTTGCCCCGGTTTGAACCGTATAATATCTCCTGCAGGACCATTTTCATGTCCTGAGCTGACTGAAAACGGTACGTAGGATTCTTATCGATCGCTGTCATTATAACTTCTTCCAGTTCCCGTGGGATGGCCTCGTTCAACAGTTTAGGAGACTTGGGCTCTTCGTGGATATGTTTTAAGGCCACGGTAACCGGACTATCCGCATCAAACGGGACCCGGCTGGTCGCCATCTCATACATGACACAGCCTAGACTATAAATATCCGAGGTTTTATCGACTGGTTCGCCTCGGGCTTGTTCAGGTGAGACGTAATGCACAGAACCTACCATATTGCCGCTATAGGTAATGGTCATATTAGACACGGCTCGTGCAATGCCAAAATCCGCTACTTTGGCGGTACCATCGGGTGTTATAAGTATATTGTGCGGCTTGATATCACGGTGAATGACCCCTTTTTCATGAGCCGTAGCCAATGCATCGCAGATCTGAGAAGCGATTCTGATTATATCATCAGGAGGAAGCGGTGCATGGTCCTCGATATAGTCTTTTAATGTTGTACCTTCAACATATTCCATGACGATGAAATTTTGACCATTATCTTCCCCGACATCAAAAATATTCACAATGTTCGGGTGGGATAGTCTTGCTGCGGCCTGAGCTTCGCTTTTGAATTTTAAAACAAAGCTTTCATTGCGGGCAAATTCTTCCTTAAGAATCTTAACGGCTACAATGCGATCCAGCAGAATACAACGGGCCCGGTAGACAATGGACATGCCGCCGGCTCCGACCCTCTCCAGTAGTTCATATCTGTTTTGCAGTAATCTGGCAGTCAATCCTCAATCCCCCTATGACACCAGAATTAGAATCATGGTAATATTGTCGTGCCCACCTCGGTCCAAAGCTAGATCAAGCATTTTTTCTAATGCCTCATCCAGGTCAGCACTGTTCAGCACCATTTCTTTAATCTCATGAGCTTCTACTAAATCAGTAAGACCATCACTGGCGATAAGAACGAAATCGCCATTTTGTGGCTGCAGGGTATTAAGATCTACCGCTACCGATTCCTGGATTCCCAAAGCCCTTATCAGTACGTGACGGTAGCGATGCCGGCTGCGTTCCTTTTCATCCAAGAGTCCTTCCTGGATCAGCTTTTCTGCGAGTGTATGATCTTCAGTGACTTTTTTGATTTCCGTCTGATTTATCAGGAACAGGCTGCTATCACCTACACTTGCTACATACATTGTGCCTTCCCTGAATAAAGCAGCGGTAATGGTAGTTCCCATGTCGCGATAGTCTTCAGATTCCTGTCCCTGGCTGTATATACGCTTATTAGCCTCAAAGATTGCAGTCAGCAGCACGGTATCTGGTGCCTCACTATCCATATCAAGAAAAACCCGAGCCATAGTGTCCACACCGATCTGAGCCGCCACTTCACCAGCCTTGTGACCGCCCATACCATCACAGACAACGAAAAGCCCTGTTTCCAGATCAACCAGATAGCGATCCTGGTTCTGCCTGCGTACCTGACCTATGTTAGTTATCGATGCTGCCTGCATTAAGCGTACTCCAAAAACAGATTCTACCTTTAATTCTATTACCCACCTTGGTTTTCCTGCTTCAACCTGTTATATGACGCGACCTTGTGGCTTCTGCGGCTGCGCAGCTGACCACAGGCGGCATCAATATCAGTACCCATTTCCTCCCGCAAGGTGGCATTGACACCAGCGGCCTCAAGAATCGATAGAAATTGGGCAACTGTATAAGGATTCGGTCTATTAAAACCACTTTCGTCTACCTTATTGTATGGAATCAGATTAACATTAGCCAACAAAGGTCTGATTAAGCCTGCCAATCTCCTGGCATCTTCCGGGCCGGTATTTATACCGTCTAGAAGCAGGTACTCAAAAGTAGCACGACGTCCTGTTGCTCGAGTATATTCTTCAACAGCTTCTACTATTTCTTTTATAGGATAACGTTTGTTTATAGGCATGATACCAGTGCGAACCTCATTTGACGAGGCATGAAGACTTATGGCCAGGGTGATTTGCAGATCTTCAGCAGCCAGGCGCTTGATGGCCGGAATGATCCCTGCTGTGGAAATCGTGATGTGCCGCTGGCCTATGTTAATACCACGTTCGTCGTTGATCAAGCGAACCGAGTCAACCACTGCATCGTAATTCAGTAGTGGCTCACCCATGCCCATGTATACCAGGTTGGTAACACACCGCTCCTCATCGCTCAACTTCTCACGGTTTCTGATTTCCCGTTCAGCAACTATGACCTGACCTACAATTTCACCTACTGTTAGGTCGCGTTCGAAGCCGGACTGCCCTGTAGCGCAGAATTCACAGCCCAGTGGGCATCCGACCTGAGTTGATAGGCAAACCGTATATTTTTTCCCGCCTTTCCATGACTGCGGAATGGCCACCATTTCTATTAGCTTGCGATCAGCCATTTCGAGCAAGAACTTGCGGGTTCCATCCTTGGAAATACGTGCCTTGATAACGCGCGGAAGTGATATTTCAGCATTTTCGTCCAATTTCTGGCGCAGCTCTTTGGGCACATCGCTCATGTCATAAAAAGAGCCCACATTCTTCCGGTATATCCAACGATAGATCTGGCGCCCCCGAAAACGCTGCTCTCCGACGCTTACTGCAAAATCTTCGATTTCCCTTTCATTTAAACCCAGGAGCTCGATCTTAGACAATTCCTTTTCTCCTCATCAAAGAAAGATACATTCCATCCAACCCATATACCGGCGGAAAGACCCCTAGCCTGCCGTTGACCGCTGTCTGCCGGTCCACATCAGCAAACGGAAAGAAGCTTAGATTCTGTGAAAGATCGATCGATTCAAACTCCTGATGCTGGCTTAAAAAGTCTTCTATCACTTGATCAGTCTCCTCCGGCTCAAGGGTACAGGTACTGTATAGCAAGTGGCCGCCATGCTTTACTGCCGGGGCTACCTTTTCCAGCATGTCCGACTGCAGTTTAGCCAATTCTTCGATATCCGTTTCTTGGCGGCGCCAGCGCATGTCCGCCCGGCTGCGCAACACCCCCAAACCTGAACAGGGAGCATCGAGCAGAACTGCATGAGCTGATTCTTGCGGCAGCATGATATTCAAGATATCAGCTTCGCGCGATTTCACTATATCGATACCCAACCTTGTGCAGTTCATGTGCAGCAGATCCAGCTTTTTATTATATAGGTCAATGGCATTGATCTTGCCTTGGTTGTGCATGATTTCGGCCAGGTGACTAGATTTCCCTCCAACCCCACAGCAAACATCATACAGCGTTTGTCCGGGAACCGGCTGCAGTGCTGCAGGAATAAGCATGGTCGCTTCACTTTGTATGTAGAACGAACCCTGTCTATAGGTTTCCAGCCTGAATATCGGCTGAGGCAGACTATCTATGATGATACATTGGGGATGAATGCCACCCTCGTGGCATTCCACAGATTCCGACTGCAGCTGTTCGATCAGCCGGTCGCGATCGATCTCTAGTGTATTGGTTCGAACCGCCAATGGTGCTACATTGTTGTTGAATTCGAGCAGCCTAACAGTCCCTTCCTGGCCATACCTATCCAGCCAACGCTCCACCATCCATTCAGGGTGTGAATAGTAAACGGCTAGATACTCTATCGTATTCTTAGCCGGGTCAGGATACTCCAGCTTACCCTTGTTTCTCTCCACATTACGCAGGACCGCATTTACCATGCCGGAAATGCCTTGTCCTTCTCTTTTGACCATGTTTACCGCTTCGTTGATAGCAGCATAGGCTGGTATTTTGTCAAGGAATACAAGCTGATAAATGGTCATAACGATGACCGAATAGACCCGCCCTTTTAGTTCTCGTTTGCGGGACAAGAAAAGCTTAAGCACCCAATCCAGGTGCTTCTTCATGCGAACGGTTCCATTGACTAGCTCAGTCACCAGCCCACGGTCAGCCGATTGCAGCTGCGAATTATTCAAAGCCTTGTCGAGGGCCAGATTGGCGTACGCGCCCTGGAAAAAAACCTGGACCAGGACCCGAACTGCTAGTTCACGGGCACTGATCATTCTCTTTTCTGTTTCTTTAGTCATCTCTACTTATTCCACCTACAATTAAAACAAATCTCAATAACGTGAGCAGTGATACTATTACCGCTGCCACATAGGTCAATGCTGCAGCTCCCAGTACCTTCTGCACCATGGGCACTTCATCTTTAGTTACATATCCCCCTTGACTCAACAAAGCCACGGCACGCCGGGAGGCATTAAACTCCACCGGCAGGGTCACCAATTGAAATACTAGTAAGCCGGTAAAAAGGAGCACCCCTACTTGGGCTAAGCCAGCCATGTGCAGCAGCATACCAATTAGAATCAAAATAAAAGAGCCATAAGATGCCAAATTGGCTACCGGAACGATCGCGTTTCTTATCACCAAAGGTGTATAGCTGGATTCATGCTGCAAAGCATGCCCTACCTCGTGAGCCGCTACTCCAAGCGCTGCCACCGAATTGCTGCCATATACCGAGTCTGACAGGCGCAGCACCTTGGACCGCGGATCATAGTGATCACTAAGCGTACCGCCGATTCTTTCAATTTTGACATCATTTAGCCCCCCGCCTCGCAGCAGGTTGGCTGCTAGTTCAGCTCCCGTGATCCGGCGGGAAGCCGCGACCCGCGAATACTTTTTAAAAGTAGATTGTACTTTCATTTGGGCCCAAGCGGCCAATATCATTCCAGGTATAAGGATCAAGAAAGTGGGATCCCAGAAAAACACTTATAATACCTCCTCATGTAAGTTTGCCAATCTGGCCATAAAGCAAAACTATGGCAAAATCATGTCTATGCAGTAATTTGTTACTTATACGCCAAAAAACTCATTAAGCTTTAAGTTGCTGCCTTTTAAAAACTCTCCGGCATTTATTTTATTTTTGCCCTCGCGTTGTACTTCCGTGACCAGAAGACCGCCATCCCCTGTACTGACAATGAAGCCAGTATCCGGCAGGATGTCGACTATTTCTCCCGGTGCCCCGGTTTTGCTCCCAACAGCTCGGCCCTTGAATACTTTCAGTTTAGTGTCGCGCCATCGGGAATAAGCTCCAGGTGATGGCGATAAACCACGGATCTGGTTCATGATCATGTGAGCCGACATCTCCCATTTGATCAGTTCATCCTCCCTGGATAAGGGAGGGGCATAGGTGGCCTGATCATGATCCTGAGGAATACGTGGCGCGGTTCTCCATTCCAGTTGTTCCAGGGTTTCCAGCAAAAGGTCAGAACCGATATCCGATAGGCTGCAGGCGACCTCGCCATAATTCTCGCTGCCTCCCAGCGTTATAGAGCGTTGCAAGATCATGTCACCGGTATCCATAGTCTTATCCATGTACATGGTTGTTACACCTACGATTTCCTCCCCCGCCATTAGCGAGCGCTGGATCGGGGCAGCTCCCCGGTATTTGGGCAGCAACGACCCATGTACATTTATGCAGCCCAGTGGCGGAAGGTTTAGAATGTCCTCCGGCAATATCCTACCATAAGCCACTACTACGATGACATCAGGTTTGAACCCACGCAGTTCGGCCAGGAACTGATCGGTCTTGACCGAGGCAGGCTGAACGACCTCTATACCAAACTCGGTCGCCAGAGTCTTTACAGGTGGGGCCTGCAGTTTATTGCCCCGACCCGCCGGCCGGTCCGGTTGAGTTACTACTAGCGGGATATCATAACCCGATAAGATTAGTTTATGCAAACAAGGAACAGCGAAATCGGCTGTTCCCATAAATATCAAGCGCATGCTTTTACTCCTGATAATCTATCTCTTCATCAGCTTCTCTGGCCGACTCAACCCACTCAGCCCGGTCCACGTAAAGTATACCATCCAAATGATCGATCTCATGTTGGAATGCACGGGCTAAGAACCCTTCGGCCTCGATGCTGACATCGACTCCATCGCGGTTCTGACCTTTGATAACTATCTTATCCATTCGTTTTACCAAGCCGCGTTTGCCCGGTATACTCAAACATGCCTCGATATCTGAAACCTCGCCTTGGCCTTCAGCGATCTCCGGATTAAGAAACTCGTAAAGGGTCTCCTCAACTTCAACCACTATTGCCCGCTTCGGTATTCCGATCTGCGGAGCCGCTAGGCCGCAACCGTTCATTTCGCGCATGGTATCACGCAGGTTGTCCAGCAGCAAATGGACTCGCTCATTAATGTTCTTTATCGGCTTTGCTATTTCTTTTAAAATCGGATCTCCTATTTCAACTACCTGATAGACTGCCACCTTGCTCTCCTCCCTATAAAATAACTTGCGGATCTATATCCACATCTATCCTGACCTTAGATAATCTTCCCCTATTCATTATATACCGCGACACATCCCTCATTAAATCAAGATTTACACTTTTCAGCAAGATTTGATAGCGATAACGCCCAGAAAGTTTGCGCCGCATACATGGCGCGGGGCCCAAAATATCAACAGGATCGCTGGCCTCACCCACCATCTCCTCAATCAATGCTCTCGCAAAATCGGCCTCGTCGGCCACATTCGCTTCATCGGAACCTGCAAAGATGATCCTGATAAGATTTGAAAATGGAGGATAGCCGAATGCTCTGCGAAACTCGATCTCCTGCTCAAAAAATGCCTTATAATCCTCAGACTGCACCAGCTCAAAAATATCATCATCAGGATTGAATGTCTGCATTATCACATGCCCATTAGAGCCGCCGCGCCCAGCCCGTCCCGCAACCTGTACCAGCAGTTGAAAGGCCTTTTCACGGGCTCGAAAATCTGGTATTCCCAGCATAGGGTCGGCATTTATTACCCCCACTAGAGCTACGCCTGGAAAATCAAATCCCTTAGCTACCATCTGGGTACCGACTATCACATCCGTTGCACCAGATCTGATGGTATCGATGACCCGGCGATGCCCGCCCCGGCCTGAAGTGGTGTCAGAATCCATCCGCAATACCTTGGCTGAGGGCAGGAGTGAGCGGACCTCTTCTTCCAGCTTCTGAGTACCGGTCCCCAGCAGAAGCACTCTGCCTTGACCGCATTTGGTGCAGACCCGGGAATATTTATATTCTTTTCCGCAATAATGACATATTAATTTATTAACATCAAGATGATAATTCAGTCCCACCTCACAAAGATCACAGGCAAAAACATAACCACAGTCTTCACACACCACATTTGTTGAAAAGCCCCTCCGGTTTAAAAATATGATTGTCTGCTCTCGACGAGCTAAAGTCTCGTCTATTCTGCTGCGCAGAGTTTCCGAAATACCTCCGCCACTCCCAGTCTTCAATTCCTGTTTCATATTAACGGTCTCGATTATCCGATTATCTCCAGCCCCGATCCTCTCCGGCAAGCTAAGCAGATGATACTCCCCGGTCGTAGCCTGGTAAAAGCTTTCTATCGCTGGAGTTGCGCTGCCCAAAATCAGCAACGCATTGTTACGAGCACAACGCTCGATAGCCACCTCTCGCGCATGATAACGCGGTGATTCATCCTGATAAAAGGAATTCTCCTGTTCCTCATCAATGATGACTAAGCCTAAGCGGTTAAACGGAGCAAAAACTGCTGATCGGGCTCCTATGACCACATCTACATCGCCATTCTGCACTCGCTGCCATTCCATCAAGCGTTCTTTATTATTCAAGCCGCTGTGCAGCACACTTATAGCACTGCCCAGGCGTTCTTCAAAGATTCGTATGACCTGTTCGGTCAACCCGATTTCTGGTATAAGTATAAGGCTTTGCCGGCCTAGATCCCGGCATTTCTCGACTGCCTGCAGGTAAACCTCAGTTTTACCGCTGCCCGTAACCCCGAACAGCAGGAAAACATCCGGGCTGCTTTTGGCCAGTGAGTTATGAATGGCCGTGACTGCTCGGTCCTGGTCTCCATTGAGCAGGGGTCGCTGGGATACATGGTAAGCCGCAGCCTGTCTGATGAGCATCCCCTTCTCTACCAGAGCCTGCAAAACCGACCCCGGGAATTTGCTCAACGCTGTTCTTTCGGCAAGGGGCAGCTTTAGTTTCATGAAAAACTCCAATGCTGCGGCCTGTCGAGGTGCCTTCTTGCGAAGTTTAGTGATATCTTTGAGCTCTACATTGTCGGCAATACGGTATTCGCCGCCTGGTGTAGGTGGACTCAAAGCCTGTGGTTCTCTTAGTCTTATCTCATCATTAGCTATCATTTCTGACAGTTCCAAAGGCGAGATGATCTTAGCCGCTTCTTCCCAGCGCATGGGCCCATTATTGCGTAACTGATGGATCAGAGCATGCTCAGATACAGGACAGGCAAGCTCCAAAATTTCATCGCCAGTGTTTTCCAGAGCACCAGGATACATGGCCTTTATAGCCCGCCCTAGGGGGTTCAGATAGTTCTGAGAAATCCACTGGGCTAGTCCCATTAATTCAGCTGATAATATTGGTTCAGCATCTAAAACCGCAATCACTGGTTTGACATCTTCGAACAAGGTATCCGGCTCGATCGAGCATACAAAGCCGCGTACCAGTCGCTTGCCTAGTGGCACCAGCACCCTTTTGCCAACGCTCACTTCGGCCTCCATCATGGGTGGAACAAAGTAGGTCAATATATCATTGCCCCCAGCACCGGGGATTTCAACTGCTGCTTGAATTAGCATAATCTATCACCGGAAATCCTTTTTCATCTTCTGGCTTCGAGTTTAATGCCTGCTTATGGTATTATTCTAATGATACTATATACTTATCATATTTGAAGGAGTATCTTATGAAGACCATAGCCGTTATCGACATCGGCTCCAACTCCATCCGCCTGGTTCTGGTGGAGCTGGGTCCGGAAGGCACCTACAAAATCGTCAACGATTTAAAAGAATCAGTGCGCATGGAAGACGGTCTCTGGCAGACTAACGAAATCCAGCCTGCTCAGTTTAAGAACGCCATGCAGACCCTGCGCATGTTTAAGAGTCTATGTGATGCGGTAAAAGTCGATGAAATAATCGCGGTGGCCACCGAAGCCATCCGCCGAGCTAAAAACGGCCAGGAATTCGTTGATACCGTTAAAGCTGAATTTGGCCTCTCAATATCTGTTCTTACCGGCCAAGAGGAAGCATTCTACGATTATCTGGGAGTTGTCAACAGCCTCGATATCACGGATGGCCTAATAGTCGATATTGGTGGTGGCAGCACCGAACTGATCCTCATGAAGAACCGCCAGTTGATCGAGTCAATAAGCCTGCCTTTCGGCAATATCAATATAAGCCAGCGGTTCAAACTGGGCGATATAGTTCAGACTTCACAGGAGAACGCTCTTAAAAAGTTCCTCTTAAAAATATTCCAGGACATTCCATGGCTAGCCAAGTTGAAAAAGAATCCCCCGGTCATGATCGGTGTCGGCGGCAGTCTGCGTAATGTAGGAAAGATTATCCGCAAACGGGTCAGTTATCCCATTGACTTGGCTCACAACTATCAGATGAGCGGTCTGGACATGCAGCAGATCTATCAGGTGATCAAAGACATGCCGCTAAGCGAGCGCCACCAGATCGAAGGCCTGTCCCGCGACCGAGCTGATATTATAGTAGGTCCATTGATTATTGTGCAGGTACTTATGGAATACTGCGGCATTCAACAAGTTATTATCAGCGGTAACGGAATAAGAGAAGGGCTAGTATTCGCACATCTGGGCATGGATCATGAGCTGGTAGATGTTTTGGACTATTCGCTCCACAACAACTGCATCAACTACGGGCTCAATGAAGCACATGCTCGCAACGTTTACAGGCTTTCACAAGAACTATTTAATCAACTGGCCAAGGTGCACAAGATCAAGACTGACATGGACAAAATCATAAAAACTGCTGCTGTAATGCACGACTGTGGCATCAGTCTACGATTCTATGGCCATGACAAGCATACTTTTTATATTATGACCAATTCAGAAATCAACGGTCTTACTCATCGCGAATTATTGATGGCTGCCTACCTGGCGGCCTGCTCCAGCAAGGATAAGGTTAAGATCGACCTGCTTCGGTACAGAGGTTTGATCGACAAAGATGATGCAGCTGCTATCAACAAAACCGCAGTGCTGCTGAGGATCGCCCGCAGCCTGGATCGTTCCATGACCGGAGTGATACAAGATATCAAATGTCAGCTATACAAGGACAATGTGATAATTAAGGCTACCGCCCAGTATAATCCCGAACTGGAGGTCAAAGATGCCATGCGCTGGGCCACCCGCTTTAAGAAAGAGTTTAAGCGTGACCTTTATATTGGATGATTGGCGTCCCAGTTTTGTTTCTGGGCCCTATCGTAAAGATATTCCTGGCTGTTGAACTGTTCCTTGCCGCGTCGGTCTACCCGGCTGTATGATCCATTCGAATTGAGCAAACGGGCTTTTTCCGTATCCCGCAGATGTGCATTCAGAATATGCTTGATTTCCTCACAGTTGTCATCATCCTCGATCGGAAATATGACCTCCACCCGGCGATCCAGATTGCGATCCATCCAGTCCGCACTAGACAGGAAAATCTGCTCGTCACCACTGTTATGGAACAGGTAGATGCGGCTGTGTTCAAGGAATCTTCCTACAATGCTGCGTACCGTTATATTCTCACTAAGTCCAGGAATACCTGGCCGCAAGCAACAAACCCCGCGTACGATCAAATCAATATCCACCCCGGCATTGGAGGCTGAATAAAGAGCTTTAATGATCTCTGGATCAACCAGAGAGTTTAGTTTTGCCACTATACAGGCTTTTTTGTTCTTTTTGGCGTTGTCAGATTCCTGCTTGATCAAAGCCAGCAGGCGTTTGCGCAGGCTGACCGGTGCTACATCGATCTTGTGCATTTTGCCCAGTTGTGAATAGCCGGACAACATATTGAACAATGACGATACATCAGTTCCAAAATATGGTTCGGTGGTAAACAGGCCTAGATCAGAATAACCCTGGGCGGTAACATCATTATAATTACCGGTGCCCATGTGTACATAACGTTTGATCCCATCATGCTCGCGACGGACGATAAGCAGCAGCTTACAGTGAGTCTTCAATCCTACCAGACCGTATGTAACATGACATCCAGCCTGCTCTAACCGCTTAGCCCAAATAATATTGTTTTCCTCATCAAACCGAGCTTTCAGCTCCACTACTGCCGTAACTTGTTTGCCGTTTTCAGCGGCTTGCGCCAGCGCCTCGACGATGGGCGACTGGCCGCTGACCCGGTACAAAGTCTGTTTGATGGCCAGTACCTGTGGGTCCTGCGCAGCTTGCTGTACTAGTTCTAGCACCGGATCAAATGACTGGTATGGGTTATGCAGTAGGATGTCTTTTCGAGTAATTGTCTCGAAGATGTCATCCTGTTCAACAAATGCCGCATGCAAGGGGGCTTTTACACTGGGGAATTTCATAGCCGAGTACCCCGGCATAGCCCACACCTTGCTCAAAAAAGAAAGATCGAGTGGTCCGGGAACCTTATAAATGCCCCAATCCGATAGTTCCAACTCCTCGATCAATTCAGCAATAAGCCGAGGATCGGCCTTGTGCTCAACTTCCAAACGCACAACTGTTCCCCATTTACGGCGCTTGATGGATTCCTGAATGGTTTCCAGCAAGTCCTCCGCGCCTTCCTCATCAAAACCCAGGTCGGCGTTGCGGGTTATTCTATACGAACACGCGGCAAGTATCCGGTGTCCTTTAAATAGAGTGTTCAGGTGCAGCTTGATGATATCTTCCAACAGAACGAAGGAGCGGGTGTTCTTAAGCCCCGGTATTTCTACTATTCGGTCCAGAACGGATGGCACCTGGACCGTAGCAAAGACGGCTTTCTCCTTGTCTTTCTTGTTCTCCAGCAGCACGGCTACATTAAGACTTCGATTCAATATCAAAGGAAAAGGCCGACTCTGGTCTACCACCATCGGGGTAAGCACCGGATATACCGTGCGTTTGTAGTAATCTTTGATATGATCTTTCTGCTTGTTGGTCAGATTACTAGTTTTCAAGAAATACATCTCGAGCTTCTTCAGAGCAGGCAGCAGCGAGCGATTGTAGCACTGATACTGGTCCTCTACCATATGATGGGTACGCTCGGCGATCTTCTGTACGGTCTCGAGCGGCGTCAAGCCTGCCGGATCCGGATTCTCGGACTTGGCCTGCACCAGATCCCACATTGAAGCTACACGCACCATATAGAATTCGTCCAGATTAGAACTGACTATAGCCGCATAGCGTAGTCTTTCAAAGACAGGGTTGCTGTTATCCTGAGCCTCTTCCAGCACCCTCTCGTTGAACTCCAGCCAGCTTAATTCACGATTTATGAAGTTTTCAGGGAGATCGATCTTCTTCTTTTTCATACTGATCACTTCTTGCGTTTTATTACCGGCCGATAGCCCATTACTTCTTCGAAGAACAGTGCTTTGTCGGCAAAGCTCCATTCCTCTAAGAGCAGGTCCTCTGAGCTCCGGATCCTAAAATAGACTTCCTGTTCACCACTAGAAATTGTTATACTCTCTACTTTCTGATTATGAGTGATATCCAGAGAATCGGCCAGCTTCAAGATCGCTGCCATCTTAGAAACGAGGATCTTCTCATCATGCTCTAATTCCCGGTAGTTGACATGCTGTGGGTGCGGATTCTCATCACTGTGATAGCGGGTAATATTAGCGATCAACCGCAGTTCGCGATCGGAGAACCCCAGGATATTCTGAGAACAGATAATATTATATGAATGAATGTCATGCTGATCGAAATTCACATACTTGCCGATGTCATGCAATATAGATGCTATTCTAAGATACAGCTTTTCCCGCTGCCCCAGGCGGTGGATCTTTTTAGTCTGATCGAATATCGATAAGGCCAGCTTTTCTACATGCGCGGAATGTGACACATCAGTATTATACTTTTTCCCGATAAACCAGACCGAACTGATGATGTCATTCATAAAGTCCAATTTTCTGGCCGTATCGACCTGCTCATCAGCCATATCTGCCAGCATACCATGGCGCAGCGCAGTAGTGGGAACATGAATGCATGCAGCCTCAGTCATTTCTATAAACCTTAAGAAAATTATAACCGATGGCAGCAGAGATTCGGCCTCATTACGATTTACACCTAGATCCTGCATTATCTGATCGGTGGACATATTCCGCAGCTTACCATGCAGTCGACTCAGCGCGGCTTTCTTAATGACCCGTGGCTGGACTTCCTTTTTGCCGCCTCCGGTCAACCGATAGATCGTATCTAACTGCCCGCCCAGCCCGATGAAGTTTTTGATCTTTAACTCTCTTATCTGAGGATCAAGTAGATATACTTTGCTCTCCACATATTCTTCTAAAACACTGGAAAAATCCAAAGTCTGTCTTTCCAATTCTCCCAGTATCTCGCGCAGCCTCAGGGAACCAATTTTGATATATTCGGTATAGCGCAGATTACCCTGCCAGAACACCGAGACCTCTACCCCACCCATGCCGATATTCAGGACAACTATGCCCTCCTGCCTCATACTGACCGCCTCGGGGATGCTCTCACGCAGCGCTTTATAGGTTAAGAACCTTTCCTCGGCGTTGTTGATGACCCTGACACTGAGCCCGGTCCGAAGCCTGATCTGTTCCAGCACATATTCCTGGTTCTCGGCTTCACGGATACCAGTCGTGGCCAGAGTGCGGCAGCGGTTGACCCCATATTCGCGCATTACCCGAACAAATCCGGTCAGAGCCTCACATGTATCGTGGATCGATTCCACATTGATGCGGCCAGAACCGAAGGTGTCTCGTCCGATTTCGGTAGGCACATTCAGATCCTCGAGCAGGTTCAGACTGCCATCCATTTTCATCTCGGCAATTATTAACCGAATATAACTGGAACCGATATCAATAGCAGCAATAGTATCAGCATATTTTTTATCCACGGTCGATTCTCCTCCCCTAAAGCCCTGTTAACCGGGATTATCTAAATCGGTATGATTACAAAGCAGCACAAATCGGATTTTGTCATTAATGTAATTTTACAACGTATTTTGTCAACTGAGCTAATCTTTTTGTGATTGATGAAGTAAACGATGCGGTTTTCTGCAATCGGACTGACAACTCCTGCGCATATTCGCCGGAAATGACCGTGATTTGGCATAATAATGCCTGTGTTTTGGGACAGAATATAATAATACGTTGATGTCGGATGTGAAATATTCAAATGAATCTTGATATGCTGACCGTGGAAGAGATACTAAAAATGGCAGTGGTTATGGAACACCGCGGTGCCCGTCATTACCAATCTTTAAACGAATCAGTGTCAGACCCCAAAATCAAGGACATGCTGAATCGTTTGACTGAGGATGAGAAGCTTCATGCTGAACAGTTCGCTGAGATTCTCGGCAGCAACCCAAAAATCACTCACCAGCGCATCCCACTAGAAATAAGCGCCTATCTAGATGCATTGAAGAGCGACGAACTCTTTACCGATAGTGATGTTCCCGAACATCCCAAACACGCCATTGCCATGGGAATACAAGCTGAAAAAGATTCGATCCTGCTATATAATGAGCTCTACTCAGCGCTCCCGCCCGGCAAGACCAGAGAAGCAGTTGGCAAGCTGCTGCGCGAAGAAAAGCTCCACCTCGTCGAGCTTCGTTCTTACTATGAAGAAATGCAGTAGGATCATGCCTAAAGCATCAACATCTGTAAAAGCATTCTGCCGAGGGACCAATTATTCTTTGGGTTCTTTCCTTAAAAAGATTTTAGTTAAACAAGCAGTCAAAACCGGTGTGCACAATACCGGCGCAATAAATATTGTCAATGCAGTTCTGACCCTGGGATGACTAAAGCCCTCAAGGTATGCAATTACTAATGGTATTGTCACTGCTCCAATTGCAAAGAAAATGCTGCATAATATACTCTTGTTTTCAATTCTATTTGCTATGAAATATCCAATATACCCGTATACGAGAATAAATATTAAAGGAATAAAGTTCCATAAACCAAATACAGCAAATAACAATAAAGGCGTCAATAATAAGCCTACGAAAAAAGCAAGCAAACAATTTTTCATCGGATGATCACCTCAAATCAGGTAGGTGTGTACTAAGAACACCCTTTATTCTATTGAGTGACAGCGCCTCACGTAAAAACAAGAGAAGTGGTCAGATTGGGCACTCCCTTACCACCTAATTTGTGTGCCCAAATTAGTGAATCTTGTTTCTAACCGTCAACTTAAAAATATATCTAGAATCTACTCCTCGTAAAACTCAACCTCAAAATCAAATGAATGATTCTTTAGAAGATCACGAGCTTCTTCCACCTGGTCTTCGGGGACATAGATTTCGCGGATAATGGCGATACCTTTTTCAAGGAGCAGCTTCTCTACTTCCAAGCTGTCAACTCCCGCCGGGATTTCGGCAACACAGATCCAGGTTTCTTCATCTCCGTCTACTTCATATACTAAGTCTTCTGGATCAGCTTCTAAAAGCACTTTGGCATCTCCTAATTGAGTCTCACGAACATAGAGCCCATCTTGTGCCCTAATAACCTCTATACCACTGGCTAAAAGTAACGGTTCAATTATTCTAGTTTCAGTATAGGAACCAAGGAGTACCCACTCGTCGGCGGAAGGCGGCTCTATTTCCGGCAGCTTGTCAACTAACTCCGCATCACAATCACTGCAAGTCTTAAAACCATCCCGGTATTCTACTCTGCATTTGGGACACCACGGCATATGTTTCTCCTCCTCTTATAAGTTATTGCGAAATTTGGCACTTTACACAATATTACCATAAAGTTGATTTTTTCGAATATGCACCTGCTCGGTCGAAATATATGTGTCCAATCTCACATAGTTTTTGTGACGAAGCTCACAGATTAGCCACTCTGCAAAGCGTACTATAATAACAGGTAATCTAAATCAATTTTTCGGGAGGGTTCTATAATGAGAAAGTTCAGAGGAAAAACCAGACTAGTTATGCTGACTGTAATGGTAACCATGTTCCTGGCCATGATGTCAACCACGGCGATGGCGCTTAATCCACAGCCGGAACCGCCGATGCCAGCCAGCAGGATCATTAATCAGATCAACATCCTTCAACCGGTCATTGGAGCTGGAATAACTGCCCCTTCACTGATCATTCACTAAAAACAACATACTAAGCTGATCTCAACGATCCGGGTTCTTCAGGCACCCGGATCGACCATTTCTTGAGTCAAAGACTTTGGGGAATGGACTTTGTATATAGTTATCGCTGGATTCTCATACATGGTGGTCAACCACTTATAACTATCGAAAGTCTCTTTGTTCTTAGTGGGTACGACTAGATATTCAACTCCGTATTTAGCAGTAATATCTCTGCGTTTTATTTCGCTTGTGTTGGCAAAGAAGTCCTTTTGATCTTTGGCCCGAGCATATATTTCTGAAGGCGACATTTTGGCATTGATAAAGGTCAAATAGTACGAAAACACTGTGCTCCGGCCCGTAAAATTGGCTGTTAGGGATGGCCTATCCCACATAGGAAATTCTAAAACGGTGCATTTAGCAGGAAAGTGCTGATCGATATACTCGACAGCCCTCCACTCATTAGATGAAATATCGATATATGAAGCTTGATTGCGCCAGGCCATAAATTCTAATGTAGAAGGAATCATTAAATACAAAACCAGAATCACTGCCTGCAATTGCCGCCTTTTAACTTTTAGCGTCGCTATGAATACAGTTACAAAATAGGTTGCTGCAATGATCGACTGCACCCTGAACCAGACCGAATTATTGATCTGATCTGTTTGTCCACCTATGAATAATACTTCCGCCAGCAACATTCCTCCCATGACGAAAAAAATTAAAAAAGGCAATACAACATTATCATCCTTATCCTTGAACACATCATAGAAGTACTTTAAAAACAGTATTCTGACGCCCATACAGCCGATAAGAAAGACTATCACAGCATATATTAGGATAAAGGGATGCTGCAGTGGAGCATTGGCTGCCGTTTCCCAACTGCTCCATCCCAGGAATTTGGCTGTTGTATGGATCCCGTTGAAAAGATCGAACTTTACCACCATCGGACTTGTGGAATCGTGAACCTTACAATACAAATCGACAGCAACTAAAAACACGGTAGGAAGCAAAACCAACAAGGCCTTACGCCATATTCCGCATTTCTGCCGCCACTCAATAAACGCCAGAGCTAGAAAAGCCGCACCTAGTATCTGGAGACCCATTGAGCTCTTCATTCTACACGCTGAAATAGTGAAGAGTGAGAATACAATCAAGTAATTAGTATTTCTAGTTGCAAAGAACCTCTGATATGCCAGTAAAGCGCCGAAAAACAACGGTATAGCCGGCATGATCCCGTTTACTGTAAATATGCTGCAAATAGTGGGACAGAAAATAGCAGTCCAAGGAACATGAAGCGCCCCCTTATGCAGAAGTGCTGGAATAAATGAAAAATCAGCACCGAACATCAATAGTCCTAAAACTAAACTAAGCTCGAGATTTCTGTGTATTGAATAGAAAAAGACGGCTGGGATGGCCACAATTAAAATCAGAAGTAGCATAGGCATGAAGAAAGAAATAAATAGTATTGTATCTAGTTCAAGGTATTTAGCAAAAATGGCCCCCAATATATGCATATCGATGTGATATTCTGCAAAATTATAGCCGCTAGCATATGGATAAACAGGCGGTATGTCATTTTTGACTGCATTTGTTACACCCAGATGGAAGATAGTCTCTGTCAGTGACATGACCCTAACCTGATAATGGCTTTCACCAACAATTTTTAGATCTTTAAAATGTGTGCAATGAAGTAAACCCAAAACGATCGCAAACAAAAGAAGCGGTTTCCAAACATCTCGGGGAATCACAAGGTTTTCAACGAGGCCAGAAGTCCATGGCTTTTTAATGTATAAAACATAAAAACAAATAATTGTGATAGTCAAAATGTACAACCACTGATAACCGGAGTAAGCAGCTAAATAATACAATATAGGCGTTATAGCGACACCTGCCAAAATACTAAGAAAAAACATTGAGATCGAATTGTCTTCCCAATGCAGCACATCCAGAATCAATACCCCAGGAAGGTACAGAAAGACTAATACACCAAAATAAAACTTTAGAATCGCGAGAACAGGTAGGTTATAGAGGAAATGTAGATATGGAATCAGTACTATAGCAAGAAAGATAGAGATACCTAGCATCGGTACTCTTGTCGTATTGATATCTTGGTTTTGTTCAAGAGCTGATGGACTTTCCATTACTCCCCCTAGTTGGAAAACATTCATTCTATATTAAATGTATTGTAAATCAACGTTGTTTCATAAACAATCATTACTACATCTGGAGGTCCTTGATTAAAATAAATGATAAAGATATTGATAAAAAGAATAAAGACGGCATTTCTGCCGCCTTTAAAATTATAGGCTGTACCTCGTCAGGTTAATGACGGGAGCGATATCAAGGCATTTGAAAAACTCGTGAATGATACATACAAAAGTACGTTGATTGAACGAGTATTTTTAAATAACGCAGAGATTCGTTTTCGTCAGTGGCCGAGGTTTACTTCGTCTTTGCTGCTTTGGCCAGTGCTTTTGCCTTTGGTGTCTGTTCCCAGGTAAAGTCTTTGTCCAAGCGGCCAAAATGTCCATAAGCCGCAGTTTTTTGGAATATCGGCCGTCTTAGGTCAAGGTCGCGGATGATCGCACCTGGTCTAAGATCGAAGTGTTCCTGCACCAGTTCAGCGATCTTTTCACCGGGCAGTACGCCGGTACCAAAGGTATCGACCATAACTGAAACTGGTTTAGCTACGCCGATGGCATATGCTACCTGAATCTCGCACTTACGTGCCAGTTTAGCTGCTACGATGTTCTTGGCAACCCAGCGAGCTGCATAAGCCGCTGAACGGTCGACTTTGGTCGGATCTTTACCGGAGAATGCTCCGCCGCCGTGTCTTGCCATACCACCGTATGTATCTACGATGATCTTGCGGCCGGTCAGACCTGCATCTCCCTGCGGTCCACCAATTATGAATCTTCCGGTAGGATTGATAAAATATCTAGTATTCTTGTCCAGCATTTCCGCCGGAATAACAGCTTTGATAACGTGTTCGATCACTTCCTGGCGAATGTGTTCTAACGGAACATCGGGTTTATGCTGAGTGGAAACAACCACTGTATCAACGCGAACCGGTTTTCCGTCATCATATTCTACTGTGATCTGAGTCTTGCCGTCCGGACGCAGGTAAGGCAGCACTCTGCTTTTGCGCACTTCCGACAATTTCATGGCCGCCCGATGAGCCAGTAAGATCGGCATCGGCATAAGCTCTTCGGTTTCATCAGTCGCATAACCAAACATCATGCCTTGGTCACCAGCGCCAATGGATTCCAGCCTTTCATCCTCACTCATTTCACCTGTCTTGGCTTCGAGAGCCTTGTCCACTCCCAAAGCTATGTCTGGTGACTGCTCATCTATCGATGTTAAAACCGCACATGTATCGGCATCAAAACCAAACTTAGCCCTTGTATAGCCGATACTGCGGATGGTTTCTCTTACCAGACGCGGAATCTCCACATAACACTTGGTGCTGATCTCACCGCCAACTAATACCAGGCCAGTAGTAACAAATGTTTCAGCGGCTACCCTACCCATCGGGTCCTCTTTCAATATGGCATCGAGGATAGAGTCAGAGATCTGGTCGGCTATCTTATCAGGATGTCCCTCGGTAACCGACTCTGAGGTAAACAACTTGCGTGACATTCAGCCCACTCCTTTCGTCGCTTGCATTTCTGCTTATGCTTGCATTTTTGCAATATGGTCGATAATATGTCTTGCCACCTCGGTTTTGGACATCATGGGCAAATGCCTGTTCGTCCCATCCGGGGTAACCAGGGCAACAATGTTTGTTTCACTCGCAAACCCGGCTCCCTCAGCAGTCACATCATTGGCTACAATGAGGTCCAGATTCTTTTTTTGCATTTTTGCAATCCCATTTTCGATGACATCATTGGTCTCAGCAGCAAATCCAACCAGTATCTGTCTGTCTTTCTGCTTGCCCATTTCTGCTAGGATATCGGGGTTGCGGGTGAGTTTGATACTGAGGTCATCATCACTCTTTTTGATTTTGAGCTCACTATATTCAAGAGGCCGGTAGTCAGCCACAGCAGCAGCGCCAATCACTACATCTGCTTCAGCAAAGAACTTCATACAGCACTTGTACATATCGACTGCGCTTCTTACCCGATGGATTTCTACTCCCTGCGGATCAGGCAGGCTGCTGGGACCACTTACCAATACGACACGGGCTCCCCGCTTAGCAGCTTCTGCCGCCAGAGCATAGCCCATTTTGCCAGTACTGCGGTTGGTGATGAATCTTACTGGGTCCAGATCCTCCTGAGTAGCACCAGCGGTAATCAAGTATGTCTTGTCGGTCAATGAATGATCCTGCTCCAGCATTTCCTGAACTCTTTGGTATATGTCATTAATCTCCGGCAGACGTCCACGGCCAGAAACACCGCAGGCTAGCTCGCCTTCAGCCGGTTCCATTATGTAATACCCCAGACTCTTTAAACGTTCAAGATTTTGCTGAACAGCGGGATTGTTGTACATGTTGGTATTCATCGAGGGGACCACCAGAACTGGAGCAGTGGTGGCCATGACAACAGTAGAAAGCAGGTCATCGGCAATACCACCGGCGATCTTGCCGATGACATTGGCGGTGGCCGGTGCAATGACCATAAGTTCTGCCTCTTCGGCAACACCAATATGCTGCACCCGGTACTGTGAACTCTCTTCAAACATATCAAGCAGTACCGGATTGTTCGATAGGGTGCGCATGGTCAGTGACGAAATAAAGCGGGTAGAATTCTCCGTCATTATGACGTGAACCTCATGCCCATCCTTAGTCAGTCGGCTGACCAATTCCGCAATCTTATAGGCGGCAATCCCGCCCGATATTCCTATCGCAATCTTTCTGGCTTCTGACATTTTAGCCTGCTACCTCTTGTAATTGATCTTGAGTTTTCCTTCTTTAAGCTCTTCCAGCGCTACGGTGACCATGCTGGACAGTCTCCAATCCTCATCTTTGCGCTTCGCTTCGGACAAAACGCGCGCTCGTTTGGCGACAGCTACAACTATCGCATACTTACTGTCGGCCATTTCCATAAGCTGATTCAGTGACGGTGGAACCATTCTAATCCCCCCTAGTAAATCTTATTATCCTGCATCTTTCCGCCTCAATGATAGCATTTAGGCGTTCAACGGCAGGGATGATATCGTCATTGACGACCATGAAGTCATAATCCCAAATATGTTTGATCTCTTCGTCATAACAGGCCAGACGGCGTTCAATATCCTCGGCTGCATCCTGACCGCGTTTGGCCAAACGTTCCGCTAGTGCTTCAAGACTAGGCGGCATTATGAAGATAAATACACCTTCCGGGAAGCTTTTCTTTACCTGCATAGCCCCTTGTATATCTATTTCCAGCAAAACATCCAGGCCTTCTATCAGGTGCTGATCCACAAATGAACGCGGAGTCCCATAATAGTTATTATAGACCTTTGCCCACTCCAACAGTTCCCCCTTATCGATCATTTCCCGAAAACGGTCAATGTCGGTAAAAAGGTAATCGCGCCCGTCGACTTCGCCGGGGCGCGCCTTTCTCGTGGTAGCTGAAATAGAATAAATAAGGTTGTTCTCCATAAGCAAAAGCTTTTCCCTCAGGGTGCCTTTGCCTACCCCTGAAGGACCGGATATCACGAAGAGAATGCCCTTGCGTTCCATGATGCTATGCTTCTTCGCTGTGGCTTTCCTTAACCGACAGGCGATTGGCAACAGTCTCCGGCTGAACCGCGGATAGAATTATATGCCCACTGTCAACAATGATGACAGCCCGCGTACGCCTTCCATAAGTGGCATCGATAAGGATGCCTTTTTCCCTGGCCTCCTGGATTATTCTTTTGATCGGTGCGGATTCAGGACTGACGATTGCTACGATTCTGTTGGCAGCAACGATATTCCCAAAACCAATGTTCACTAGTTTGATGTCCATCGTGCGTCCCGGCTTCCCGGGTCACCCCCTTACTCTATGTTCTGCAGTTGTTCCCTCATCTTCTCCAATTCGGCTTTGAGATCAACTGAAGTACGACTGATTTGAAGATCGTTAGCCTTGGAGGCTATGGTGTTGACCTCCCTGAACATCTCCTGGATCAGAAAATCACACTTGCGCCCTACCGATGAATCTTCGGTGCTGAGCAATGCTGACATCTGTTCACAATGGCTGTTCAATCGGACTATTTCTTCGGTGATGCTGGCGCGGTCGGCAAAAATAGCAATCTCCTGGGCTATGCGATTCTCATCGATCTGCACATCAGCATGCAATTCATTAAGCCTTTTCTTAAGACGTTCAGCATACTCTTTGACAACCAGCGGTGATCTCTCTTCGATCTTTTTGGTTTCAGACACGATGCCCGCATTCCGCTCGAGAATATCCCGAATCAAGGCCGCGCCTTCCTTCTCCCGCATAGCGATCAAGCTTTCGAGCGCCTCATTCAGTGCTCTCTCCATGCCTCCCCAAAGGCTTTCCAGGTTATCTTCCGCTTCTTCCAAGCTGGAAACTTCAGGCAGTCGAAAGATATCTAACACTGAGAAATGAGGAGGAATTTGCAGATTTTGCGCCAAATCCTTCAACGAATTATGATAAGCCATTGCTAATTCGTTGTCAACCTTAATATTTCGGCTTAAATCACCGGTTTTCTCAATATTAAAGGATACCTCAATCCGACCCCGCACTATACGAGATTTGACTTTTTCCCGTATACGGTCCTCTAGACTGCCATAACGGCGAGGCATTCTTACATTGAAATCAAAGAAACGGTGGTTGACGCCTTTCATTTCACAGACGATTTGATATAGTTCAGTTTCGATTTCGGACCGGCCGAACCCGGTCATACTTTTGGCCATTGGTTTCCTCCCAATTATCTTACAACTTTAGAATTCCACTTTTCCAATCGCTTTGTACATGCGATCAAATGCTTCCGCCATTCTATCTTTATCAACCGTAAGGGCAATCCTGAAATAACCTTCCCCGTATTGGCCGTATCCTATTCCAGGAGTTACAATTACACCCGCTTTTTCCAGGACTACCTCAGCAAAGCTGGAAGAATCATAGCCCTTGGGGACCGGTGCCCACAGGTAGATACTGCCCTTAGGAGCCTCAAAATCAAAACCCATTTTACGCAGTCCTTCCATGGCCACATCGCGACGGTCTTGATAAAGTAGTCTCATTTCGTCTACACAGTCCTGTGGACCACTCAAGGCTTCTATAGCTGCATACTGGCATACCTGAAATGCGCCAGAATCGATGTTGGACTTATACCGGCCTAGAACCTCTACGGCCTGTGGATTACCGCAAGCCCAGCCGATCCTCCAGCCAGTCATATTATAGGTCTTAGAAACTGAATGGAACTCGATACAGACGTCCTTGGCTCCGGGGAACTCCAGAATACTCTTGGCCAGAGCACCATCGAAAGAAACCTCTGTATATGGAGCGTCATGACAAATCAGAATGTCATATTCCTTACCGAAAGCAATGACTTCTTTGAAGAAATCATCAGTAGCCACTGCACCGGTGGGATTGTTAGGATAGTTAATAAATAAAAGCTTGGCCTTCTGAGCAATATCTTTCGGGATGTCGGCTAGCTTCGGCATGAAGCCGTTTTCCGATAGCAAAGGCATTTTATGCGCTTTAGCTCCCACCAGGATCGCTCCGATGTTATAGACCGGATATCCAGGATCGGGCACCAGGCTCACATCACCAGACTCCAGGTAGCAAGCCGATATATGGGCAATACCTTCTTTGGAACCGATCAGTGAAACGACCTCGGTCTTAGGGTCTAGCTCAACATTAAATCGTCTCTTATACCATGCTGCAGCAGCTTGGCGGAAAGAAAGCATACCTGAAGAACTGGGGTATTGATGATTGGCCGGATCATACATAGCCTTTTCAGCAGCTTTGATAATACGTTCTGGTGTTGGCTTGTCAGGATCGCCTATACCAAGGCTGATTATATCAATGCCTTTTTCTTTGGCTTCCTCGATCTTCTTCTCGATTCTCGCGAATAAGTATGGGGGTAAGCTTTTCATTGCTGTGTTTTCCTGCATCACACTTCCTCCTCAATATGGTTCTGTATTTATTTAAACTCGCCGCGGTAGACTTCGACCGCAGGGCCTGTCATGTAAACACGATTATTGGCTTCGTTCCACTCGATGAAAAGGTCTCCGCCGTCCAGGTGAACTACACATTTGCGTCCGCTTTTGCGGTTAAGTACTGCTGCCACCACTGTAGCACAGGTCCCTGTACCACATGCTAGTGTAGGGCCAGCCCCTCTTTCCCATACTTTCATTCTTAGCTCAGCCGGACCAATGACCTCTACAAACTCAACATTGGTCTTCTGCGGGAACATAGGGTGAACTTCGATAGCTGGTCCCCATTCGGTAACCGGCGTCTTGTCCAAATCCTCAACGAATATTATACAGTGCGGGTTGCCCATGGAAACTGCAGTAAAAGTAAATCCTTTGGTCATGATCGACAGTTTCTCGCCAATCACGATCTCTTTGTTTGATTTAACAGGAATGTCATCGGCAGCCAATATCGGCTCACCCATGTCAACTTTTACAGAAGCGACATTTCCGGCTTCATCCAATATTACTTCGGGATAGCGAAGTCCCGCCAAAGTCTTCACACTGATCGGACTGTGCTGGACCAAACCGCTCTCATAGGCATATTTAGCCACACAGCGGATGCCATTGCCGCACATTTCTGGTTCAGACCCATCCGAATTAAAAATCCGCATATAAATGTCAGTTTGGGGATCACGGCCAATTATGATCAAGCCATCGGCCCCAATGCCAAAATACCGGTTGCACAGTTTGATGGCCATAGCACTGTACTGACCGGCTTTGATAGGCTCAGTATCTTCAATAATGATAAAATCGTTCCCTAACCCGTGCATCTTCGTAAAGCGCATTCATACACCCCCGGCAAGTCATTTAGAGCTCCGAACTGCCGGGACATATAACGCTCAGGTCAAACTCCGGCTATTTTCGATAAACTCCTACGTTCTCCAGTTTAACATATTCTCCCCTGGTGACGGCAAGTATTCTGAGCATGTATACAATAAGATTCATAAAGAATTTTGCTCCACTGATGGATAAAACCAATACCCATTGCCAGAAAACCAGTGGTGTAGTACCAAATATCATATTTAAAGGCTTCAAATATACAGCCGCCAATTGCATTAACATCGAGCAAGCGATCGCAATCAGTAAAAACGGATTTGAGAAAAACCCAATTGAAAACGGAGAATTATTTTCTGAGCGGCATTCAAAAACATAGAAAAGCTGTGCGAAAACCAAATTGGTGAAGGCCATAGTACGCGCCAGTTCCAGACTGTGATCCCCTTTTACCCCAGAATAGGTCAACCCCAAGAAGAAGACCAACAAGGTGCTGACTCCGATAAACACGCCCCTGCCGCCTATGATCCAACCCAGTCCGCGCGAGAATATACTCTCATCAGGCCGCCGCGGAGGACGATTCATTACATCAGGTTCAGGCGGTTCCAGCCCCAACGCCATGGCCGGCAAGCCGTCGGTCACTAGATTGACCCATAAGATCTGGATAGGCAGTAACGGCAAAGGCATGCCCAGCAGGCTGGCCAAGAACATAGTCAAGACCTCGCCTATGTTGCCGCCCAGTAGATAGCGAATGAATTTACGGATGTTGTCATAAATGGCCCGCCCTTCGTAAACGGCAGCCACGATCGTTGAAAAGTCGTCATCCGCCAGCACCATAGCTGAAGCCTCTTTGGTCACTTCGGTGCCGGTTATGCCCATCGCCACCCCGATATCCGCTTCTTTGATCGCGGGGGCGTCGTTGACTCCATCCCCGGTCATAGCTACAACATGTCCTCTGCTTTTTAAAGCTTTGACGATTTTCAGCTTGTGTTCCGGTGAGACACGAGCCAATACTCGATCCTTAAGAGTACGTGCCGCCAATTCCCGCAGGGTAAGCTTATCAATATCGTCAGGACCGATCACATTTTGATTTTGGGTGATTCCCATCTGGCGGGCGATGGCCAGCGCAGTAGCGGGATGATCTCCGGTTATCATGATCGGTATCATGCCTGCTTGAATACAGTTTTTGACTGCTTCAATTGCCGATGGGCGCGGTGGATCTACTATGCCACAAATGCCTACCAAACAAAGACTGCTCTCCAGCTTTTCATCATTCAAAGTCTTGATATCTCGCAGGTTTATGTCCCGATAGGCAAAACCCAAAACCCTATGAGCTTGCACGGCCCATTCTTCCTGTAATCTAACAAAATGTTGGCGGTGGGTATCTGTGATCGTATCTTCTTTTTGATCGATCATTATCCGGTCGCAGCGAGACATAACCGCTTCCAGAGCACCTTTTACACAGATGCGGTATCCCTTGGCAGTCTTGATAACCACACTCATCATCTTACGTGAGGAATCGAAAGGTATTTCACTTTCGATGCTTGTCGACTCAGATAATCCGGCTTTCTTAGCCAGAGCCATTATTGCGCCTTCAGTCGGATCACCCTGAACAGACCAACGGCGTCCTTCTTTGTCGATCACCGCATGATTGCAGTCGCGGCCGATCTCCAATAGAAGCTTGAAGTCACTTGATTGCAGCGGATCGATCCGGTTCTTCCCATGCAAGAATTGCCCTTCAGGATCATATCCTTCCCCAGTCACCCCTATTTCCCGTTTGTACGTGGCCACTTTTCTGACCGTCATTTGATTCTGGGTCAGAGTTCCTGTCTTATCCGAGCATATGACTGTAGTACAGCCCAGAGTTTCTACAGCCGGAAGCTTGCGCACAATGGCATTTCGTTTAGCCATTCGCTGGACCCCCAGGGCCAGGACTACTGTGACAACGGCAGGCAAACCCTCTGGAACAGCCGCTACGCCAAGGCTGATCCCAGCTAAGAGCATCCGCACCATATTTTCTCCCCGGTAAAGGCCTAAGCCCACCACCGCCAAACAAGCCGCCACACAGACAATGATCAATACCTTGCCTAGATTGTCCAAACGGCGCTGAAGAGGTGTCTGTTCATCGGCACTGGACTGGATCATGTGAGCAATCTCTCCCATGACCGTGTCCATTCCGGTCGCCACGACGATACCGCGTCCACGCCCTCTAGTTATGACTGTTCCGGTAAAAGCCATATTGTTCCTATCCCCTAGTGCTGCCTCGACCGCCACCTGACCGGTGGCAGATTTGGCAACAGGTAAGCTTTCACCGGTGATACACGATTCTTCTATCTCCAGATTGGAGCTGTCGATAAGCCGGATATCAGCAACTACTCGGTCACCGGTATCAAGGATAATAATATCGCCTGGCACCACTTCCTCCGCCGGGATCTTACATTGCTTGCCATCACGTATCACCAGGGCAAACGGCGAAGATAGCTTTTTTATCTCCTCAAGGCTTTTCTCTGCTCGATATTCCTGGATAAAACCCAATATTCCGTTGATTATCACAATGCTGAGTATCGTTACTGCATCGATCAGGTCACCCAAAAGTCCAGAGAGTATCGTGGCTCCCAAAAGCACCAGCACCATTGTGTCGGTGAACTGAGCCAACAATGCCTGTAAAGGGTGAACACGGGTGGAAGCAGTTATGATATTCCTGCATTTCTCCAGTCGAACTGATACCTGGCGACTAGTTAAGCCCTTTGCTGAATCGGCATCCAGGGTTTTAGCCACTTGATCGATGGTTTGACAGTGCCATATATCTTTCACCTTAAAGCTTCCTCCATTAGTTCTTTTTGCCATTTTTATTCATGGAACATGAGGAAAAGAACCGGAGGGATAAATCCTATCTCAGGTCGATGACAAATCGAATCTCCCCGTTAATTCAAAAAGCCCGTTCGATCAACGCACCGATGTATGCGTCGATCACGGGCTTTCAAGCCAGTACATTCACGGTTACTGCCTACTGGATCCTTGACTGGTACAATTATTTGCTGCAGTTGATCGCTTTGAACAGATCAGGCAGTTCACTAAAGATAGAATCTGCTTCTAAAGAAGGAAGGTCTGTGGGTATCAGGAAACTGGTATTTGATCTATAGATCCGGTCTTTGACATCTTTAAAAGAGCTATCGTACGGATCCAGTATATTTAAGGCCCGGAATAGATACTGATAAACCCTTTCCCCCAGAGTAATAATTACTTCCGGCATGATAATTTCGATCTCTTCCAGAAGAAAAATGAGGCAGTTCATTGCCTCCTGATCATCAGGTTCGATCACCTGTCCGTCACATGGTGCATTAATTAGAATACAGTTGGAACTGCTGTCTATGAGTGTTCCATCAAACAATTTATCTGTGCCTTTGCGGCGGTGGCATGAGCGCGGTTGGCAGCGGATCATGTACGTATGGTAGACCTTACGATCCTCACCTGCCAGATCGGCAAGTGTTTCGCGCATCTGGGCTATCTTTTCCCGCGAACGAGAGAATTCGTTCTCCCGCGGAAAAATCACCATGACACTGGCCTGTACATCCCCCCGGCCAAACGAAGCTTTCGGCGAACAGACCCGGATGCCTTGACACCGATTGCACGAGCTTATTCGGCTCTCCATCTTAACGATCCGGCCGATAACTTTCTCTCTAGCCTTGGGCATTTGCTTCACCCCCTGGCTGCAGCACTCACTGCAAAGACATCCTATATTTGGATTTCGCCCTTTATCTTCGATATCCTTCCGTTTATGGCATTGTCGAAAATTAATCCTTCTTTTTCTCGAGATAGTATCTGGTGCCAGAATTGATACCCCAAGTAGCATCTCGCAGTTTGGTCGCTATGTAAGAGTTCAGGTTGTCATCCAGTTCCAGATTAGACTGGTCTATGATCATAAAGATACCTTTCATGAAACTTACAAAGTTATCGAACACCTTATCCATCGGAGCCTTTTTTAACACTTTATCATGCAGCGCATAATGAAATATCAGCCTACGGGTGACCCAAAGTATTTCTGCATTGTTCCACAAACGTTTTTCTAAGATTTCTTCCAAAAGCTCTTCCGGCCCAACCTCTTTCTCATGCATCTGGAGTTCATACCACTCAATGCTCTCCAAAATAGTTGTGTCAGCCATCCTAATTCCTCCTGTATTCTCTACTGGTTTTTTAACTTGGTCTCCAACCTATGCAAACGCTTCTGCAAGGCATTCTCATCAGCATAGCGCCCGGAGCATCTAAGATCCCTCCGCAGTCTAATCGCCTGCAGGGTACACTCACGAGCCGTTTCATGATTCTTCTCCCGGTGTTCAAAGTGCTTGGCCAGTTCGATCCAGGGTTCGATCGCTCCCTCATCACGCTGGGCAGCTTCCCACCATAGATTAACAGTTCGCTGGTGATCACCTTGTTTCTTATGAATTCGGGCTAACTGCAAAAAAACCTGCCCCCGGCAATCTTCCTGTCCAGTCAAATGATCCAGATACTCGATAGCCGCCTCCGTATACCCCAGGTGTACAAAGATGTCAGCGGCATTGGCGATCTCAGCATGATGTTCACACTCATTCACACCTAAAAATACTCGTCCCATTCGGTGGGCCATAAGCATCAGTGTAACAATATCGTGGAAGTTGTGATCCAATATCTGAACGATCTCTTTGGTGTTACCGGAGCGTAAAAAGTTCAGGTAAGCCGCCGGTATTAGATACCCTGGGATATCATCGATTCTCTCCTTGCCCAGTATCTCATATTCCACCTCTTTCAAACTAAAGCTAGGCAGAACACCTCTCCATATCCTGCGGGCGGCATGCAGCAGGTCCAAATGCTGATCACCAAGGGCAGGATATTTCATGCGGTTAAAGTTGAAACGGTCACACAGCAATGGCCAGTCAAAGCTGCGCCCGTTGTATGTGACCAGCCCTTTAAACTGTTCCAGAAATGCAGCCAGATCTATCAAAGCAGCCCGCTCATCAGTGTGATTGCGCAGAAAATACTGCCGAAGATGGGAGCCTTCCGGCCTAATATAAGCACAGCCGATAGCAAAAGCGAAGCCACCGGCTCCGAGATTAAGGCCGGTCGTCTCAAGGTCCAGAAAACACATGCGGCCCATCTCGACTTCTTCCAGGTGATGGCTTTTGCCGACCTTTGCCCACACATGACCCGGCAGCATATGGCAGAGCACCTCATCGGCCACCGCTTCTTCGCGCACCAGGAACTCGCCGAACTGATTAAACTGCACCGTAAACCCCAGTTGGTCCCACTGCGCATTTTCACGCCGCAGAGGGGTGATCGGCTCGTGCCCGACCGACAGTTTGCCTAATTTGTCCCTAATACTTAACGCAGACATGATGAGAGTATGTTCACCACCGTCTTCCTGGTTCCTTCACCGATAAGCTGGGGCGGACCAACACAGGACGGGCAGCCGTCACGGCACCCACACTGGCTGGCCAGGTCGAATGCCGCCCGCATGACCTCTCGCTCCCGTGTATATAGCCCTTCGGCCAATCCGGTTCCACCAGGATAAGAATCGTATATAAATACTGTTGGCAGATCACTTTCGATGGCCTTTATTTGGGGTACGACCCGGATATCGTGTGTATCACACATTAGAAATATCGAAGCCAGGTTTTGATAAAGATTTGCTATCCCCACCAGAGCATATTCCTTCTGCTCGTTACTAAGATCCTGCAGTGCTACAGGTTTGAATCCGACCCAGAAGCCAGAGGTATGCATTTCTTCTTCAGGTAGTTTGATCGGTCCCCAGCCGATATTTTCGTGGGTGCGGTACTTTATCTTTTTGAAGACCGTAGGCACCTGAGTGACCATGACTTCACCCCACTTCTTGATCGTGCAGCCAGCTTCCTCTTCGCGAAACACTTCCAACACCTTCAGATCGACGGCCAGATCAGCATCTGTGTAATAATCGACCTCGACCTTTTTAACATAAGCCCGGCAGCCATCCCAGTCAAAACTGGTGACCTGGTACTGCTCGTCCTGATGTAGATAAATAGCACCCTCATAGAGCATGGTCATGGCGCTGCTGCGGTCCATTTGACCTACTACTCGCGGGCTGGCATCTGTTTCATCAATAATAGTCACCGACTCACCCGCCACACTGCGCAGGCTCACCTCATGAGCCGGAAAACTCTCAGCCACCCAATAGAACTTATCATCTACGAAATGCAAATATCTGTTTTCTTCTAGGAATTGTAATATATCAACAGCGTCCGTGTCTACACCCTCTTCAGCGGTGGACACCGGCAGCTCAAAACAGGCACATTTTAAATGCTCGGCTTTGATAATGACATTGTTAGGATTGATCAAGCCCATCTCAGGAGTCTGTTCCAAAAAGTACTGAGGATGCCGCACTAGATATTGGTCCACCGGCGCACTAGAAGCCACCAGGACCGCCGCTGAAGCCTTGCTGCGCCGCCCTGCACGTCCGGCTTGCTGCCAGGTGCTGGCGATGCTGCCTGCATATCCGGCCATTACACAGACATCCAGCTCACCGATGTCGACTCCCAGTTCCATAGCATTGGTGCTCACTACCCCGTCGATTTTGCCTTCCCGTAAGCCCTGCTCGATCGACCGGCGCTCGTTGGGCAGATAACCACCGCGATAGGTCTTTATCACTCGGGCCCGGGTTTTCGTGCTCTCTTTATCCCGCAGGTATTTGCCCAGCACTTCTACTTTCAGGCGGCTCCGGGCAAAGGCAATGGTTTTCAATCCCCGATCCAGAAAATGGCTAGCGATCAGGCGTGATTCATTTAGAGAACTGCGTCTTATCCCCAGGTCCTCGTTGACTACCGGCGGATTATAGAAAATGAAATACTTGCCACCGCGCGGAGCCCCGCTCTCGCGGATGCCCACAAACGAATCACCCACCAGCTTCTCCGCTAATTCTTCAGGATTAGCAATCGTCGCCGATGATGCAATAAACACCGGATCAGAGCCGTAATATCTGGCCACTCGTTTCAGACGATGGATGACATGGGCCATATGGGAACCAAAAACCCCCCGATAGCTGTGGATCTCGTCCAATACAACAAATTGGAGGTTCTCAAACAGGCTTATCCACTTGGTATGGTGCGGTAAGATACCTGCATGCAGCATATCGGGGTTTGTAATTACCAGGTTGGCGGCGTGGCGCACTGAGCGGCGGGCATCCACCGGCGTGTCCCCATCATAAGTGAAGGCTTTGATGCCCCGGTCGACCAGGGTCAATGTTTCATGCAGCTCCGCTAACTGGTCTTGGGCCAGAGCTTTTGTTGGAAATACATATAGAGCCCGGGTATCAGGATTCTTCAGGATGGAATCCAGTATTGGCAGGTTATAACACAAAGTCTTACCAGACGCCGTGGGCGTTACAACCACAAAGTTGTGCCGGGCAGCCCCCAGCTCATAGGCCTCGCTCTGGTGTGAATAGAGCTTTTCGATGCCCTTTTGCTGCAGGACCGCAATCAACGATGCCTCACAGGCCTTCGGGAAATCACTATATCGACCTTCAACTGAAGGTATGTAATGTTTGAAAACAACTCCCTGATGAAAACTGTTATCATTCTCCAACTGGTCTACGGCGTCTTTTAGATTCACCGGTCATCCTCCTCAATTACCAGACAGGACCTCCTCCGCCGGAACCGGTTTTCCGAAATGGTAGCCCTGACCGTAATTAATCTTCAGCGTATCATTGTTGCCTGATGGCTTTAAGTTCTTTATGACCTGCAAAACCTTTTCGTTTTCTACAAACTCGGCAATGGTCTCCATTCCCAACGCGTTAGCCATTGTTGCAATAGTCTCAACGATAGCACGGTTGGACTCATCAGAGTCGATATTTTTTATGAAAGCTCCATCGATTTTGAGATAATCAATGGGCAAATTGCACAAATATGAAAACGATGTATAACCGACGCCGAAATCATCTAGAGCGATTTTGCAACCTAATTCTTTGATTCTTGTCATCCAGCTCTCTACCAACTTAAAATTGTCGATAGCCGCGGTCTCAGTGATCTCGAAACCCAGATGCGAGGTACCTATATTACTTTCCCTGACACTATGTTCGATAAAGTCTAGAGAAGGTTCATCCCCCAGGCCAGCCCCGGATAGATTAACGAAGATAGTCAATCCGGGTTCATTTTTCAACACCTCTATAACCGACTTTAGAACCCACCGATCAATATCAACGATCAAACCAATCTTCTCGGCTACAGGTATAAATTCGCCAGGCTGTACCAGAACACCTGTTTCGGTACAAATTCTTACCAGCGCCTCATAACGTGCGATCTCATTAGTGGTTAGATCAACGATCGGCTGCAGATATAGCCGCATGCGGTTTTCTTTAAGAGCTGATTTGATCAGCGATGCCACCCGATTGACCCGGTCAACATCGTCAGCTGAAATATCTTGTATAGAAAGACAAGCCACTCTGCGGCCTTGCTTCTCCCTAGCGTTGTCCAGCGCAAAGCTGGCCCCCGCCTCCAAAGCCCGCACTTCCGCCCCCGCTTCGACCAGGACTCCACCAATTGTAAGCCTGACCTGCACCGGATAATCATACCCCGATACATGAAATTCAGTCGCCTCAACGACATCCATCAAATGCCGAGCCATGGCCTCAGCCTCAGTTCGATCCGCAGCCGTCGCCAGGGCAGCAAACTCTTCGCCTTCCCAGCGAGCCAGCAAACCTGATTCATCCAGACCCGAACGCAGTGCCTCAGCCAGTTCCTCCATGATCTGTTCAGCGGCCTGGTGTCCGAAAGTATCATTGATCATTTTGTAATTATCAAAGACTATAAAGAAAAGAGCACTGCCAGCTCCCTTTCGTGCGTTTTGTATGGCATCTTTCACGGCTGGTGTGAAAGCCCGCCGGTTCAACAAACCGGTTCGCGGATCATGCAGTGCTTGATAACGAGCTTTGCGTACTGTAGGCAGCATCAGCAGGACTCCAAAGATAATTGCCAGTATTCCTATGATAATTATTATAATAACCGTTTTATGGATCTCCCACAGCTCATCCGCTACGGCATCAGCGTCGGCCACTACCGCAACCTTCCACGCCCAACCGGGAACCGAACTATAATAGCCGTTGATCTCCTGCCCTTTTTCATTGTTGTATTTCAGGCTGCCCGCTGGCAGCTTGACCGTTCCTGGCCCGATTTTACTCAGACTCCTTAGGTGTTCATTATCAAGCTTCAATTTTGATATGTATTGGGGCTGCGGTTTCGCGAGGTTGAACCCCAACAAATTCTCATCAGGATGGATAAGTATGTACCCTTTGTTATCGAATACGTAGCCATAACCTTTCTGCCCAAAGGTACATTGCTTGAGAATTTGCTGCAGTGAATCGAGGGTTCTGCCAAATCCCAGAACTCCTTGAATTTCTCCGTCCTTATACACCGGCACAGCTAGAACAATAACCAGGTGCTCCTTCATCAAGAATGGCTCTGACACTTCAAACCGTCGACTTTGCATGACCTTACGATACCAACTGATCTGACGATTATCATTGGACTGCAGACCGTCGATGCTACGGCTAAGCAGAAGTCGTCCATCGGAAGATCTTATAAAGAAAGTCTCCTCCAGAACTGAATAGCCACTGGCTTTTACGTAGAGAAAATGCTGAACAGCTTGTTCATTTTCCAGGTCCATCTGACTCATTTGGATTGAAGATGTGATCAAGACTTGTTTGGAAGAATTGAGGGTCTGGGCCAGTATAATGGCCAAATTGTGGGACTCCTGCCGTTGGCTTTTGTTGAGCAGGTCAAAATAATACTCACTGGTTCGGTCATAAACGTTATGTACCAAGCTAATCATGGATAACAATGCCGTAACAAGGAGAAAGACCATGAGCATCAGTGAAAGGTTTTTAGAGCTTAGCTTCGTTTTCATTCTTCAAATCGCCCTCGATATTTGTCGCTCATGTTCACATTATACAGGAAGGTAGGTCGTATTTACACCAGATAGGTTTGCAGCACATTTACAAACCGAGGAACTAAATCAGGGTCAAACTGGGTTCCGGAACATTTGACCAGCTCACCGATCGCCTCATCCCGCGAGAGAGCCTGGCGGTAGGGACGGTCACTGGTTATAGCATCAAAAGCATCGGCAATAGCTAGAATACGACAGTGCAAAGGAATCTCGTCACGTGCCAACCCTAATGGATATCCATTACCATTCCACCATTCATGGTGCTTCAATATGCCATCAGCTATCAAGGCCAGATCAGGTGAAGAAAGGGCTATTTTATGGCCTATTTCACAATGACGCTGCATTTCCTGGTATTCATCACCGGTCAGCGGACCGGGCTTAAACAAAATATTATCAGACAGTCCAACTTTGCCGATATCATGGAACCTAGCCAAAAGCTTCAGCTCGATCATCTGTCTTTCGGCTAGACCGATGGCCAGCGCCATACCCTCGACCAACCCCTGGAGCCGGTCTGTATGTCCTTCTGTGATAAAGTCGCGTGCCTCCAGAGCCTTCATCAAGGTTTGGACAATAGCGCTGCGAGCACTTTGACTGCGGTGCAGCTTCTCGCGATGCATGTTATTGTCCGCCTGTTTATAGACTTCTACCATAGGAGTTTCCGAATTAGATCTCACTGAATAGCCAACGGAAATACTTAATGGAAAGTCAACATTCAGATTATTATATTGGTTCATGCGATCACGGATCCTGCGGCATGCATCCTCCACCACGTTCTCTGGAGTCTTAAGCAGCAGCACGGCAAATTCATCACCGCCCACCCGGGCGATCACATCTCCCTCACGGAAGCATTCTTTTATAAGATTCGATGCAGCCAGCAGCATGCAGTCGCCCGCCTCATGGCCGCATGAGTCGTTGATCAGCTTCAGTCCGTCCACATCACACACGACAAGCCCTAACGGATTCTGCCGCCCATTGGCCACCCGCAGCATCTCTTCTTCAAAATAAACACGGTTGTAAAGTCCAGTCAGCGGATCATGCAGGCTCAAGAATTTCAATTGATCCTCAACGACCCTTCTCTGTGTGACATCACGACCGATGGCTTGATATTCGATCAAACTTCCCTTTTCGTCGATTATGGTCCTAATGGTCCACTGCTGCCAGCGAACATCACCTTCGGGACGACGCAAACAGTGTTCAAAGCTGATAGTTGTATTGTTAGAATTAAGATTCAACATGGATTTTTGAATAAGTTTTTGGTCGCTTTCAGCAAACCATTCGTAGACGTTTGTATTTATCAGCTCACTGCGGTTTTTGCCAAAGAACCTACAGTAAGCCTCATTAACATAAGTCAGTGTACCATCATGCAAGTACCTGCAGATGGGATCTGTCTGGTTTTCAACAATGGCTTTATAACGCGATTCACTCTCTCGGGACCTGATTCTATCAGCATCAGTGATATTAGAAAAACCGACTGCTCTGGTTGATTCGATATTGGACAGCCAGCGCCGCACTTCGTAATCATCTTTCTTATTATCGAGCAGTTCCTGGGGCGGTATAAAATAGGTATTTTTATAAACCCTTTTACCACGCATGACCAAAGGATGAGTATGAAGTGCACTCTTCACCACATCGGAAGACAGACTCGATTCATCACAGATACAGAGCCCCGTACAGTCGAATAACGCAAATAGATCCCGGTTCAGCCTGCTCTCATACTCGACAAGCACATCACTGGACTTAAATATTTTCATCAAAGCAGTCATATCATGGCAGACTCTAATGCTGCTAACCCCTGCCTTTTTAGCCTTTACCGCCTCACTGATAAGCAAATCAGAAAGACGTGCAGCATCAATCTGCTCGCTGTTGTTCATTTTTAGCAAATCGACAAAAATCAACTGTTCATTTTGTTGGGCTAGATAAATGTCGATTCCTTGTTCATTCGAAGAATGGAAAATCTGGTTGGCGAATTCTTGGGATGATAAAAGGAGACAACGCTCATCACGCTGCAACCCGGCTGCTAAGAAAGGAAGCACTGCCGGTGCTATCTGGTGCTGGCTGTCAAACACAACACACACATGGTCATGTGTGCGGAAACCCTCTTGAATTTTTTTAAGATTCCATGCTGGGACAGACATCAATCATCCTCCGTTACAGACTGCCTAGATTCTATTCAGGCAAACGGCCTTCCGTAGCCCCCTGCACCGGTTCCATATAATCGGTGTTGTTTCTATGTGCCAGCTTAAACAATCCAAACAACGTATAGCACTTTTGTCTGGTTAAGCCGTTTGTCAAGTATCAAATATCGATAGTTTCTGACATTCCCTCATCTATAATCCCATGTTTTCCACTATGATGCAACAATTTTCTGCAAATTTACTGATTTTTTTTAAATAGCGAGAACACTGAATCAAAGATTTGAATCAGTGAGTGTGGTGGTATTTGTTTAATTAGCTGATCAGAAGTTGACTTTGATATACTCACGAGCCTGGGTAGCTGCAAATTTATTGATCTCCTGCAGCAGGCGGCGCTCCGTAAAACTGCACGTTTTAGGCCCCTTGATTTCTTTGTTGACCGGGTCTAACAGCCTTTCATTGCGAGCGATCTCATCCCTTATAACATCGATCACTTCAGTTCCAGCTTTGACATCATAGAGCTTACAAAGGTGAGTCAATATTTCGTCGGCGTGATTCTGCATAGCGGCCACAGCTGCCTGTTCCAGCAGTCTATGTTTCTCAAGATCATGATTCAACAGATCGCGGATATATGGAAGTTTCTCACGCGGTGCTTTGATCAATAGAATGGTTTCAGAAGCCCTTTTCTTCCGGGATTCCAGGTCCAAAACACTGTTCAATATGTCTCTGTAAAAAGATTTGACCATTTCATCGGACATTATGTAATTCACCTTCTGCTGTGTGCACAACCCCAAATAATATGGAATCAATTGCGCTTTATTCATACAATATTCTATGTCTGCACAGACATTCCTTCTAACCCAAAACATAATATTTGATAAGTTTCTTTTATTTTCCACTCCTTTTATTAAGCGCCCCTGCCTTGAACTACCGGCAATGACAGGCTATACTTCAGATTGTAGACAAAGTCACAGACGTATTACGGAAGTGAAGATCAAGGCGTAAGGAAATCCTGTGATTGGCCGGTGCTCACGAGTCGCAAGCTCCTGGTTCGATTCCACCGGCATTCGGCGAAACATATCGCCGTCAAACGGGTTTCCGAAACAACGCAGATATTCGCTTTTGTCATTAGCCTGAGGCTATACTTGGAATGTTGGAGGTGTTGACCTTGCCATTTGACGGTTGTGCCATTCATAGCCTTGTAAAAGAATTAAATACTGAGTTGATCGGTCAGCGGATCGAGAAGATATACCAGCCCGAAAAAGACGGGATAATCCTGGTCATCCGACGTAAAAAGGGCAATTCCCGGCTGCTGATTTCGGCTAATGCCCGGTGGGCTCGGATGCATATAACTCAAGAGAAAGCCGAGAACCCAGCCCATCCGCTGGCTTTCTGCATGCTTCTGCGCAAATATTTGGAGGGCGGAAAGATCCTCGGCTTCGAACATAATGACTTCGAGCGTATCGTGAATATCAGGATCGAAGCTCTAAACGATCTGCTGGAATGGCGGGAAAAAGTTCTGATCTGCGAATTCACCGGCAAGAACTCCAATATCGTATTGACCGACCCTGAAACTGGCTTGATAATTGACGGCATCAAGCGGTACGGTTCTGATGTCAGCAGTCATCGGGAAGTTCAGCCTGGTTTGACTTATATAGCACCGCCTTCACAAGGCAAACTGAACCCTTTGATGGCCTCCTATGAAGACTTTTATCATTCCTTCTACGTAGAACACGGTTCAACCAATGCCAGTCATGCATTATTTTTGACTTTCACCGGGTTGAGCCCGCAGACCTGTAATAAAATATGTCAAATCAGCGGTGTATCACCGGAGACTGCAGTTGATCAATGCGGTGAATTTGAACTTTCACGCATTTTTCAGCAAACCAAATCAGTTGTCGAAGGTTCACTCTCACAGCCTACTGTGCTGCTGGAACGAGATATCCCGACTGATTATTTTCCGTTTTGTCCTCCGGTGGATGATGATACCGCCACCCAATCATATGACATGATGAATGACGCCATGGCCAGCTACTATGCCTCTAAGCTGGCCAATGTGCGCCTCGAATCACTGCGCATCAATGTCCTGCGCAATTTAAAAACGCACCTTGATAAGGCTTACAAAAAGCTGTTCTTTCAAGAAGCAGACCTGGCTGAAGCGGAAAAGAATCGTATTTTGAAGACCTGGGGCGAACTATTGACCGCTTATGCTTACAATATCCGAAAAGGTGAAACCATGGTCAGCCTACCTAATTTCGACGGGGATGGCCAGACCGAGATCGAGCTGGTGCCGTATCTAACTCCTATAGAGAATGCCCAGCGGTTTTTCAAGAAGTATGCCAGATCGCGAAAAACCCTGGAACGCCTGGAATTTTTCATCGAGCAGAATAAGCAGGAGATAGCT
>JBLNAX010000059.1:0-16455 GCA_050259595.1 Acidobacteriota bacterium | reverse complement strand
ACGGCTCTATCAGCAGGTATTCCACGTCTTCCGGCGTTAATGCCCCGGGCTGGCTAGTTCTGGTCCCGTTGATTTTGTTGGCTAGATCGAGAACCTTTTCTTTCACCATTATTTATTGCCTCCCCCAAAAAAATGTATTATTCATTCCAATGCTTAACTTCAGTCCGCAGCCAGTCTGCCCACTCATCGATTCCTTCGCCTGTCTTGGCGGAGATCGGGATGACCTTGATATTCGGGTTTAATTTTGTAACACGTGCTTTGACTGCGTCAAAATCAAAATCAAAAATGCTGATGGCATCGATCTTGTTGATCAACAGAACATCAACGATCGAAAACATTAAAGGATATTTCAGAGGTTTGTCATCACCTTCGGGTACACTCAATATCATGGCATTTTTTGTGGCGCCAGTATCAAACTCCGCCGGACAAACCAGGTTGCCTATGTTCTCTAGAATAACAAAGTCAAGCCCTTCTGTTCCCAGCTCAGTCAGACCTTGTTTGGTCATACCTGCATCGAGATGACACATGCCGCCGGTGTGCAGCTGTATTACCTTCGTTCCGGTCTCGGCAACAGTACGGGCATCAACATCAGAGTCGATATCTGCTTCTATGACCCCAATACCCATTTCATCCTGCAAGGCTTCAATAGTCCGCAAAACGGTTGTTGTCTTACCTGAGCCGGGTGATGACATCAAATTCAATAAAAAGATTTTGTCCTTTTTCAAATTCTCTCGAAGCAGGTTGGCCTGCCGATTGTTATTGCCGAAGATGTTCTGTTTGATCTCAATTACTTTGTACGTATCCAACCAAATTCACCCCCGTTTTGTCTCTCAACAAAATCTAAATCGCTATTGAGCAAAAGCCTTCGTTAATTCTTGTAATATCGTTCGAAGAATAGTAAGCTTAATATTAGGGTTATTAATCTAATTATTAGGGCATTTATCCTAATTGTCAATAGTATTTCACCCAAAGTGACTAAATCCCCGTAATAAGGGGTTCATCTGCTTCCTAGCAACGATAAGGAGAAACTCATGGATACCAAAGAACTAATCATCGAGACAACCAGGAAACTCTGCAACGAGCACCGGGCTTCAAATATTACGACTAATCATATTGCAGAAGCAGCAGGCATTCGTTCAGGGAATCTTTATTATCACTTCAAGAACAAGGAGGAAATCATCCGGCAAGTCTTTCTGAATATGCTGCGGGATGCTGATGAATTGTGGTATGATCCGAGTTTTCAGACCTCGGAGTACGGCATAGTGAAGTATCTGGTGGGATTAAACAAGCTGTTATATGATTATCGTTTTTGTTTTCGAGAGCTGAACTTGATCATGAGCCGGGACCAAGAATTGAAAGGCATGTATGTCGAACGTTCACACCGTCTATTGGCTCATATTGACAGCATCTTCGATTCGTGGATCGCTGCCGGTATGATGAAACCATTTGGCTCAGCGGCAGAACGCGAGTCAGTCATCACGAACTTTCACATCGGGATGTTATTCTGGATTTCATATGTTGATATCTTGTACGACGAAATCACACCCAAGGTTATAACCTTTGGAATACGGCATTTCATGCTGTACTTCAAACCCTATTTCCGCCCCAAGGTGATAAGACTTATTGAGAAGATGCTGAAGTCAGCATCGGAACCAGTAGCGTAGAACTTGAATCAGAAAATCAAAGTGCCGGTTTAAACCGGCTTTTTCATTTATTAGAGTATGATTTGCAGCAGAATCGGTCCCTGTCATAACGGGAGTGATACGGGTAAAATATTTCGCAATGCGGAAAAGAGAGCCGAGTGCCCCGAAATAACTGGCTTTTTTCTACTCTGATGGAGCGCCGTGCAAGTGGGAAGGACGTTTCATTGACAGCTAATATTTGAATTCTTTTACGTATCAATCAGTTGTTAGTGCTAAAATATATAAAAATCGAGTGTGCTGATACGTGAAAAGTGGCAGCTAGTCACACTAGAGCAAATAATTAGAGGTGGTTGAGATGGCAAAAGTGTTGGATATCAATTGGAGTGAATTGGGTTTTGACTACATTAAGACCGATTACCGTTACATCTCTGTCTGGAAAGACGGAAGCTGGGATGACGGCAAGATGACCGAAGACAATACAATAACCATCAAAGAAGGATCACCGGCCATTCATTACGGACAGCAGTGCTTTGAGGGCTTGAAGGCTTACCGGACAAAGGATGGAAAGATACAGCTTTTTAGACCAGACCAGAACGCCAAGCGCATGAACAATAGCTGCAGACGGCTGTTGATGCAAGAAATACCAGAAGAGAAATTTATCGATGCCTGTATGCAGGTGGTCAAGGCTAACGAGCATTATGTCCCGCCATACGGCACGGGGGCTACGCTATACATTCGGCCATACCTGATCGGGGTAGGCGACAACATTGGCGTAAAGCCTGCTCCAGAATACATCTTTGGCGTGTTTTGCATTCCTGTAGGTCCTTATTTTAAAGGTGGGATGACTCCGGTCAACTTTACAGTTTCTGACTATGATAGGGCGGCACCGAATGGAACAGGTGCGGCTAAGGTAGGCGGCAACTACGCTGCCAGCATGTGGCCTCATAAACTGGCTGCAGCGAAAGGATTCGCAGATTGTATTTATCTAGATCCAGCTACTCACACCAAGATTGAAGAGGTTGGTTCTGCCAATTTCTTTGGCATTACCAGGGATAATGTATTTGTTACACCCACATCAGAGTCCATTCTCCCAAGCATCACGAAATATTCTTTGCTACATGTGGCCAAGGAATATTTAGGCATGGAAACGGCAGAAAGAGATGTTCTGATCAACAATCTGGATGAATTCGCAGAAGCCGGAGCTTGCGGCACTGCTGCCGTCATAACGCCGATTGGCGGGGTTGATTACATGGGTAAGCTCCATGTGTTCTATAGCGAAACAGAAGTGGGGCCAGTCACTAAGAAACTCTACGAGACGCTGTGTGGAATACAGTTTGGGGATGTGGAAGCTCCTAAGGGTTGGATCGTAGAAGTAAAGTAATATTCAGGCTGATGACAAAAGCAAATATCATCGTTGTTTCAGGAATCCCGTTCAATCGACGTACCACAAGTACGCCTGACGGCGAACTGTATCGCCTAATGCCGGTGGAATCGAATCTGGAGCTTGCGACTGATGAGCACCGGCCAATCACGGGCTTCCCTCACGCCTCGATCTTTACTCCCGTCATACGCCTGTGTGTTTGTCTGCAAACTAAAGCCGGTTCTTATGAACCGGCTTCTATGTTTCTTGGGTTCAATAAAGATAGCAAGAATTCCCTTACTTCACCTTGTTGCTCTTACGCCAGATATTCATGTTTTGTGCTTCCTTTACTAGTCCATCCCGAAGGTCAGGATGTGCGATGTTGATAATTCGCTCAGCCCGCTCCCAGGTGCTGCGGCCAGCCAGGTCGCATCTGCCGTATTCGGTGACGATTATGTGCGCCTGAGTACGGGGAACGGTAACTATTGATCCTTGGGGAAGAAAGGGCGTAATCCGCGACTTTAGGTTGCCCTGCTTGTCCTTATAGCTGGAAGTGCAGCAAATGATGGCTTTGCCGCCCCGGGAAAGATATGCGCCAGTAACGAAATCCAGCTGCCCGCCGGTGCCGCTGATTTGACGAATACCCGCCGACTCGGAGGAAATCTGCCCGTATAGATCAACCTCAACACAGCTGTTTATTGACACAACGTTATCATTCTTTGCAATATTGTGGGGGTCGTTGGTATAGGGAGTTGGATAGGCAGCCAGACCGGGATTATTGTCTATCCAATCATAGAGAAACTGACTTCCTGCGGCAAAGGCATAGACCGTCTTGCCGGTATCGATCGCCTTGTGCTTATTGGTCAATTTACCTGCTTCAAACAAATGATAGAAGGCATCACATAACATTTCGCTGTGACAGCCTAGATCTTTGAGATCGGATTCGGCCAACAGTGTACCCACAACATTAGGCATCCCGCCGATTCCCAGCTGGAGACAAGCTCCGTCAATCATCTCTTCCATCACATGTTCGGCAATTCTTTTATCTGTCTCAGTAGCGGGAGCGGGCGGAATTTCGACTACTGGAGAGTCGGCTTCCACAATATAATCCACTTCAGAAATATGTATCAGTTCTTCTCGCCCACCGCACGCCCAGGGCAGTCCAGGACAAACCTCCACTATGATCTTCTTGGCTACATCACATATGCCGCGCAGGACGGCTACACTGCAGCTAAAACTAAAATATCCGTGTTTATTCATCGGTGGAACTCGGAACATTGCTACGTCTACATCGTCATATAAACTCTTTCTGTAAAAGAGGGGATTATTGCGATAGAGGTTGGGAATAGTATAGGCATTTCCTTTGTCATGCTGGGCTCTGTCGGCTCCGCCAAAATGCCAATTGTTCATATGGAAGACTTCGCCATCTGGATCCGCTTTCCAGATTTCGTGTACCTTTGCACTCATGACAAGACGTATCTTGATATCATCAAGCTCATCCTTGCGGGCTGCCAATGCCGCATCCAATGCATAAGGGTTGGATAGGATCTGACCCCAATCAAGCCAATCTCCACTCTTAACGATCTTTACTGCTTCTTCGGCACTAACTAATTTGGAACGATATTCGTCCGCAATAGACAAGCTACTCACTCCTCGATCATTTATTACTAATAACAGTGCTGCTTAACCTGATCCTAATGATATTAACTTTTATAGTTTACATGTGTATATTGTCCTTTAACAAGAACTTTCTATTGCAAGGAATTTGACAATACTCTGTTTGAATATATTAAGTTATTTTATAATAGTACAAGAATGTATGGAGCAATAGCAGTTTTTTGTTGACAGAAGAATGGCAGGAAATCAAGTTGCATTAAAAGCTTCAAATAATATGTGCTTCTGTCAGCACCATGTAAGAATGGAGGAACAAGATGTTAGAACTACGAATCAACGGGTTTGGCGGACAGGGCTCCGTTACTCTGGCGCACTTGTTAGCACAGGCTGCTCTGGAAAACGGCGAGCAGGGACAGGCCTTGCCTTTCTTCGGGGTGGAACGCCGCGGAGCGCCGGTACGGGCAGCAGTACGCATGTCCCCCACCACTATCCACGCCCACAGTCAATGCGAGCTGCCAGATTATGTGGTAGTGATGAGTGAAAAGCTCATCGAAGCGGCGGTCAGGGAAGGCATCACTGAGACCGGCACCGTGATCATCAATGCTCCGCAAGCAACAGCCGTGGAGAAGCACCCTACATGGCAGGTGGACGCTGACGCCATCGCCCGCGAAGCCGATCTATTTTCCGCCGACGGGCCCATGATCAATATCCCGCTGTTTGGGGCGGTGTGCCGGGTGCTGAACATCCCGCAAAGTATTATGGAACAAACCATCGTGAATAAATGGCCGGGCAGTGGCGAGCGTAATCTGGGCGCCGCTGGCCAGGCTTATAACACCGTAACGCAGATTAGCTTATAGCATCATATTTGGATCAGCGAAAGGAATGGAAGCAAATGAAATCAGTTACGAAAGCCTACCGGCCCATTTCCTGGCCGATGAAAGGAGCCGGCGGTGACACCGGATCCTGGCGGGCTAACCGCCCGGTAGTTGACATTCTAAAATGCACTAAATGCCAATTTTGCTGGGTATATTGTCCAGAAGCGGTCATTGACCGTAATGAAATCACTATTGATCTACGCTACTGCAAGGGCTGCGGCGTGTGTGCCGTAGAATGCCCCACCGGCGCGATCAGCATGGAAAAGGAGGAGTAGCCGCATGAAAGCAACGCAAGTTATAATGGCTACCGGTACCACTGTTGCCGCGCAAGCTGTAAAATACGCCCGGGTGGACGTAGTGCCCGGCTACCCTATCACTCCTCAGACCGCCATCATGGAAGCGATAGCCACCATGGTTGAAAAAGGCGAACTGAATGCCCGTTTCATTCCCGTGGAAGGCGAACACAGCGCCATGGCCGCTACAGTAGCTGCCTCCGCTGCCGGTGCCCGCGTTTTCACCGCCACCTCGGCCAATGGCCTTTTGTATATGCATGAAGTTTTACATATGGCTTCCGGTGGTCGTTTGCCGGTCGTCATGGTGAACGTTAACCGCGGTATCTTTGCCCCCTGGACCCTGTGGGCCGATCATCAGGACTCCATGGCCCAGCGCGATACCGGCTGGCTCCAGTATCACTGCTCCTCCAATCAGGAAGTGTTCAACACTATATTGCAGGCCTTCCGCGTTGCCGAACAGATCAATATCCCGGTGATGGTCAACTTTGACGGCTTTGCTATTTCCCATTGTCTAATGCCCCTTACATTACCACCCCAGGAGGACATCGACCGTTTCCTGCCCCCGCATGTACCAGAATGGCGGCTCGATCCGGCTCATCCCTCTTCCTTCAGCAATGTGACCATGGCGGCCGAATACGCACCTTTTCGCCAGATGCTGTCAGACGATATCATGGCGGCCATCCCGCTGGTAAAGCAGGCGGCACAGGAATACAAAGATATCACCGGCATGTGGGATGGCGATACCATCGACACCTATCGGCTGGAAGACGCCGAAGTGGTAGCCTTTGCTGTCAACAGTATGGCGGCAGAATTAAGACTTTCCATCGATATCCTGCGCGAACAGGGCATTAAAGCCGGCCTACTCCGACCGCGCCTGTATCTGCCTTTCCCGACCGAGGATATCATCAATGCACTACCGCAAAATGCACAGGTGATGGTACTGGATCGCAACTATAACTTCGGCCACCCTGGCGGCATTTTGGCTTCCGAGCTGAAGAGTGTGCTCTTTGGCCGCCGCAGCGATATCACGGTCAAGAACCGGGTAATGGGCATTGGCGGCATCGATCTGACCCGCCGCTTCATGGCCGCCGAGATTCGGGCCATGATGGAAGAATAGAAAGGAATGGATGAGATATGGCTACGAATATAAAACAATTACCGGATAATGAGCAGGTATTAAGCGGCAACGGAGCCTGCGGCGGCTGCCCCGCCACCATGGGACTGCGCATCGTAGGCAAAGCTATAGGGGAAAACGCCATCATGCTCTTGACCCCCTCCTGCTCGGTAGCCAGCATGGGCATGACTCCTAAGCTCGGCTACAATTGGCCGTGTATCAATATTACATTTGCCACCGCAGGCTCTTCGGCCTCAGGTATCACCCACGCGGTTGAAATAATGAAGGAAAAGGGCCGCTGGCCAGGCGAACTGCCCACCGTATTCGCTTGGGTAGGCGATGGCGGCACCTATGATATCGGCTTCCAGGCGCTTTCAGCCGCAACCGAACGCAACGATAATATCATTTTCTTTTGCTATAACAACGAAGCCTACAGCAACACCGGCGTCCAGCGCAGCGGTGCCACCCCGCGCGGGAGCTTCACCACCACCACCCCCACCGGCAAGCGCCAGCCAAAGAAAAACATGCCCCAGTTGATGCTGGAGCACCAAATTCCCTACGTGGCTACCGCCACCGTGGCTTATCCCGGCGACCTGTACGACAAGGTGGTAAAAGCCAAAAGCATCCCCGGCATGAAATACATCGAGATCCTGGCTCCCTGTTATTTAGGCTGGCAGTTCGATATGCCTGATACTGTACAGATGAGCCGTATGGCTGTGAAGAGCGGTGCATGGCTGCTATGGGAAGCGGAAGATGGAAAGATCAGCTTTAATAACCCCAGCTCGCAGATCATCAGCGGGAAAAAAAGCGCTGCCCCGGTGGATGAATATGTAACGAAGCAAGGCCGCTTCAACCGCCTGCTTAAGGGCCCTGACTCTGTGGAGCGCATCGCTGAGATCCAAGGCGACGTTGACCGCGAGATCGCATTTATGCGGGAACGGGCTAAGATCACGATTTAAATCTAATTATAGTCAGCAACTTACAAGATTATGAAACAAGAGGCTATCCCTCTCGTCTGTCAATGGACTTTTGGATAGCCTTTTGTCTGTTCTTGGGGCTTTGTTCTTAAAGGGCAATTGCACCCTAAATGGAATTGAAAACCAAAATCCAAAATGATATCATATTAAAGGAAATAAGTGGAAGCAAACGTGTTCAAACATTCTTCAGAAGCTGCCGACATTTGGGTTAGCACTTTGATCTGCTATTCATTTAGCCTACCAATGCCAACCCCTTTTCTCTCAGAAAGGTCTGCGTAAATTGGTCATACTTAATATTTTTACGAGTAATCATGTAGAGCGTGTTTTTTACGGAAGGGGTGGTATATGGTTTTGGACAATTGTTAAGATTCAGCGTACAGATGTTACTAAATGAGGAGGCTGTATAATGACTAGACGTTTTAGGAAGGGCACAAGTGTGATCCTTACCGCATTTCTTATCCTGACCCTATTTAATGTGGGCGCTGCGTTAGGGGCTAACGGGGTGAAAACCTATACTACCACTGCAGACTTCAATGAGGGTATTTTTACGAACACAGTTGGAAACTCAGATGCAGTAAAACTCGATGATACCACAATAAAGTCCGATCTTATCTGGGTGGCTGTGTCTGGAAAAGGTACAGTTGTTAAGATCGACATCAATTCAGGTCAGGTATTGGGTGAGTATTTGACCTCACCTGCTGGCCAGCCTAAGAATCCTTCAAGAACTACCGTTGATAACAATGGCAGCGTTTGGGTGACTAACCGGGACGGGAATTCAATAACCCGGGTCTGCACGCAACAAAGCGGTCTTTGGATCGATAAGAATGGAAATGGAGTATGTGATACATCAACCGGTTTTGGTGATATAAAACCTTGGACTAATGCCGGTGGTGCAGATTCTAACGGCGGCGTCAGCACAGCCCAGGATGAATGCATCATCAACTACGTGCGGGTCAGTTCCTCGGGAACACGCCATGTTTCCATAGATGCAGACAATAATGTATGGGTAAGCGGGATCGGAAATAGGATCTTCAACAAAATCAATGGTGTAACTGGTGCGATTATGCGAACCGAAGGCCCAGTGGGTATTGGCGGCTATGGCGGCTTGATAGACAGCAACAACGTAATCTGGTCGTCAACATCTGGTCCTGTGTTGAGATGGGATACTGCTAATTCGCTGACCGGAGCTGCGGGCGGCAACTGGCAGTCGTTAGATATGGACGGACTGTATGGATATGGTCTGGGCATTGATCCGGCTGGTAATGTATGGGTTACAACCTATGGCAATGGAGTTATCAGTAAGTTTGCTCCAGATGGTACGCTTATTGGCCGGTACAATGAAGGTAATGCGTATGCTCAAGGATGTGTAGCCGACAGCAAAGGTGATATCTGGGTAGCACATTCGTTAAATAGCAGTACTACTGTAGGTCATTTGAAGAATGATGGTACGTATGTAGGAACAGTTGCAGTTGGCTCGGGACCGACCGGTGTGGCAGTAGATGCCAACGGGAAAATATGGGCTACGAATTATGACGGCACGGTGTCAAGAATAGATCCCAATGCTGGGCCCTTAGGACCGGATGGGGTCACTCATGTTGGCGCTGCGGATTATAAAACACCGTATTTAGGCGGATTCCTGTACAACTATAGCGATATGACAGGAAGCACTATTCAGGGAGCGCCTAATGTAGGCACCTGGACCGCTACATATAATAGTGGAGTTCCGGATGTTACCTGGGGAACAATTGACTGGAACGGTATTGTCAGTGGCAATGGCGTGCTGGGAGTAAAAGTTACTACCAGTAATGATAATGTTACTTATGGTCCGTTAGTTGATGTAACAAACGGTGCTACTCCGGCTGTACCGGCTGGACAATATATGAAGGTCGTTGTTAGCTTCACTCGTGCTGCTACTGGCGAAAGCCCGGTTTTGGAAGATATCACAGTGCGGGCTAATGTCAATGCTCCCCCGGTTGCTGAAGCAGGAGGACCATATGCAGCTAATGAGGGCAGTGCTATCAACTTTGATGCTTCGGCATCCACTGATCCTGACGGTGATGCCTTGATGTACCGCTGGGATGTCAACGGCGATGGGACATTTGAGAGCGACTGGTCAAGTGAACCAACTTACAGCTATACATTTGCTGATGACTATGCCGGAAATGCTACATTGGAAGTAAAAGATGCAGAATTCACTGTTTCAGACACTGCTCAGGTTACAGTAAGCAATGTGGCTCCAGATGTTGGGGACATTGTTGTTGCGACCGCATGTGTAAAAGTCAATGCCCCGATCAATGCAAGTGCACCTTTCTCGGATCCGGGGATCTTGGATACCCACAATGCTACCTGGGATTGGGGTGACGGCACGAATTCAACAGTAAACAATATCTCTGGCACGGCGGCTGGCAGTCACACCTATACAGCTCCAGGAGTGTATACGATCTCTGTTACTGTTAGTGATGACGATGGCGGCTCTGACATAGCTTCATATCAATATATCGTTGTTTATGATCCTAGCGCAGGCTTTGTAACCGGCGGCGGCACGATTGAATCACCCGCGGGTGCCTACGCTAATGATCCCAGTCTGTCCGGAAAAGCCAACTTTGGTTTTGTTTCCAAATATCAGAAGGGTGCCAATGTACCTTCTGGTGTTACCGAGTTCCAATTCAAGGCCGGCGACCTTAACTTCCACAGCAATAGCTACGAATGGCTGGTTGTTGCAGGTTCCAAGGCTATGTTTAAAGGAACCGGAACCATAAATGGAGCCGGAGAATATGGATTCATGATCAGCGCCATAGACGGCAGCCCAGATCTATTTAGAATCAAGATCATAGACAAAGCGACAGACACTGTTGTTTATGATAACCAAATGGGTGCAGATGCGGATGCCAATCCTAGTACAGCCTTGACTGGCGGTAATATCGTTGTGCACGCCAAGTAAAAGCTTGCTCTATAATTAAAGGTTTTTGATATTAATAAACACCGTTTTCATGCTGTAAAGCTGGAAACGGTGTTTTCTTATTTGTATATAACGTTCAGGCCTGTCACTTAGCGATGGTAGGCGTGATCTCGAATAAGGTACATTATTTATGGTGGTTATAACGCGATGGTGAATGTCCCCCGGGTTGTGTTATATCTCGTTCTTTTTAAGGAAAGTACGTGTTTCGTTGCGAATATCTTCGACCTTAGTCTGATACATGAAATGAGAGCTATCAATACATGTTGCTTCCACTTTCGTTCCCAGCCTTTTTAAATGTTTTGTTTGATAGTCTGGCCCTAATTGCTTTTCTGTTTGTGAGGATATGAGCTTAAGTACCGGTATGTCTTTAGGGAAAGATATGGCACTTACGTCATTTATATTGTCCAGCATACGATAAGACTGATCAATAATTGTATCGTTGAGAACATGATTAGTAAACAATTTATAGTCGCTGATTTCTTTTGTGGTGTATCCATTTGCAGCTTTTTGTGCAGGAGCCATTAGTCCAACTGCAAGGCGGGTTACTCCGCAGGCCTGCTGCAGCTTGCCTAATGTGTATACAAATTTGGGCGGATTCTTACCTTCTGGTTTGGTGGTTGATGTGGTGTCCAGCATAATGATCGCGGACACTTCGTCGGGATATTTGGCGGCATAGTATTCGCTGTAAATGCCCGATGCGGAGTGAGGCATTAAAATGTACGGGGCCTTAAAGCCAGCCAAAGATAAGGCTGTTCTGATTTCTTCAGTGTAATTTTCGTTGGTTCGTGGTGTATCTATCTGGTCGCTGAAACCAGTACCGAAATATTCAATGCAGACCACAGTATATTCTTTAGAAAGCTCTCTCATCAGCGGGCCAAAGTCTGCACTGGGCAAGGACACCCCAAAACCCGGCAGCAGCACAATGGTTTTCTCACCGTTGCCCATGGAATATACATGCATCTTATGCCCATTCACTTCTACCATCTGGCCATAAGGTGAGACAGCTTCGAGTTCATTTGCGTAAAATATTTTGTTGACCGCAAATCCGATTATGTTGAGACAAACAATGATTCCTAAGAAAATTGCGAAACCAGTCATAATCTTTTTACTCCATCTTTTTATTCTATCCATTTTGCTCACTCCTTTTCTGTGGGTGCGGATATTACAGAAATATCCCGGGCTTTTCTGCCCTTTACATATTCAAAGCTGTATTTTATGAGAAGGTCTCGCAGCTCCGATAAAAATTGATCAAACTCCTTATCGTTCATCATCAGAACCGTATTGTTTAAAAATATCTTATCTTTACCTGGGTCCGGGTTTTCGCCGTTGAAATAGTTGTGAAACCTTGCATATTTGTTCATCAGAAAACCCAATGCATTCTGAGCAGCATTTTCAAGCGTGTTGTACTTGGTTATCTCCCCTACGTTAAGAGCCAGGGTCCTTTCGAGGCTCCCTCGAATCTTTTTTTCCGATACCACAGATAAAATATTGTTGTCCAATAAAACATTGATATGACGGTACATAGTGGTCCGTGGAACATCACTTATCTTTTCACAAAGCTCTGTCGCAGTAATGCTTGATCTTGTGGCAAGCTCTTGTATGATTCGCATTCGGACAGGATTTAACATGACCTCATTTATGTCTTTCGTAATAACTCACCTCCATTGGTTTCAATTATGATTATAATACCGATATTGGAATTAATCAAGTCCCGGCTCCACTAAAAAATAGATAAGCCGGTTTTCCTAATGAAAATCGGCTTTGGTGTATCGTATGAATGGCAATGTGACAAGAAAACAGCCCTCTTAGGTGAAATCAAGTTGACCGAAATGGCATTTCGCCTAAGAATCGATCGATATTTGCCCGCCCTTATGGCCGAATTTTCCAAAGTGCGTGGTACTTATCTATGTACGCCCGTGAAACCCTGCCGCTCCATAGAACTTGGGCTGTATCCGGGTTCGCAAAGAGCGAAAGATATACATGTCCCATGACCATACTGGTTGCCAGGCAGCCCAACAGTCCGTGAATACACCAGAAGAGCTCCTTTCTGCCTTCTGGACTATGGGACCCTTGCTCCATGATTATAGCGCTTACAAGCAGACCAATTAACACCACCATGATCAGCCAGTAAAAAACTTTCTGCCCGGCATTAAATCGCCCTGCCGGTATTGGTTGGGAATTTCGGGATAGGTATCCGCCCATCACTCGCATCCATAGCCAATCAACAGATCGAAACAATGCATCGGGGATCCATACCAGCAAAGTTCCCATCGCTACTAGGAAAAAGATGAATCCCAGCCATCCATGAAACGGACCTATTGAATGCTCTACATTCGGAATCACCTGCATTAAACCGGTTACTGCCAGAACCATGAAACTAAGTAGAATAAGCCAATGCCCAATCAATTCCCAGATCCTGAATCTCCGTATTAGAGTAACCGGCGCTGCTTGATTAACCGATACAGTATGCGGCCCGAAACAGAAGTAATGAAGCAGGCAGCCCGCCACCGGCAAAATGATCGCTAATGACCAAACCAACAATTTATTTGCGGCATAAAAGTCAATCATGGGTTTATCTCCTTTCTTTGATCACTTGTCATGGTGATGGTCTATCAAAAATTCACGGTATGCTTTTGCGGTGAGCAGGGTTTTTACCCTTTCCAGGCTGACCTGAATTTCGTGCAGTGGCTGATGCTGCCCGTGTGGATACCGATGAATGACCCTTTTATGAACCAGCCCGGCTTCGATTCGGGCACAGTTTAAAAAATCCTCGTAAATTTTCAGATCATCCGGGCTCATTCCCATGTTAATCAATTGTTTTAGGGCTCTGGCAATGGCGGCGTCAAAGCCGTCATACGGCCGGTCGTTTACTTCATCGGAAGGTGAAATGACTCCAATCCTACACAATTGATCCATTTCCTTTTTTGTCAAACCGGTCTCAGCTAAAAATGCTGATTTATCCCAGCTTTCCGCTGCTTCACCGTCTCGAACCTGATTGAGTAATTGATCCATCATAAGAAGATGGTCTTCGGCACCGAGATCATGGCCTTCACGTCGAGCTTTTAGAATTTCCTTGATAACCGACAGGGGTAGGTACCGTTTTTCCTGGAGTTCTTTTATAAAGAGGATGTCATCAACAGTTGACTCATCATAATAAGCCATGTTCCTGCTGCTCTTTACTGGCGGCAGCAATATACCCTCGCGAAGATAGTAATGAATCGTCTGTTTGGAAACGCCGGTCAACCGAACTAAATCGCTCATTTTGCAGACCTTGGCTTCTGATGTCATCATCCAGCCCCCTATCAATCTTATGTATAAAGTGTATATCAACACTATACACAATGCAAGACATTTCTTGAACTGAAAAGAAATGTGCAGAGTGCTGATGTATGGAGCTGATTGTCATTACGTTAAGTTACAGTGGGAGTGTTGCGCCTTAGGTTATACCTGGAAACAAATTCCAACAAGCGACATAACCTTTAGATAGAAAGGGGGGATTTAGATGAGCACGACTTGTCATAAATTCGCCAGGATCCTAAAGGCCAAAAGATCATCAAATCCTGGCGTTTGCTTCGTTACAAGGATGCGAAACGATATAAAGGTCAACGTTCTGGGCAGAAGGACCCATTCTCCCACAGTTTTTCTTATGGCTTTTTCTTTTGAGAATGTAAGCAGTAATGGTAAGGCACTGTGCTTAGGAGAGTTTGTGTTTAGGCAAACGGAAGTTCAACGTTTCTTAGATGCATTATCACGACACGGAATTAAGGCAACTGCTGTTCACAATCATTGGCTTTTCGAAAATCCGCGTTTGATTTATATCCACTGGGAAGCCATTACGGAACCGCTTAGATTTGCGAGAATCTCATCACATGCCTTAGACATCGCTCTGAAAAGAAGTAATTGTATTCACCTCAAGGGGAAATAACCCGTCATACAAAACCATGAGGAAGGGAGGATGTTTATGAGCACTACATGTGATAAATTTGCCAAGATATTACGGGGTGAAAAAGAATCAGCTCCTAAGGGTGTTTGCTTTGTTACCCGGATGCGTAATGATATTAAGGTAAAAATTCTAGGAAGAAGGACTCTTTCGAAAGTCGTATTTTATATGTCTTTTTCTTTTGAGAATGTGAGCTGTGATGGTAAGGCGCTGTGCTTTGGCGAGTTTGTATTTAGGCAAACGGAAGTTCAGCCCTTTTTGGATGCTTTATCACGACATGGAATTAAGGCAACTGCTGTTCATAACCACTGGCTTTTTGAAAGCCCCCGTCTGATTTATATCCACTGGGAAGCAATAAAGAAGCCTCTTACATTTGCACGCATCTCAGCACATGCTTTAGATGTAGCCATAGGGAAGAAGTGAAACTGTGACACAAGGGACCAGTCAGGTGTGTCCATTTGAAGTTCTCCATCTCCTCCATAACACGAAAGTCGGTTTTTCGAAACCGGCTTTCGTATTTTCTTAATAATAAACAATAAACATGTCCAATTTGTGATGAATACCAAGATAACCCGGTGATGCATGGAAGGTTGAATTGTGGGAGGAATTTGAGCAGGATTCAGGGAAGTAAAGGATCTGTTAAGAAATCTTATGTCAGTTGAGGAAGAGAAATGAAAATTACTAAGGTCTTAATTTTAATATTGATAAGTGTAATATTGGCAAGCACTTCAATAGCGTGCTTACCCAAAGCACAGACCCTCACAAACAATGATCTAAAGTACATATTTGCAACAGAAGATATCATGGAGGTGGACGTAAACAAGTATCAAGCAAAGCAATTCAAGGATGGTAAGCCTTATTCTTTTTTTAAGAATACTAACTCACTAAATGAGTTTAACTGTATCTACAGTAGAATCCTTGTTAGACAGGGAATTGGAGAAATCGATTTAATAACCACGATTGACATTTCATCAGATACTGAACGGGCTCGATCCTTATACAAGATGATGATAAATGTGCCAACCAAATTTGTTCGTGTGTCTTCAAAAGAGTATGATGTGGACGAAATAAAAATTGCGGAATCAGTTGATAATTTCACTCTCGTTCTTAGGAAAGGCAAACTTGTCTATAAAATTGAAATTGATGGATCTGAAATAAAACAAGAGCAGGTTAAAGATGGGATTATGGAGAAAGTACAATACATTTCTCGCAATGGAATCGATGGTTACAGAATTTAAATTGAATCATTGTCATGATTCCCACTAGAAAATGAACAAGCTTATTTCTTGGTACCGGCTCTTATGTTTCTTGAGCATTTTGTGCAACAAAACAACTATCCTCAACTTGCTTGCCATTACTGCATTTAGGAGCATAAATCGTATGGATATAATTATTGACAAAACAATGTGAACTCTGTATATTCATTTATAATTCAATACATAAAAGGCGATGACGGAGAGAGTAAGTTTCAGCCCAACGTCTTAGCGAGCCGGGGACGGTGCAAGCCCGGTACCAGTAGTCTGAACCCGAAAATCACTCCTGAGCTGCGGACCGAACGATTAATCCAGTAGGCTCCGCCGGTTTCCCCCGTCACCGGGAACGCATATGATGGTATGCTTGTAATTAATGGGTGGTATAGCGAATGTCTTTTATGGCTTTCGTCCCTTTTGGGGACGAAAG
>JBLNAX010000058.1:0-8420 GCA_050259595.1 Acidobacteriota bacterium | reverse complement strand
ATATTTATTTTATAACTGACAAAAAACATCCTCCATAAATAAAGAACTGTGTTATTATAAATGGCAATAAAAGGCAAACGCTATTGATAAGGGGTGTTTCTATTGTTTTTTCATCGAAAATCGGCCGTTATCTACATTTTGACTATCCTTCTCATGATCCAGCTATTGTCTGCTAACTCTATCCTAGCGGCCGAAAACCATATCGACCATTCCAAAAAGTTCTCGCCATTAGTCAAGGTCGATGCCACCAAAGACAATCCTTCCTATAAGCCCGGTCAATTGGTCGTTAAACTGAAATCAGGTGATGTTTCACAACTTGACCAATTAAACATGAAACATAATGTTCATGGATTATCACCTGTTATCAAACAACCAGAAGGTGATCCATCCGCAACTGTGTTAGAAAGACCGATGATTCCTTCCCCGACCGTTGCTCAGGACACATATTCAAACGAACAAAAAGAGCCATTTAAAGTCTCTAAGATCGATTTGATCAAACGCCTTGAACACCGGCAGCTTAGAAGTACAAGTGTTAGTGGTTCTTCACTGGATAATGTATTCTTATTGAAAATGCCTGACAATCAGGACGTAATGGCTGCCGCTGATGAATACGCTAATAATTCAGCTGTAGCCTGGGCTGAACCGAACTACATAGTGACAGTGAAAATGGTGCCCGATGACCCATACTACGGATCATCTAACACGTGGGGCCAGGGTACAGATGACCTGTGGGGTTTGAAACAACTGCAGCCGGAAACAGTATGGGATGAGACGCAGGGTGAAGGTGTTATCATAGCTGTTGCCGACACTGGCCTCTACTATAATCATGAGGATATCAAGGATAATGCTTGGATAAACGAAGATGAAATCCCCGACAATGGTATCGATGATGACCTGAACGGTTATGTCGACGATTACTACGGCTATGATTTTTTCAATAATGATGGTGACCCGACTGACGATAACGGACACGGGACCTATGTGGCCGGTATCGCAGCAGCAGCCGGTAATAACAGCCTGGGTATCATTGGCGTTGCGCCGAAAGCTAAGGTGATGGGTCTAAAGGGTATGTCTGCTGATGGCTCGGGCGACGAAATCACGATGGCCAATTGTATTTATTACGCAGTCAATAATGGTGCAGATATTATCAATAACTCCTGGGGTGGTCCAGGTCATTCACGGTTAGTGCAAGATGCTATTGATTATGCATACTCTCATGGCTGTGTGGTGGTAGCAGCCGCTGGCAACGAAGATGGCAATGTTATCAACTCGTTCCCGGCTAACTGCCAGCATGTTATTTCCGTGGGAGGCACAGAAGCAGGTAGCAACACCAAAGCCTTTTTCTCCAACTGGGGTCCCGGAGTCGACGTGTGTGCCCCGGCTTGTTCAAGCAATATGTTAGACCCGGCTTCGATTCTTTCTTTACTGGCTCCTGAGTCTCTGGCAGCACAGTACATGCCCGATTACATCGTCGGTGACAAATATCTTAGGCTCTATGGAACGTCTTCTTCCAGTCCTTATATATCGGGTTTGGCTGCCCTTTTGTTGGCTAGATTCCCTTCGGATAGTAATGATGATATCAAGGGGCGTATAACTACATCTGCAGTACCTCTTGCATATGCCAACAACAGTGAAGATGAGGACCTTTATTTCGGAAGCCAAATGATCGGTGCCGGTACAGCCAATGCGCCAAGAGCAATATCAGCGACAGAAATCCCCTACTTCAAGTTCGTTGCGGCTGATATGACAGTGATCGAAGGCAACATCAATCAGGTCGTAGATCCCGGCGAAACAGTTAAGATCCATGTGACCCTAGAAAACCTTTGGAAGCCGGCTTCGGTTAAGGCTGATTTAAGTGTAGATCCTGTTTATACGCAGTATGTTGATCAGATTACCAAAAGTTCAAGTGATTTCGGGAGTATTGGCCAGGGTGAGAAACAAGACAATATTGACGATCAGTTTGTCATTAAAATGGGCAATTTCAACTTTGAGACACCGATCACTTTCAACCTTAACATCAATGCAGACGGACAGATCCAACTGCTTAGATTTAGACTCTATCCTGGAAGCACTGCCCTGGTTCAGGATCGGGTCGATATCACCAACATGGATGGAGACGGATCGAAGGTGGTCTGGGTGGACTACCAGACTCCTGGTCAAAACCATATTTACTCTTATAATATACCTCAGAATCAGTATATCAGGCTAACAAAGGACTCGGCTGTGGACCCAACCAACCCGGACATATCACTTAATCGTGTGGTTTGGGAGGATATGGGCAATATCTATCTGTATGACTTCAACACCGGTGAGACTAGACAAATTACTGACGACACAAATAACCAATCGTATCCTCAAACATATGGCAGCAAGGTAATTTGGCAGGATGATCGCAATGGTGGTCTTGATGTTTTCATGTTCGATCTTGATACCGGTACAGAAACACGAATCTCGTCACAGACGGTAACTGATGCGGTTGCTCCAGACATAAACGCCCGTATTTCTAGAAATATGGTGGTTTGGTTGAATGGTACGCAAATATGTGTCTACAACCTTACGTCAGGCCAGGAACGGCAGATTACGATAGGAACAGCCAGCAAATCCAATCTTAGTTTATATGGCAATATGATAGCTTATGAGGACGCCCGTGAAACAAGTAAAGCGGTATTCCTATATGATCTGACCACTGATTTAGAAACACTGGCCATATCCCCAGAACTCTACCCGCAGAACCCCTTCATCAAGGATGGTTTCATTGCTTATAAAAACACGAGCGGTAAAGGCGATATTTGGCTTCACGATATTACAGTTGGTACCGATATGCAGATCACCCGATGTTATTCTACTGAGGATTACCCAGTTATCTTCGACAGAAAGCTAGCCTGGTTAGACAGCAGGAACGGGACGGTAAACGGATGGCCAGGCACACTTAATACATCGATCAGAATGACCGATCTTAGCCGGATACAACCTGCTCCACCGACAGTAGAAGTTAGCGGTCAGGCCGATACGATTTATGGTAATTGGTACAGTGGTGACGCCCCTAACTCTGTTGTTGAATTTGTGTACTCGCTTGGTACTTCTGAATGCTCGGACGATGTTATCAAGTGGTCGTCAGCTGGAATCAACAAATCTACGATCCTGTCTGGACTTGCTCTGTCACCCGGTACATACTACTTTAATGTGAAGGAGCGTGACGAGTCAGGAGTTTGGAGCGAACCTGGTTTTGCGCAGCTTATAGTTGGCAAGCCTGGCGATCTGACTTTCGTAAATGATGGCATCGGAACTGATATTGACTATACCTCCAAAGCAGAAACCCTTTCAGCCAATTGGGGTGTTCCGACCGACCCCAACTTCGTCGTCAAACGCTACCTGTATGCTATAGGCACGATTCCTGGAGGCAGGGACATTGTAGATTGGACCGATAATGGCTCCGCTCAGACTGCAACAAAAAGCGGATTAATTCTTAATTCTGGAATCAAGTACTATTTCTCGATTAAAGCTGAAAGCACTTCCGGTATTCTCACTAATCCAATCTTTTCAGACGGCCAGACAGTAGACTTAACAGTTCCAATAATACAATCTACAGTTAACGATGGAACCGGGGTTGACATTAGGTATTCTGCCAGCAGAAATACCATTTCTGCAAATTGGGCAGCCGCCAAAGACCCAGAGTCAGGTATCTTCGGTTACTCCTATGCAGTAGGTACTGCTCCTGGGAGAAGCAACGTGATCAGCTGGACTGACAATGGCTCTGACCTATCATTTACACGAAGCGACTTGCGTTTGCAGAACGGCGTTACCTATTATACATCGGTGAAAGCTATCAATGGAGCTGGATCGGAGTCGGTGACTGTGGTCTCAAATGGTCAGACTGTGGATTCGACTCCACCCATCAAAGTATTAAGGGTCAACGACGGGCTGGCCATGGATATCAAGACTACCACCAGCACCACATCCTTATCTGCCAATTGGCTGGCTTCTTTTGACCTGATATCAGGAATCTCCAAATATATGTATGCCATAGGAACGTCTCCTGGTAAGACAGATGTGGTCAACTGGACCGATAACGGCAGATCAACACGTGTTACCAAGTCTGGACTTTCCTTGACCCCTGGCCAAACCTACTATTTCACGGTTATAGCCATCAATGGAGCTGGATTATCATCATCCCCCAGCAGTTCCAACGGGCAAAAAGTAGTCAACAAACCCAAACGGAAATAATTGCCTGATTTATCTATAAAAATCTTCAAACATAACAAAAGAGGCGCATTCGCGCCTCTTTAATCATTCTTTGGTCGTTATTGCTCTTAATAAACCACTTTTCCGATCAGCGTGAAGCTGATCCATTGGCCAGAATTCGTATGCAGGATCTTGCCCGGCATGTTTATGTCGCTTATTTGCGTAACCTTGCCATCCTTGATATGTATTTTACAATTCAAGCGCATTTTACTCTTGTAGTATACGATTGTATGCCCCCCGGCTATGTTGAGAAGTGAAAGAGTTGAATCAGGTGCCTGAGCGCCTTTTATGGTAATAACACCATTAGCGACACTGACCTCTCTGCAGCTCTTCAAAAATGCTGTAATACTCTTCTTATCAGCATTGACTAGTTCAATGCCATTGACCTTGGCTACTGGAACATTGGTTAGGTAATCGCCCAGTATCGGGGCTGAGCCACTGGTCGACATGTATGTGACCATCCCTTTGGAATTGGTCGTCCAGTTAGTGATTGCGGTTCCCACAAAAGGTACATCTTTGTATTCTACATATCCGGTGCCGGCCGCTTCTCCTGAGTATTTACAGCTCATCATAAGATCATAGGCTTCCAATGAGGGTCCGCTCAAATCTCCTGCAGATTTTGCAGACAATTTGGCCTGGTCTACTAACTTGATCCTATACTTGCCATCCCAGTGTATTTCAATTCCTAATGCTTGAGCTATGAACCTAAGTGGGACATATGTCCGTCTATCGATTATCCTGGGGGGTGCATCTAGTACCACAGGCTTTTCGTCGATAAAAGCTCGGGTTTTACCTATGGTTAATATAATACCTTTGTCCCCTTTCATGGCTGTTACAGTGTTGGTATACTCGTTCCAGTCAACATCCGCTCCCACTAACTCAAATATAGATCTCATTGGAACATAGGTGCTGCCCTTAACAGTTACGGGTATGATTCTAGTTGGTTTGTCATTAAGATAGATTGTTGGCTTCGCAGCTGCTGCCACAGGACATATCATTGCCACAATCAATATCATGGCGATTACGAATACGATAGATTTGTTAGTCATTTCTCTTCCTCCCATTAAGTTCTTCATACGTGCAATATGGATAATCGGTTAATTCTACCGTCTAGAAGGATTCAACATTATTTACCACTTTCCTGCCAATCAATATTATTGATTACCTTTTATTATAATTATGATAGAATTATTTATATAGGGTCAGGAGTTTGGTGAGTTTGAAAGGAATCAAACAGCCATACTCTATTTTCTATGGAGTTGCATTTAGCAACTAAGGAGGGTGGCTAAATGAGAGTAGGCTATTATCAATTCAATGTAAAACCGAAAAATATCCAAGATAATACTAATAGACTCCGGGACAACCTTCGAAGAGTCAAAAAGTCTGTCCGCGAAAATCGTTTTGACCTTTTGGTCCTTCCAGAATTGTTTTCCACTGGCTATATTTTTGACAGCAAAAGTGAAATAGCTGCATATGCCGAGGCGGTTCCCGGTGGTTTTACGACGGTTACTCTGGTTCAGATCTGCCGTGAGATCAACTGTTTTATTATTGCGGGTGTCTTAGAAAAAGACAATAATGACATTTTTAATACCGCTGTATTGGTAGGTCCTAACGGATATTATGGAAAACATCGAAAAACTGTACTAACCAAGTACGAAGCAACCATGTTTTCTCGAGGCAGCGATTTTAAAGTATTTGATATCAATGGTGTCAAGATCGGAATAGCGATTTGCGTAGAGAGTCTGTTTCCTGAGGTGGGCCGCTTCATGATGTCCCAGGGGTGCCAAATACTATGCATACCTGCCAGTTTTAACAATACTATTGGTTTAGAAGTTATTAAAACCCGGGCTGTGGAAAACATGATGCATGTTATCCTGTCCAACCGAATTGGTCAGGAGTTTGGCTCCGAACATAAAGCTGATTTCAGAGGAGAAAGTAGTATATTTGACTGTTATGGGCAGGTACTAGCAAAGTCCAATGAAGAGGAAACTATCGTTCTAACAGATATAGACACAAATGTCTGCAATAGACATGACGAGATTTTTGATGATTACTTTAAAGAGTTCAGGCACATCAAGCGCACCCTGCGCAACTCCCAGGTTCCCAATCTAATTCTTTCCCGCTTTTAGTCAGCATCATCTCCAAAGCCTATTTAAGTTCGCATCCCTTCAGAAGGACTTCAAATTCATTCCGTGATCCATGATGTTTGTAGCTCACAGAAAATATGCCGATCTCAGGTACAAACCTTACTGTTGTATCATCAGGATTTGTAACATATCTTAGCCAGTAAGTATGATAGATGTTTGGGTGCTTGCCTCGGCCAAACTCGAGGTATTGTTCTTTGTCGACCATCCAGCAGTATTTGCCGTCATTACGAGCCATCATTTCGTTAGACTGCCAGCTAAGACCCTTAAACAACGGAAATTCAAATTGTAGAGCAGCCTTTTCTAAATCTAAACCGCCGTTTTGCTTATCCTTTGCTGCTGATTCCATATCATTCAATTCAGCAGACCTTACATAGTATATTTTATTGGAATATATTAGGTAACCAAACAATTCTTCTGGATCACATGTCAATGGATTGCCCTTTAGAACAGCTAGTGAATAAGCTGGAGCATTGTACATTCTTAAAACCCGCATACGGAATTGACCTTTTTGCTTTACCAATTTGCCATTTATGCTGGTTGTTTTACTGTAGGAATAGAGCCAGTAACTCCCCTGCTTAATTGGTAAATATTTGGTCGTGCTGAAATCATTTATCACTGCCATTTCATGTATTATGTATGGTGATTTATAGATTCCCAGCGCTGCCCCGGTCCCAGCCAGCAAGCAGAGTATCAAGATCAATTTAGTAACCATGTTCTTTTTTCTAATGGATAACGGCTCCATATTTTTTACCATTTCTGCGCCCTCGTTTATTCATGATAATATTGATACCAATTCTTCAAATTCGACACTTCTGACTTTATACCTGTTGTTTGATAGCTTCCGTAATAATGGAAACCGAAATAATTCTAGCGTTTCATTAAGTGTTGTTTTACAGGTGGTTCCATTTCATTGTGATTATTGATATAATATTTATAGCACAAGGGACGTTTTAGTCCACCCGGGTCATTATATCATTTTTATATTTTACGGTACCCTTCCCATCACGATTTCGAAATCAATCGGCGTCTGAGCTAAGGGATTATGCGGCGGGCCATTTATAACCGCTCAAGTGGCCCGTCTTTTTTACTCTCAAATTGACTAAGCATATGTTTACTAGCTATTTACTATTCTATTTTCGTCTATATCTTAGAAGCATAATACAAGGAATGACTAATCATGAAAGAATTGATTGCTCTATTTGTTCTAACGCTTGCAATAATGATTCAACCGGGGTCGAGCTTGTTTCATTACCGCAATTCAGTACAACCCTTTATTTATCACTCGGAACATTCGATATACAAATGGCCGCTATTAGATGACGTTCATCTTCCTGAAAGGACAAAAACTCTAACTAACGTTCCGCTTACTAAGGATACGCTACCGGTGCCACAACCTGTCAAGACTAGATCAAATGTTCAAGAACTAATATATACACATGATGAGCCACCTGTTATTTCAAGGCCTATTGTCATTGATAAACCTAACGGTATTCTGGCCCTTGTAAACAAGACCCATTCCCTTCCATTCGATTATGTTCCAGCAGATCTCATCATTCCTGGTGTTGTATTCGTATCAAAAGAACCTGAAGTATTGCGAAGAGATGCTGGACTGGCTTTACAGGACCTTTTTAAGAGTGCTAGTGAGTCAGGTATTACATATTACTGCCTATCAGGATATCGTTCCTACAGTGATCAGAAGAAAGTATATGCAAATCAAATATCGAAGCGAGGAGAATTTGAGGCAAACCAGGTTTCAGCTCTTCCGGGACAAAGTGAGCATCAAACTGGATTGGCCGCCGATATTACAACTGACAATGTAGGTCGTAAGTTAGTTAGGACTTTTGGCCGATCAAATGAGGGACTTTGGCTAAAGGAACACGCCCACGAATTCGGGTTTATAATGCGGTATCCACATGGAAAAGAAGATATCACACAGTACTACTATGAACCCTGGCATATAAGATAGGTGGGCTTGGCAGCGGCTGCCGAAATATACAATAAAGGAATTGTGTTGGAAGAATATGTTCCGCT
>JBLNAX010000057.1:0-42721 GCA_050259595.1 Acidobacteriota bacterium | reverse complement strand
CGCCACCGCCGGCTGCCGCTTTGATAAGCACCGGATAACCGATTTCACTGGCCAGCTTCAGAGCTTGTTTAGGATCACTGATCCCGCCCTTGCTGCCAGGAACTACCGGAACTCCAGACTTTATGGCCAGTTCCCGGGCAGCGATCTTATCACCCATTGATTCGATGATCTTAGATGAGGGACCGATAAACTTAAGCCCGTTGGTAGCGCATATTTCTGCAAAATAAGCGTTTTCGGCTAAAAAGCCATAACCCGGATGAACGGCCTCACAACCAGTGGTTTGAGCTGCTGCGATGATATTCGGTATGTTCAGATAGCTGCCGCCAGCCTGAGCTTCGCCTACACATATTGCCCGGTCCGCCATTTTTACATGCAGACTGTCTTTGTCGGCTTGGCTGTACACAGCTACGGTTGAAATGCCTAATTCCTGGCAGGCTCTGATTATTCTTACTGCGATTTCTCCGCGATTAGCAATCAGTACCTTGGAGAACAAGATGCCACCTCTATTCTTTTTCGATCAAGAAGAGTGTCTGCCCAAATTCCACAGGCTGTCCATTATCAGATACGATCTCGAAGATCTTGCCACTGATTTCGGCCTTGATCTCATTCATAAGCTTCATAGCTTCAACGATACAGAGAGTCTGTCCGGCTTCTACATGAGTACCCTTCTCCACAAACGGTGGAGCATCGGGCGATGGGCTGCGATAGAACGTCCCTACCATAGGTGCCACGACTTTCAGCAGGTCATCACGCCCCTCGGTCTTTACCGCTGCACCACTGCGAGGTACAAATGACTCACCATCGGCCTGTACACGCCCGCTCACGGATTTGCGCAGGCTAAGCTTGTATTCGGCTCCTTCCAGCTCCAACTCGGCTATGTTGCTTTCATCCAGCATTGCGATCAGTTCGCGAATGTGTTCGATATCCACTTCATCGGCCTCCTTAAAGGTTGCGGGCACCGTCTTGGTCGCTTTGGTTTTGACCTTAGCACCACCTGACTTCTCCGCTTGGCGCCTTATTTCTGCTCCTGGCTGCGCATAATTGGCATCCGGAGCTTCACCAACCGTCTTCCGGTGTTCGAAGAACTTGACCGCTACCTGAGGAAACAGCGCATAGGTTAGAACATCATCATCAGAATGCGCAAAATTCCTAGCTTCTTTCTTGGCCTTTTCCCAACCGGGTTTCAACAGATCAGCTGGACGTACATGAATGATCTCTTCATTACCAACAATCTTCTGAATGATGTCTTCTTTGATATCTACCGGTGGCTTGCCATACAATCCGCGGACATAGTCCTTGACTTCCACCGAGCACATTTTGTATCTTTCGCCCAAAAGCACATTCATGGCCGCCTGTACCCCAACGATTTGGCTGGTAGGCGTGACCAGCGGCGGGAAACCCAGGTCTTCTCTGACCCGCGGGATCTCATCGAGTACCAATCCCAGCTTATCGCCGGCCTTTTGTTCCTCCAGCTGTGACACCAGATTACTGATCATGCCGCCCGGCACCTGGTGCTCAAAAACCTTCATATCGGTAATTCGCGTAACACCGCGGTCAAATCCCCGGCGCTTGCGCAGTTCCTCAAAATAAGTCGCTACTTCAAATAGCTCGTGAATGTTTAAACCTGTATCCCACGGACTTCCCTGTAAAGCTCTTACTAGGGTCTCAACCGGCGGCTGAGAGGAACCAAATGCCAGCGGCACACTAGCCGCATCAACTACATCCACTCCAGCTTCAGCTGCCTTTAAACAGGCTCCTACTGCTAGACCGCCTATATAGTGAGTATGCAGCTGCACTGGAACATCCAGTTTATCTTTGAGGGCTTTGACTAATTCGTAGGATTGATAGGGGGCCAGAAGTCCTGCCATATCCTTGATACAGATACTGTCTGCTCCTAAATCTCTTAAACGCATAGCAGTGTCAACAAAGTGCTCCATGGTATGCACTGGACTAATAGTGTAAACCACACAAGCCTGGACGTGTTTACCAGCCTTTTTGGCCGCTTTGATAGGAACCTCCAGGTTGCGTATATCATTAAGTGCATCAAAAATGCGGAATATATCGATGCCATTGTAGGCGGCTCGTTCGATGAAATGCTCTACGATATCATCGGGATAATGCATCAATCCCACCAGGCTCTGCCCGCGCAGCAGCATTTGCAGCTTGGTCTGACGCACCATCTGACGCAGGAGTTTGAGGCGTTCCCATGGATCTTCGTTCAAATATCTCATGGCAACATCAAAAGTGGCTCCGCCCCATACTTCAAGAGAATGGTAGCCTATACTGTCGATTCTTTCTACGATCGGCACCATGTCTTCGACCGACATCCTAGTGGCCCATAGACTCTGGTGTGCATCACGTAAACTGGTATCTGTTATTCCCAACTTCTTCATATATACCCTCCTGCTTGTGAAACCACTTTTAACAACATAGTATTCTAATGAATGGGTTTTGACATTGAAAGCTTGTTCATAATACCCCATCAGATTCCATAAACTGCATTCAAAAAACACTCAGGCCGCACAACCTGAGTGTTTTCGCAATCAGACTAAATATATTATAGGCGTTAAAATGCCCCATTTCAATACATACTAATATGTATACATTATGCTTGCGGACTTTTCACGATCAAATTAACCTTATCATGCTCCAATCCAAGTATGCCGCTAATTTGTTTGATAAGCTCATCTTTTCGGTCCGGCTCCAACTTATTGCAATAAACTACCACATTAGCCTGCCCGTTGTCCAGAATGACAACCCCTTCCAAGAATCCTTCAGCTTTAAGCAATCCTTCCGCTTTCATTTCCTTCTCCATCCCGCCGGTGATCGTCAACAAACGATTCAGAGCAGATTGTTTGGATTTCTCATCCGTGTTCGGATTATTGACGATTTCTTTTAATATATCCAGCTGTTCTCCCCGCACGCGATCTCTTTGTAGACGATACTGGGGGAAAAAGCAGCGTTCCCGATCGATCTTTACCGTTCGGTTAGGCCTCGGTGCAGGTGGCTTTTTAACCTCTTCGTGCAGCCTAGTTTGTCCGCTGTTCAGCCATAAAATAACCGCTATTAGCAGCAATGCCACACCGGCAATAATAAAATGCCGCTTTTTCAACACCATCTCATTCGCTCCCTTCAGATTCCATGGGCAGGACCCGGACCCTTGAAGCATCGACACCTAACAGACCGGTCACCGCCTGGGCCAAGTTCTCGGCCACTAGCGGATCCACTGCTCCTTCGGATACGACTAGTACGCCTTTTATTACCGGAGATTTATTTTCGACCGGCACCGCCGCGCTGTTTGCCATCACCAGTTCTCGATTAATGTTTTCTTCGGTAATATTGCGAGTCGTGCCATCCGGATCTTTTTCCTGAGTTTTACGAGTTTCGTGCCGGTCATTACTGGCATATGATCTCTCCCCATCGGAGACTAGAGTGACACGCGAGTATACCTGGCCAGCACCGTCGATCTCCTCCAGCACTTGATTGAGATCACTTTCGATGGACTGAGCTGTATCACCGGCAAGTTCTGGATTTGTTTTGGCAACACTGGTAGTCGTTGGTGCTGTATTGCTGATCGGCAGCATTATCAAAGCAATACCCGCCACTACCAGTACCGCCAACAGCATCCGCAGTCCGGGCCTCTTCCAGGCCATTTCTTTCACATCCTGGAAGCGGAAATCTCCTGAAAACATAATCAATCCCCCTCGAACTTTATTGATATATCATGACGGTCGATGCCGTACATGTTTTCCATCAGATTCAAAAGTTTGGTCTTCACCGTATCCTGGGAAGCCTGGCTGCCACTATTGGAGAATGCTTGGATATGAGCTCCGTCTTCCTTCTCTTCACTTGCTTGTTTAACACCCAGTTCGATCGAATCGAGCTGCTTAGTTTGCGGGTCGATTTTAACTTTGGGATTTATTTCAGCTACTCCGGGCACCAGACTGGTCAATGCCCGCACCTGGTTTTCCAGCTTCTGTTTCATCACCCCTTGGGCTTGCGACTGCAGTTCCTGATTCATCTTAAGTCCTTCCTTCTGCATAGTCGCCTGATCGCTGTAATTCCAGGACATATCCCAGGCCTGGCTTTCTAGTCCTTTGCTGTGATAAAGCCACTGCACCAGTGGGTTTAAAACCGAGATGATCACAAACAGTCCGATCACAAAACGCACAAATGGCCGCATGCTGCTCTCCGGCAGCAGTATCTCCAGGAAGCTGGCGATCATGGTGATTATCAATACATTGCGGGTTATCGAGCCTAGCATTTCCATCGTATCACCTCACCAGAATAGCGCTGTTGCCAATACTCCCGAGTATGGCCATGACAATGAAGAACATCAATCCCACAGCAGCTACAGTAGCCAAAACCAGCAGCAGGTGATTGCCCATGATCTCCAGGACTTGAGCTGTTCTGGCATCGCCGATGGGCTCCACCAATGCTGCCACTAATTTATACATAAATGCGATGACCCCGATCTTCAGGACTGGAAAGATGAAGGTACCAAATACGATCAACATCCCGAAGATCCCGGCTGCCTGCTTGAGTAGTATGAAATACCCGGCTGCCGTTTCCAGGGCATCAGCAATATACCCACCAATGACCGGAAAAAACGCATCAGTCACGAACTTACCCGTTTTCAAGGCTACTTTGTCCAGCACAGTCCCATATAAGCCTTTCAAAGTCAGCACAGTAATAAAGATAGTCATGATCAAGCCCATGGCGATCTCAGCTAGAGTCGCAGCTAGTTTGCCCAGTCTTTGCACCTTAACCGTATCAGCTACCGTATTCAGCAGATTCAGAGCTGCCGAAATAATGATCAATGGAAATACAATGCCGGTCATACCCTGCGCCATAATGGTACTGAGCGTCATCAATATAGGAAACATTGCCGTAGCTGTGTTTATGTGTCCTAACCCGGTTACCAGCACCATCATCTGAGGAAGAATGCTGGTCATGAAGTCGGCCATCGAGGTGATGCAGTCCTGCCCCAGACCCAGTACATATTTGAACGAACCTAACGAAATCGCGGATAAGGCTAGAAAACAGGCCATGGCTGACAGCTTGGCGATCCCCTGATTCTCAAAACTGGATTGTAAATTTATCAGCAAGGCTGAAATCACGGCCAGAACTAGTATTTTGCCGAGCAGGCTGCTGTTCGCCAAAATTTCCCGGGCAATATATTTGAGAAGATTACCACTGACTTCCTTAAAATCAAGACTCCACTTGCCGGTAATGAAGTCCTTTACCAGCTCCCCCATACTTTTTTCACTCATAGAGCCGGTGATCTCGCCGTCGATCTTCCTTTTGAATTCCTCCATTTTATCCAGGTCCATTTTTTTCATTGATTCCATCGCTGGCGGAGGCTCTTGCTGCGTTTTCTCGCCCATAGCCAGTCCCGGAGTAAGTAATAAAAGTATTATGATGCCTAGTACTGTCCATACGTATTTTTTCAATTCCTCACCTCTAACGGGGTAAGATTTCCAGCAATGACTCCAATATAGCGATCATTATTGGCAGAGCCAACACCGCCACAATTATCTTGGCTCCAAATTCCACCTTCTTGGCCACTGCTCCTTCGCCCGCATCGCGGATTATGGCGGCTCCAAACTCGGCCAGATAGGCCACACCCAATATCTTCAGAACAGTTCCGATAAAGAAATAGTTGGCATCAGCCCGCTGTGACAGCTCGTTAAGGACGTCTACTACGACCGATACCTTACCGGCAATGAACAGGAAGATCACCGCCCCGAAGGCTATGCTCAGAACCACCGCCAGAACCGGTTTTTCCTGTCTTATCAGCATTAAGAATATGGTGGCAACCAGGGCCAGCCCTACGATTTGGGCAATTTCCACTACTCTACACCTCAACGTGTTATATAAAACCCGATTCCAGGATCGTTTGCTACAGGTTGAATACAGTCCTAACCACGGTAAATAGTTGGTTTAACAGCTGTACCACCAGAATCAGCACAACTACCACTCCGGCTAGAGTCAGCATCTGTGCCTGTTCCTCTTTCTGGGCTTGTTTGAGCACGATACCCAAGATAGAGATCAAAATGCCGACTCCGGCAATGGTGAATATAATATTGGTATTCATTGTCCACCCCCATTTATAGCATCAGGATGCAAACCAGGAGCCCCAGTAGAAATCCACCGTAACTCCACATCTTTTTCTCGGATGCTTCCCGCTCCCGGGCCTTCATTTCCTGTACCTTGAGTTCCTCAGAAGCCATTCGCAGCATTTTTACCTGATCCGACACATTCGAAGTCCCTAGACGTTCCCCGATTATCCTGATGACAGATAGATCCTCAGAATTCAAAGGAGACTGTCTGGCCAGGGCCTGTACCCCGGCTTCCCAGGCCTCTTTCGCACTATGCGACTTCTCGGTGGCCAAGACTCGACTGCTATCTAGAAACAGGCATTTTACTGGATCTTCCGAGATCCGAGCAGTCTTTTCCAGGGCCGCGGCCAGCGGGCTTCGCATATAATCGATCTCTTTCTCCAGGAAATCTATATCCATCCGCAGCTGCCGCAGGCAGCCGGTCCGCTGGGAAAGCTGGCTGGCCTTCTGCATCCCGGTATAACCCGAGGCACCTACGATCAGAGCCGCACCGATCATTTTAAACATCAATGTGACTGCCTCCTGACCTGATCTAGCTTAATAATCTGTTCGATGGTAGCCGGTCCCCGCCGCCGCGACAAAATAATGGCTATTTGAAAGTTGTTCTGTTCGAACACGCTTCGCAAAGCCGGACGATTGGCCACTTCCTCCAGGCTGGCCCCATGCGCTGAGGTAAATATCCTGACTCCCGCATTCAGACACTCGCGGATAGCCTCTGCATCCTCCGGTCGCCCGATTTCGTCGGTCACTACCACATCGGGAGCCAAAGCCCGCACGGCCATGATCATGCCCTCCGCTTTAGGACACCCATCCAGTACATCGGTCCGGTCACCCACCATCAGCTGAGGCCGTCCCTGAAAGCAGCCAGCCAGCTCTGAACGCTCATCGACGATTGTTACGTTAAAGCTTGCACCCTGTGTTCCATTCGATAACTGGCAGGCTAGATCACGCAGCATGGTTGTTTTGCCGCAGCCAGGCGGAGAGATTATGATCGTATTGAGCGGTTCATGATTCGGAGTCATCACCGCTTCCAGCACCCGTTCCGAACAGCATTGCACATCACGGGCCACACGAAAGACCAGGCTGGATATCTCCTTGAGATTCTTGATCCGCCCCGCTTCTACCACCGCTTTACCGGCTAGTCCCACCCGGTGACCGCCGCAAACGGTAATGAATCCCCGCCGCAGCTCCTCTTCCAGGGCATATACGGAGTTCTCACTGACTGCTGCTAAGGTCCGGGTCAAGTCCTGCTCGGTAACAATGTAGGCATTCTTGGTCGCATGGGTCGCGGTGCCAACCGGAGTTATGAACCAATCCCCGGTAGAGAACTTGATCCACAGTGGGCGGCCTATCCTCAGGCGTATCTCCTCCAGCCGGTTCAGGTGCTTGATCGGCAGACCGGTTATGATCTCCCGAATGACCGGGGAAAAGTACGGTATCACTTCTCTGGTAATCTTTTCTTCTAATGTTAGTTTGATGCTAATACTCCCACCCCTTGCATTAAAAGATATTGAAGGTTGACCCATTTTATGCAACAAAAAAAGCCCCGGAATTCTCCGGAGCTTGGTGTACTTTATGATATCTAATTCTACTGCCTGAGGGTTCGGTCCTCGGCCTTGTCATCCAGGTTGTCGCCCATAATAGACGGATCATAGTCGAAGCTGCCGTCATTTACGTATACGACTTCATTGCACTTAGGACAAACGACCTCGATCACATCGTCATCTTCCAGCAGGTCTGACTCGAAATAAACGGTTTCGCCGCATTTCTTACACTGAACTTCGATGAAGTCGTTGGCGTCAGCTTCTTCGTAGATGTCGCCTTCGAGCTCCATCAATCCGTCGTCTATGCTCTCAACATATACGCGGAGATCCTCGACATCGCGCCGCAAACCGGTGATGGTATCAGCCACTTCGGCTAGCGTGTCCAGAATCTCGGCGATCATTCTTCCCTGCGGGCCACCTTCGGCAACATTCATGCCTTCACCCAGACCCTGCAGGTAGCTTATCTTCTCAGCAAGTTTCTTCAAAATATAATCCCCCTCGGTTTTATTACTTATTATGCCTAACCGAAAGGAGAAATAAACCAAATCGTTTATACGCGCTCCATGTATTGGCCGGTTCTGGTGTCGACGCGGATCGTCTCACCGTTTTCTACAAACAGCGGCACCTGTACAACAGCACCTGTTTCCAGGGTAGCGTTCTTTTTGCCGCCGGTGGCTGTGTCGCCCTTGACGCCCGGCTCGCACTCAACTATTTGGAGCTCTACGAAGTTGGGAACCTCGACCCCAATGATCTGCTCCTGGAAAACCTGAACCTGAATGTTCATGTTTTCTTTGAGCCATTTCAGACCATCACCCAGCTGTTCCGGAGTCAGGGCTACCTGTTCAAAGCTCTCATTATCCATAAAATGATACTCATTGTCGGCTGAATACAAATACTGCATCGCTCTCTTATCAACGTGTGCCCGCGGAACCATCTCACCTGCCCGGAATGTTTTCTCAACCGTCTGGCCGGTTTTGACGTTTTTCAGCTTGCTCCTAACAAACGCTGCGCCTTTGCCGGGCTTGACATGCTGGAAGTCCATGACTGCCCATGCTGCCCCATCTAGCTCGATGGTAAGCCCAGTTCTCAAATCGTTTACTGAAACCACTAGATCACCCTCCGTTCTATAACGCCATGAGGTCCTTGGAACTTCCTGTCAGCACCTCATGCCCACTGCCTTTAACTAGTACGACATCCTCTATGCGAACTCCTCCCCAGTCACGAATATAAACTCCAGGTTCCACAGTGATCACCATATTTTCGGTAAGAACCGTGTCACTGCGGGCCGAAACAGTAGGAAGCTCGTGTACTTCTAGCCCCAAACCGTGCCCTGTAGAATGAGCAAAATACTCTGCCAGCTCGTGTTTCTTTAAAAAGCCACGGGCCACTTCATCTATTTCCCGGCAGGTCTTGCCTGGAGCTACTGCAGCAACTGCTTCCATCTGCGCCTCCAACACCCGGCTATAAATGTCACGTGACTTAGAGCAGGCCTTATCGATGGCTACGGTGCGGGTCATGTCGCCCGCATAGCGTTGGTAGAACCCGCCGAAATCCATCGTTACGAGATCACCTTTTTCCAACTCCTTACCAGAAGGACGACCGTGCGGCATAGATGAGCGCTTACCAGATACCACGATCGTGTCAAATGCCTCTCGCTCACAGCCCTTAGTCTTCAGCATGTGTTCAATGGTCAATGCAATGTCGCGTTCAGGCGTCCCTGGTACCAGGTGGGCTAGAATAGAATCAAAAACGGCATCGCCGATCCTAACTGCTTCACGTATCTTGGCAATTTCCGTTTCATCTTTTATCATTCGCAGTTCTTCGATCACATGAGGCTGCGGAACCAGGCGGTTGCCCATCGATTTGAAGTACTTTTGATACTCTAAATAGGTTATGTGATGGCTTTCAAAGCCCACTTTGCTCAGCCGATCGGTAAAAGCTTTAAGGTCATCCTCGCTGAAAATGCGGGCTTCAAAATCGGGCGATTCGCTTTCAGCCTGTTCAATATAGCGGGTATCAGTATAAAGCACCTGTTTCTCGGTTGTCACAACCAGGGTGCCTTCTCCAGAAAAGCCGGACAAGTAGTGGACATTGGCTGGAACCGTGATCATTATACCATCGCATTTCTTGGCTGTCAGTATTTCTCTTATGCGGTCAAGTCTAAGCTTAGTTATGAGGCTCCCTCCTCAATTCCCATTATCTTTAAAGCGGCATCCAACGCCAGGTAATAGCTCTGTTCTCCGAAACCGAAGATCCCGCCCATGGCGGCTGGCGATACCAGGCTGTGATGCCGGAATTCTTCACGTTGATATATATTGGTCATATGCACTTCAATGGTCGGAATAGCTGCGGCTTTCAATGCGTCATGCAGGGAAACACTGTAATGAGTCAGGCCTCCTGCATTGATCAGTACCGAGTCTACCACGCCTCGGGCTTCGTGGATCTTATCAATGATTTCTCCCTCGTGATTGGACTGAAAAAACTCAACTGACACATCCAAGCCCTCACAACGGGCGAGCATCTTATTCTGGATGTCGGCCAGGGTAACACTGCCATACAGATCCTTTTCCCGCGAACCTAATAGATTAAGGTTGGGTCCATTGATGACTAAAACCTTTTTCACCGTCTCCCCCTCCAGTAATGTTCCCTCTATTCCCCGGCAATACTTAAGCTCTTGACCCTAATGGAAGGCGACCCCGTACTTCCATAGAAGCGTAGGTCATTGCCCGTACCATCGATATCTTTTAGAAAGTCGAATAGATTGCCGGCTACTGTGATCCCCCGCACCGGGAAGGTCAGCTCGCCGTTTTCTATCATAAGACCGGCGGCTCCCACCGAGAAATCGCCGGAAATGGGATTAGCAGTGTGCATCCCCATTACTTCAGTTATATACAAGCCCCGCGAGATATCCTTACGCAGAGCTTCCGGGGAAACTGTTCCTGGTTCGATATAAAAATTCGTGGTGCTGACTGAAGGTAGACCGCGGAATGACCCGCGTATGCCATTGCCCGTCGAAGTGGCCTTGTCTTTGCGGGCCGTGTATGCATCATAAAGCAGGCCTTTCATGACCCCGGAATCGATCAAAACCGTACGTTGGGATGGCCACCCCTCGCCATCGAAAGGAAACGAACCGACCCCTTTATCATAGATCCCATCATCAACCAGGGTGATACCAGTACTGGCGATCTGCTGTCCTATCTTCCCACCCAGAGCCGACTTGCCCTTCTGAACGGCATCAGCACCGAATGAACCGGATAAAACACCAATAAAATTAGTCATAACATATGGTTCGAGGATACAAGGCATTGAACGAGATGGAATTCCCTTTGATCCCAGGCTTCTTAGAGCACTGAGTGCGCCCTCTTTTCCAACCATTGCAGCGTCGAGTTCTGAAAAATGCCGCTTGGCCACCATAGAAAAACCGGTTTGGGCATCGCCATTCTCTTCGGCTACCAGAAAGATGAAAATGCCACAGTAGGCGCCCTTCTGGTAAACCTGTACCCCTTGACTGTTTATGATCGCCACTGAGTAGCGCGAATCTTCATACCCAGCCTGCTCAATGACTTTAATGCGCTTGTCATGAGCCTTGGCTATTCTTTCAATTTCCCGGGAAATTTCTATCTTCGCTTCCAGGGAGGTGTTCTCGATCCCCGGATCGTATGTTTCAACCTGCGGGTAATTACCGGTAATCTCGGGCAACCCGTTGTATTTATCACTAGTTGTGTACTTTGCGCCATTTAAGGCTTGATCTATGGCTTCAATGACCGCTTTTTGCCCCAGATCAGTGGTAAAGGCAAATCCCATCTGGCCGCCCTTAAACACCCTAATCCCCAGTCCTATCTCTTCGGCCTCTTTAAGAATCTCTACCTGGCCCTCTCGGACCTCGATCGACAGATCCTCGCTATGCAGCAAGAAGCTCTCTGCTTCGACCCCCTTAGCCTTAGCCTGTTCAACTGCCCAGCTTCCTATGTTGATCAGCTTTTCTTTCAACCCTCGAGCCTCCTATTACACCTTATATCCGTCTGATTCTTTTGATCTCCGGTCCGTCGGAAACACTGGTTCCGCCTACCGTGAGAGTCTTTATTCTGATCGTTGGCTGGGCATCGGCTACCGGAACCCCCTGCCCATCTTTGCCGCAGGTGCCAATGGCATAACCCAGATCCCTACCCACCATATCAACGTTATTCAGAGCTTGCGGGCCATTGCCAGTCAGCGTTGCCCCGCGCACTGGATAAGCTATCTCACCGTTTTCTATTATATAGCCTTCCTGGACCTCAAATACAAAATCGCCATTGGTCGTATTTACTTGACCGCCGCCCATCTTCTTGACCAACAGGCCATGGCTGGTGCTTTTGATGATCTGAGCCGGGTCATCTTCACCAGGCGCAATAAACGTATTAGTCATGCGCGGGATCGGCTTATGCTGGTAGCTTTCCCGCCGCCCGTTGCCTGTAGGCTGCACCCCATCCTTCATGGCAGTGAGCCGGTCATACATATAGCCCTTAAGCAGGCCTTTGTCGATCAAAACATTCCTCTGTCCGGGCGTACCCTCATCATCGAAACGGAAAGTGCCGTTCTTCTTAGGCAGCCCGGAGTCATCTATTACAGTTACTTTGGGGCTGGCCACATTCTGGCCTACTTTGCCGCCGTAAACAGAGAGTCCTTTTTGAATCAGATCGGCTTCCAAGCCGTGTCCACAAGCCTCATGGACCATAGTACCACCAGCTTCATCTGACATGACGACAGCCATTCTGCCAGCTGGACAGGGCTTGGCATCCAGCATCATGACTGCTCGCTCAGACGCTTTGCGAGCCATGTTTTCTACCGATACGTCACCCAGCAGTTCCCAGCCCAGCACTCCACCCACGGCGTCATAACCGGTCTGAATGACGCCGTCCCGAGCAGCCACTGAGTTTACGACAAAACGAGTCCTCACGATCTCATCTTCTACCAGTTCCCCGATGGAATTGGCCACCTGAAATCGCTTATGCACATCCGCCAACGAAACCGTTACCTGCTTGATCTCATCGCCCACAGAGCGTGCAGAATCATTAGCCCGCATGACGTGTATGACCTTTTCATCGAAGGGGAAATCCTCAGGAAGTTTAAGGTAGGGAATATCTCTAGTCGATGTTTTCTTAGTCAGGTTTATGCTGATATCGCCCGCGCTGCCTTCTGCTACATGAGCTGCCGTGCGGGCTATCTTCAACAGGGCATCTTCCGTAAGATCATTGGTATACACATAGGCCGTATTGCCGCCGGTGACCACTCTGATCCCAACTCCGGCCTCCCGCCCGCTGTTTACCTTCTCGATCTTGTTATCTTCGCAGATGATACTTGTTAGGAGCTTGTCTTCGACATAGATCTCGGCAAAATCACCACCCTTTTTCAGGGCTTCTTCCAAGACTCTGGACAACATCCCGTGTTCCAGCATTTATTTCCTCCTTGGTTCAAAGGTGTATTATGCGGCTAATTCTATATGAACTATTTTCCGCCTGTGAACATTATATATTCATTAAATCGTCATATATTTCTGGTCGTGATTTGTCTAAAGGTTGTCCTTGCTGCTGATCCGCTTACTCAGTTCTTCGTAGGATATCTTCCCGGCTTGATACAGTGACTTCAAAGACTTATCCATTGTCATCATACCCTGGGCACCACCGGTCTGTAGTACTGAAGAAATCTGATGGGTCTTACCTTCGCGTATTAGGTTGCGAACTGCCGGGGTACAAACCATAACTTCTAGAGCTATGCAGCGACCTGGTGTATCACTTCGGGGAACCAGTTGTTGAGCAATGACCCCCTGTAGGTTGGCAGCTAGCTGCACTCTGATCTGTGGCTGCTGGTGCGGAGGGAAAACGTCAATAATTCGGTCAATGGTCTGTGCAGCCGAACTGGAGTGCAGTGAAGCCAATACCAGGTGACCAGTTTCAGCCGCAGTCACAGCTGTAGAAATGGTCTCGAGATCACGCATCTCACCGACCAGTATGACGTCAGGGTCCTGCCGCAGTGCTGCGCGCAGGGCATCGGCAAAAGCGTTGGTATCCACTCCTACTTCACGTTGGTTGATAATGCATTTATCATGGCGGTGTAGATATTCAATAGGGTCCTCAAGTGTAATTATCGTAAGGGCTTTTTCGGTATTAAGCAGCCCTATCATAGCCGCCAGAGTTGTTGACTTACCGCTGCCTGTAGGTCCTGTAACCAGCACTAATCCCCGGTCCAGCATCGCCAGCTCTCTCGCCACCGGCGGGATACCCAAATCCTCAAGCTTAGGTACATGGAATGGAATCAACCGGATCGCTGCAGCGTGTGATCCACGCTGAATATATAGATTGACACGAAAACGACCAATGCCTTGCAGGGCATTGGAAAAGTCGACCTGTCCTACTTCTAAAAGACGTTCTTTCAGCTTGGGGTCAGGAATCAATTGATTAGCCAGTCTCTCGGTATCTTCGGAATTCAGCATCGGATCTTCCGGAAAAGTGATCAGTGCCCCATTAACTCTGAATGTCGGCTGGCGCTGCACTGTGATATGTAAGTCTGAAGCCCCAATGTCATTGGCTCTTTGCACTAATTCCCTGACTTGCATATGGACACTCCTATCAATTTCATACGCGCAACATATGATAATTCCTAACCTGTTAATACCACGCCAAATATGTAAATCCTGCAAGCAATTTTGTCAGTGCGTCCTATTTCCCTTTGCCAGTAATATAGCGTTCCAGTTCCACCTCATCTATACAACGCTGGAAAGCAATCTCACGAGTTATTTTTCCCTCTAAACACAAATCTGCCAAAGCTTGATCCATAGTCTGCATGCCAAGATGACGACTGGTCTGCATAACATTGTATATTTGATGCTCTTTTCCTTCTCTAATAAGGTTTCGAATGGCAGGATTCGCTAGCATAACCTCAGAAGCGACAATTCGTCCTCTGCCATCAGCCCTGGGCAGCAGCTGCTGGGCGACGATCGCTTGCAGAGAACCGGCTACCTGTTGAGCTATCTGCGACCTCATATAATCCTGGAACACATCTATTACCCGGCGGATAGAAAGCGGCGCATTCATGGTATGTAAAGTGGACAGCACCAGGTGGCCAGTCTCCGCCGCCTTTAAGGCTATATCAACACTATCCATGTCCCTCATTTCACCAATTAGTATCACATCCGGATCATGCCTCAGTACATGGCGCAAAGCCTCCGCAAATGACTTGGTGTCAGTCCCCACTTCACGCTGTTTTACAACTGACTTATCGTTTCTATGTAAGAATTCTATGGGGTCTTCGACGGTTACAATGTTTAATCTGCGATTCTGATTGATCAAATCTATCATTCCGGCTAATGTAGTTGATTTCCCGCTTCCGGTCGCACCGGTGACTAGAATAAGACCCCTGGGAAGAAAGCATAGATCTCGAATCACTGGCGGCAGGCCGAGATCCTCTATGCGCGGGGCCAGATATGGCACCAGCCTAAAGGTAACCGCCAGACTGCCGCGCTGTCGCATCACATTGCCACGAAACCTGCTGATACCGGAAATGGAGTACGAAAAGTCAAGCTCCCAGTCTTCTTCCAATTGTCTGATTTGATAAGCATCCAATATGGGAAACAACATGGCGGGAATATCCTCTGGACGGAGTATCGGAAAATCAAGAGGTTCTAACTCACCGTTTATCCGCACGATCGGCGGTGCCGCAGGATTAAGGTGAACATCTGAAGCCATCTTTTCTGCGGATATCAATAGCAGATCGTCCAAACGGAGTGGATAAGGCCCGTCGGAAAAGGCGTTTAAATTTTCGTTTCCTGACATCTGTGATTGTCGCGGATTTCTCGATCCAAAATCCATCATCCCCAAAACACTCCCCTTTTATAGAAGATTGTCCAACAGATACCTTTCGAGCCTCTGAAAACTATAACTCAAGTATATCGCAAAAATGTCAAGATAACATCATATTAGCGAATGTAGCAGGATGTAACAGATGTTGATAACATCAGGCAATCAGATTCAGGTTTATAATGCACAATAGTCAGTCACAAACTATGGATACGTATGTCCCTTATCACACTTAGCAACCCGGACCCCTCCATCAAGAGGTATGGAATAATGCCCGTTGCTTGGTTCGACTGGAGCTGCCTTTAGGTATCCGGCAGTCACCAGATCACCAACTGTATTGATCTTATCCCAGGTATGATTTTGAATATCAGCAACATGCCATTGTACCAAGGCCCCATCTATTAGACGCAGGTTGTCTCTGCAGGTAGTAGCTTCCGCGTTCTCTGCAGTAGCCTGGTAAACAGGTACGGCAATGGATACCAGAATACCTATGATGACTAGGACCACCATTAATTCAACCAACGTAAAGCCTTTATCACGTGCTACTAAAGGATCCGTCATCAGATTCACCTCGCATTCTGGGGGTTTGCAGTGAGACTTTTTAAACATTGTAAAAAGGGTGTGCGAATGCACACCCTTTTTCTTATGATTATTGAACCCAAAGTTTATTAATATGTATGAACAACGGTTCCATGGCACTCTGCAACGCATCCCGCATCAGCATCAACTGCCAATGTGTAAGCACTATTGTTAGTTGGTTCGACCGGAGCTGCCTTTAAATATCCGGCACCAACCAATCCAGCAATCCCTCCAGCTTGAATAGCTGCATAAGAGTTAACAACTGGATTTGCCGCATGGAATTGTTGGATAGCACCATCGATAGTCCTGAGATTAGCCCTACAGGTGTTTGTCTGGGCTGTAGTTTGTGTGGAGTTATACACCGGTATCGCAATAGCCACCAATATACCGATGATGACCAGAACTACCATCAACTCAACAAGTGTAAAACCCTCACTCTTTTTCATCAACCTACCTATTTTTGTCATTAAAAACCATTCCTCCTTTCCTATTTTGGAACCCAATTAGGGACCACGGTCATAATTTGTCTTACATCCATGTTATGCCATGTCAGACATATTCTTAGACAATCTGCGAAAAATATTTTTTATTAGACAACAACCCGCATAACTTCTTCCAGGCTGGTCAATCCCTGTTTGGCTTTGTGAAGACCATCCAACCTGAAAGTCATCATTCCCTCTCTTATCGCTTGCGCTTTCATCTCTCCAGCCGAGGCGTGTTCTAACGTCATTCTCCTTATCTCATCACTGTTCAGCAGCAGTTCGTAAACACCCATTCGACCTTTATATCCGGTTTGGCTGCATCGAAGGCAGCCTTTAGGCTTATGGAGTTCAATGACCTCTTCACCTTCCTCGACCGGAAAGTCAGGCAGGCTAACTAATAAATCTTTGGTCCGAATCTCAAAAGGTTCTTTGCAGTATGGACATAAGACACGCATCAAGCGCTGTCCAATGACACCGGCTAAAGCAGAAGCTGTTAGAAACGGTTCGATACCCATATCCCCCAGACGTGTTATGGCGCCAGCGGCATCATTGGTGTGAAGTGTCGAAAGAACTAAGTGACCCGTCAGTGCTGACTCCACTGAGATGCGAGCGGTTTCCTGGTCACGAATTTCGCCGACCATTACGATATCAGGATCGCTGCGAAGGATCGAACGGAGTCCGTTGGCAAAGGTCAATCCGGCGCGGGTATTGATCTGCACCTGGTTCAAACCTTCGAGTCGATACTCTATAGGGTCCTCGAGTGTGATTATATTTTTCTCCACCGAGTTGATTTCCGCCAGAGTTGCATACAGAGTGGTACTTTTACCACTACCCGTAGGCCCAGTTACTAAGATAAAACCATATGGCAGATGACTGATACCTCTATACTTGTCCAACTGGTCAGCTGGAAAACCCAACTGATCGAGACTAACCATACTTGAGTTGCGATTCAGTAAGCGCATGGTTAGCTTCTCGCCATAGGCCGATGGCAATGATGCTACACGAACATCAACCGTTCGGCCCTCAACTTTAAGAGTGATACGGCCATCCTGGGGGATCCTTCTTTCAGCAATATCCATATTGGCTTGTACCTTGATACGAGACACAAGTGACGGATGCAGGCTTTTGGGCGGGTGCATGACATCATGCAGGACGCCGTCGATACGAAATCTAACCCTTAGTCCTTTGTCCTGTGGTTCAATATGAATATCACTAGCACCGGCTCGGACAGCTTGGTTAAATATCAGATTAGCCAGTTGAACCGCAGGTTTCGAGGATTTATCATCTGATCCCAAAACCCCAGAAAATGAATCTTCATCGACATAGTCCTCTTCCTGCTGCTCTACATCACTTGTATTGCGTCCGATTCTTTCTATAGCAGCATGAAGCTCACTGTCGCTGACCATGACTGGCTGGACCTCGTAACCGGTAAGTAACCGCAAATCATCGACAGCAATGATGTCATTCGGCCTCATCATTGCCACAATCAGTTTATTATCATCAATGCCAATAGGAATGGCGTGATACTTACGTGCCATTTCCGGAGAGATCAGACTGGTGCAGCTCTCATCGATCGTGGAGTGTTCTAAAGATATATATGGAACTCCTGCCTGTTGGGCAACAACTGATGCAATGTCATTTTCCGAGCAATATCCAAGTTCGATCAGGCTCTGTCCCAGGAGTCCTTTCCCATCAATTCTAGAATTTTGGTGTCGAAGTGCCTCTTCCAATTGCTCCTGGGTGATAACACCAGCATCAACAAGACGGGATCCAAGATGTTTTCTTGTAAGATGTATCTTCAATGCCTAACACCCTTCTAGCCATTTCTTTTTCGTCAATCGGGCAGAATACGACCCAAAACACTCCTTACGATATTATAGCATTATGTGTGTATCATTTTAAATCTGTCCTATAATATCTTGCACTTTTTTGATATTTTCAGGTTTATCGTTGATCCATAAGACATAAAGACGGTTGTTTGCGGAAGAACCACCCGCCAGATCTGATGAAATGTACATCCTGTCTTCTGCAATGCCGGTCTTGCTGCTGATCTCCGCCATTTTTGCCCGGCATGTATTAGTCGCATCGCTCCCGGTTGCCGTTAAGACAGGGAGTTTAACAGCTTCCCGGCTGGTATCGATCGTGTTTAGAGCTGCCTTGACTTGACTTTCCATCTCTTTTGGACAAACGACCATCATATCCTTGTTGACCTTTGAATTGCCAGCAGAAATCGTCTTAACAGCGCCGTTCCCAATATTGAACTGGGCCAGCGCAGTAGATGCATCATCGGCAGTGATATACTTAAGCCGCATCAATACAATAGTGCTGCCGGAGGCTGACGGTACGTCGAAATTACTTAATAAAGATTCTACCTCCGCCCACTTGTTAAAGTATGCAGGGTCAAATACCATTATCGTGTTGCCAAGAGTAACATACTTCGCAAGTGGGATCCCAGCTTTTGCCAACATCTCCACCGCTTTGTCCGGAGCGATATTCTTGACAACCAGAGTCTTGCTCTGAATCGTTCCCCCGTCGGGAACATCACACAAAGCGATCATCTCGCGCACCTTATCAACTGATTGGACTTTGCCTACAAAACGAATCTGGTGTGGGCTCATAGGGTCTATTGTTGGAGATATGCCGAAAGCATCCTTGTTGTCGTCGATCAACGCGTATAAGTCTTGCGCAGTCATGTATTTTAGATTGAATTTGAACTTGATCACCTGGTTAAAAAGGTCTTGCTGCAGTGTACCAGCCTTAGCAATAACCACAACATTACCTTTTCTCGAGGCTGCAAAGCCTTGTTTTTGAGCTATACTCTCAAGTGATTTAAGGGAATCCGCATTGTTATGATAATCGATACGAGCTGAAGCGTCTTCAGAAATGAGCACTGTATAACCACTAATCAGTGCTAAAGCTGATGCTGCATCACGAAAATTAGCTTTGTTGAAATTAATAGACAGTCCATTCCCTTCTGTGTTTTTCACACCACCACGCATTTCCAGCTGTTTGGCACCCTGATCACCTGCTAGTGTGAGACTGCTCCCTGTGATCTCCACTACCTTCATATCACCTACTGAAGATCCGAGACTGGCTATATAGCTGTTATTACCTGCTTCAAGAATGGCCGTATTGTTTCCGGCTGGATCAATGATCGTACCTGTCAAAACGATAGACCCCGATATCTTTTCGGGTTCCAGGGGTGTGGCATCTGCACCATTTAGATTGTGGGCAGTCTCAGGCAGAACGGAATACCAGGGAGAATCTCCACTGGGCCCCGAACTTCTATCTAACGCATAGGAAATCACCCCCGATACAACGACAACTACAGCCATTGTGATTAAAATCGATCTAAATTTCTTGAACACATCAAATATTGATTTTTCCGCCGTATCCAGAGCGGCCACCCCCTTTAAATCTGACTAAATAATACCATATTCCAGCCACAAAAGGTCCAATTTATGGCAGACTTGTTTTTTGCAGATAGAAGACTGCTCCCTTAATTTGCGCTTGCATCGGCTTTGCTCCATCAGGAGTCTGATTTATCTCTACAGAATCAACTCGAAAAGGTCGTTCACTTGACTTCATGTTATAAACGGCACTCGTTATTCCATCGTAAGTCCCATCGAGTGTTACCGAAAAAGGGGTTTCCAAATACCCTACTTTCTGAACATCCTCGTCAAACTTAATGTTTTTAACTGAAGTCCCTGACTTGAAAGCAACGTTATTGAGAGAATCAATCACCTGATCATCATCTGGCTTGGCAGGAAGAGCTTTCTTAATCATGTCATGAATCTCTGTAACATCAGGATATTGCTCTCTAAGCTTGCCCAAATTCTCCAACCGCTTTTCAGCAGTCCTTAATTGCTCTTCTTCAAGCTTATATGCTTCCCTGTTTTGATAGAAACTTTTTACTCCATACACCATCAGCACTGCAATGATTATCAGTGCTAAAATCCCAACTACAACAGTAATTATACCTCCGGGAATTTCAATATCTTTCATTTGTTACTCCCCTCCCATGCCGGAAGATAACCTTCGCTAAGCTTCATTTCTACTAGAACCTGATACTGATATCTTAGAGGTCCAGCGCCCAATTCTCCTTCCATCAGTGATGTATATTGAAAACGCGGATTTGTTATGGTAGTTGTTTCTTTTAAAATATCTATCCAGTTCGTTAAAGTCGGCAGATCCATGGCATTACCCTTAATCAAAAGGAGGTTGCTCGGCGCAGTTGAACCTTGCTGTTGTTCGACTTGTGAGCTTGTTAATATTAGGTTAGCCGGCATCGAATTTTTAACCTCAGTCAAGACCAGGCACCAATCCGGGGTGCTTCCCATGGCTACCTTCAAGGTACTGTCTGCGGATTCAATTTTGCCCTCAAGGTCTGCATATTTTTGATATTCCCTATCTATTTTTGCTTGTATATCTTGTTTCTGCTGCTGCACTTTGCCTATCTGCAGCCTTTCATAAGTGTTCGCAAATACCAATAGCACCAAAGCCACGACACATACAAGGACAAAGATGATTCCGATAAAGATCACTTGTTCAAGCTTTTGTCGTGTTGCCTCTTGCGTTTTTATCTCAGGTGGCAGTAAGCTTATATTCACATTTTCACCTCCGCTCCCCATTGTGCCAGTGCAATACTAACGGCAAAGTCCGGCGCATTTTCGGCAATTCCTTTTTCCGACCGCGCCGCTATGCTTACTCCAGCCAATGGTGACACTATTGAAGTTGGAATGCCCAACGTTTCTTCGATCTGCGCCGAAATGCCATCTATTCTGGAACCCCGGCCGCTGAGAATTACCTCATTAATCGCCATAGCGTCCTTTTGACCCTGAAAATATGATAAAGAAGATCTTATTTCTGCGGCTAGGCCGCTTCCCCATCCCGCAAAAGCAGAACTGATATCATTATCTGGAGACGCTTCATACGAAGCACTGACCACCTTGTCCAAAGGGCAGTTTAGCTGCTGAGCGACCTCTTCGAGGCCAACGGGAATTAGCCTGACCAGCCGGGGTATGCCATTAGCCGATACAATAATACTGCTAAAAGCATTGGAAAGATTAACAATGGCAATAGCACCTGATTTCTTGGCTGGCGGCAGAACTCTAAGCAGTGCTATGGGAGAGACATTTATGTCCTGGGGCTTGAGCTTTGCTTTCGAAAGACTTTGAATATAGTTGGCAATCATGTCTTTGCGGGCAGCCACCAGTAATACTTCTACCCCGGGTGCCCCTTCATTTATGCCATCATCAATTATGGCGTAATCCAAAACGGCATTAGCCAACGGCATTGGGACAAAATCCTGTGCCTGGTGCCTTATCATTTGAGCCATTTTATTGTCAGGAACGCGAGGAAAACTGGCTGTTCGAACGATTACCCCCTGATTAGCTATCCCTAATACCACTCGATCTGACTTAAAACCGGAGTTCACCCAGAGGCTTCGCAATGCATCTGCTACCGCATCAGCATTCTGGACATTGCCCTCGACAACAGCCCCCTGCGGCAGAGCAACTCTTCCCCATGCGGCCAAAGTAGGGGTCTTGAAACCCCCTTCGATCTCTACCGCTCTTGCTTCTCCGGCGTCCAGTTCCAGGCCAACTATGCTGTTGGATTTCTTGGTCAGTCTGAATAACGCCATCGCCGTTTACCACCTTTCCCCTGCAACTAGGTGCGACAAAGTCGGCACCGCTTATTATGTCATACACATTTTTCAAAATTAATGATCCGGAATACCGGAAGGAGTAGAATATTCCCTCCATTCTTTTACTTCCCATCCCTCATTGACCGGTTCTACAAAATGCGGTGGCGTTTCTATCGCCATGCGTTTGTCAAAAGAGTAATCTTTATCGTAGCCTGTTACACTGATTGCCCCACTGAAAGTCCCCACCGGACCACGGAACTGCTGGATTATCGAGCCCTTGATTGTAAGAGTCTGTTGAACTGAATGATTACCGTTGGTTCCATCATCGTCTTTATTCCACTGCTCAAAATAGAAAGCGCGATTGAGAGCAAACAAAGCAGCATAGATGGTCATGTTGTTCGGTGCGGTAAGAGTTGTGGATGAACTGCCTGTCCCGGCATCATTAGGCCATCCATAGTGCATGACTATGATATTATTGCCGGCAACCAGTCCCAGCATATCCGTACTGGTAGTCAGATTATTGTTGAAGTAGGTCAGGCCTGCTGTATATGGATTTTCCGCCACACCATAATTATAGTTGGTCGGGTTTTTGCCTGTTATGTAAATATCGTTCTCAGCCGCAATAGTCAGCTTGCCCTTCAACCTGCCGTACACAAACACATTGCCGGCCGTTAGGCTGAATTTATCAGAACCCTGATCACCCTGAACATAAATAACCCCATCAGGCGGAAAGTCTGACTCGGAAAATGTCTTGGCTGCTCCTCCATTATAATTAGGATTCCTGACTGTAATCTTACCATCTTGAAGATATATGCAGGTGCGTCCGGTAAATAGGTATTTCGTTCCCGCCCAGTCTTTAATCTGAGTATTGGATGCTGGAAACGTCAGCGGTGGCGCCTGCATCGGCTGATGATCAGGAGGACCGACGATAGGCGTACACCCTCCCGAGCCTTTATTGATAGGTTGGCCGTTCTTCCAGGGAGTTGAGTAAGTAAGAGTCTCGGAAAACTGTGGACTGCCGTCAATATTAAGCCAGCCATTGGTATGTACTGGTCCGTAAATCTTGGCTGATGATGTCCACCAGACTTGACTTGCATTTTTTTTATAATCGCTTGGATCAGTTCCCGGAACAACTTCATAATTGCTGACATAAACATTCTGAGTAAAACTGCGTTTATGAATTCTAGCCCGAATAGTCTTCTTATGGAAAGTGTCTTGCGGGCTCCATCCTGTTGAAGTAATATATAGGTCCGGATCATCTACAGTAGGTTTGGTTATGGTTAAATAAACATAACCCATAACTATGGGGCCGTCCTTAATCGCCACAACCTCTCCTGGCTTAGCTGATCCGGCGGGCAGCAAAGCAACATCCTTCTCCCAGTAGTGCGAATCTTGATTTAAGTGCCATAAGTATTTGTTGTACCCGGCTTCTGCAATATTCAGAGCTCCGTATGCGGACTTGGTCCGGGAGATGGTGTCAGTGTTTTCATTTACGTAAACAATGACAGCACCGCTCAGCAGTGTCATTACCAATATAAAAATCAGGACCAGCGGTAAAGCCAGACCTTTTTTGCTATTAAGCAGCACCATGCCTCCACCTCCTTAATCAGTCATAATCAATAGACAGTATTGATACCTCTGGTTATAACTTTCATTTTGATCTGAAGCGGATTCCTTAGTGGCCGCACCGGATCATCAACTTCCATCTCAACCGACAACAATTTGCCGTTTTTGCCGTTGTCAGCCGTCTTTACTTCAAAAAACCAGTCTGGGTGAGGATCTTTGAGCTTCCTGGGATGGTCAAAAACCGTTTTCCAGTCCGGATCACTTTCAAATTTGTAAGGCTTGGTTGTTGTAGTTGATTCCACAACTCTTCTCTGCAGGGTGCCGCCATGCCATCGATACTGTACCAGTTCCGGAATATTGTCCCAATCAATATCAGTGTAGATATCAACGTCTTTGCCGCTGGGAGACACAACAATGGGATCCAATCCATCGGCGGCATTTACGGCCCCTGTTGCTTCCCGGCGTATCTCGGTGGTAAAAAGAGAGACTTTCTGCTGCATTATGTTCAATGTCTCGGTTTCGTCTATGGTTCGCTGACCAAAATCAAAAAACTGATAGATGCCGCCCAAAACAACACCAAAAATAAGCAGCACAACAAGCAACTCAACTAGGGTAATACCAGAATTACTATTAAACTTTGAAAGAATGTTCTCCCCTGAGTACATAAACAAAATCCTCTCTATTCAACACGCACATATGATCTAACATTAAATAGTCCCGGATTCAGTCAGGCCGGGTTTTACTTCAAATGAACCATGGCCGATTTCAGTCCCTGCATCATTCTTAACCTTCACTTCCCAAAACTTAGGCCATAGATTTGAAAACATAAATGTATCGGATGAAGCGGGGGTTATTGTAACCGAGTGATTATCACTAGGCCCAACCGGACTGATTGCCTCAATACTGCCTGATCCCGGTTTCGGATTAAGTGTCACAGCCAGGCTGCCCGGAACTTCTACTTCGATTTGTTTGGAGATTATTGTTTTATTAACCAATGTGACAGTCTGGGTCTTCAAATCTGGCCGCACAATCATCCCAACAGGATCGTGAATAGTTAATTGGTAATCTCCAGGGGGATCTATTCCCAGAAATAATGCCCGCCCTTCCCCATCTGTCCAAAGTGTCGTTGACCCCAAATCAACCTGTACATCTTTTACTGGAGTTGTGCCGTCTTTTCGCGTGACAAGAACATTCAAGCCACCACCGTTAAGCAGCACCTGCCCGCCCTCACGGCATATCTTGGTGTAAACGGTTACCTCATCTTTTTTATCCGTGAAAGTGCTTATTGCCCGCACCCTGATCTGTATCTTTTTGTAGTCATAGGGTGCCGTGTCACTGGGATTGTTATCACTCAGATCGTCTTCCCACCAGATGTTTCTCTGTATCTCATATGTAGTCCCATTGACTTCATAAGTTTCCGTAGCTTTAATGTCACCGGAAGGGCTTCCAAATTTCAAGCCAATCGAATCGTAAGGCAATGATCGGATGTATTCCAATTCACTGGCTGCGATTTCAGCTGCTTCCGATTGATACTTGTTATTGCCTGACGCCTTTGCCATGTATTCAAACAATGGCACAAAAGTGATCACCGCCATGACCAGTATCATCAAGGCTACCAGTAGCTCCACTAAGCTGAATCCTTTTTGCATCTTGTTAGAATTCACTGCTCACCCCTCACTTTCAAATCATATGGCGAGCCATCATATCCAGACCACGTTTCAAATGACGCGAAACCTGCCGCTGTCCAATGCCCAGCTCGGCTCCGGCTTCGGCCTGAGTCATGTCTTTAAAGAATATTAGATATATAACCTTACGCTGGACTTCATTTAGTCTGTCAAACGCCTGTGTCAAAACAATTCTATCTTCTATCGGAAGCTTGAAGCTTTCATATCTCACACTTTTAATAGCCTGGAGATTAATTTCTTCCATGCTGACTCGGCCGACTTTTAAGGCTTGTATCACACCTTCTTTTGTAACATTTACTTCATCGGCAACTTCATCAAGAGTCGGTGGCCTATCGAGCTTTTTAGTCAGTTGGTCTGAGACCTCGAATATTCTCTCCTGCAATTCAGCCAGCGTACGTGGCCGGTGATATGAAGTCTCACTCCTCAGGTAATGCCTCATTTCTCCAGTGACATAATGGGTGGCAAAAGTGACAAACTGTACATTTCTGCTGGGATCAAATCGTTTCAACGCTTTGATTAACCCTTCATAGCCCGCTTGTACCAAATCTTCACATGGTCTAGTCGGGGAGTACATCTGCGCAAAATGATATATAAGCCCTCTAGCGGCTTCGACAACTTCATGCATCGAATCATCATTCGGGTTGAAAATATAATCCTGTACAATTGTCTCAAAATCACTTTGAACTGATTTTGTCTCATAGACCATACTACTTACCTCCTATTGATGTCACCACTGTAAATATCGGTAAGTAGATAGAAATAACGATAAAACCAACAATACTTCCAACAAAAATGATCATTATAGGTTCGAGCATTGCTGTTAAACCTTTACTCATAGTACTTACTTCTTCTTCATAGAACTCCGCCACTCGAGATAAAAGAAAAGGCAAGGAACCTGATTCTTCTCCTACGGCGACCATTTGAATCAGTATGGGGGGGAACAGACCACTATCGGCGAGAGGTTTTGAAATACTCTGGCCTTCTTGTATCTTCTCAGCAGCAATGGCAATTGCATCGGCAACTAAAAGATTACCGGTAGTAGGTCCGGCTGATTCCAGTGCCTGTAAAACAGGAATTCCACCTTCTAGGAGAGTGGACAGAGTACGGCTGAAGCGAGCTACCATGGTCTTCTGTGCTAACTTGCCAAATACCGGTAGTCTGTATTTGATAGCATCCCATTGCCTATGTCCGGTCGGGCTTTTGAGGTAATATGTAATACCACCATAGATGCTTGCGCAAACCAATATCCATATGTACCAGAAACTTCGCAAGGAAGTTGATATTCCAACAACTATCCTAGTGGGTATTTTTAACGGAACATTTGGTGGAAAATATTTCATAAAGATAGGAACTACAAAGAGCATCATTGCTAAGACGATCAGCAATGCAAAAATACCAACTGCCGCTGGATAAAATGTAGCCGCTTTTATCTGATCCCGCAACGCTTTGTCCTGTTCCAACTGAACAGCTAATCGGGTCAATACTTCTACCAGAGAACCGCTGGCTTCACCAGCCGCGATCATATCGATATATAAAGGGGGGAAAATATCGGGATGAACCTTCAAAGAATCTGCTAGACTAATTCCGCCTTCAACGCTGCTGGCACAGCTTTTAACTGCAGCCTTCATCGTACTATTGTCAGCTTGATCTGCAACAGTATGTAACGCTCGTGTGAGTGGCAGACCCGCGTCCATCATAGCCGACATCTGGCGGCTCATGATCGCCAGATCACCAACTGTGACTTTCGGGCCAGTTTTCAGGAAATCCTCAAACGGACTTTTCTTGACCTCAGAAACTTCAACTACGGTCAAACCCATTTTTCTTAGGCGGTCAGCAGCCACGTGCTCATTATCGGCCTCAATTTTGCCGTTAACAATGCCACCATATCTGTCGACAACCTCATAAGCGTAAAAACTCATACCACTTCTCCCCTTAGTATTGCTTACGCCAATCCGATTTTTGACTTAGGTATTCGATATAATGCTTTTTATCCAATTTAGTAAGTGAATCCTAGTTTACTCTTCCTCTATTGATCATTGACAGAATTATACCACAACGTTGTCATATTTCCCATTTATTTTCATTATACACGAAAGTATCGATAAATTGGGCTATTTTTCGACATAATTGATAAAATGATTACAAGGTCCTAGTTGTTTTATCAATTTGAGTCTTAGTATTGTTTTTTTCGCTTTTTCGAGCTTTTATTCCTGCTAAATGTCGAAATTTTTTCTAATATAATCCAAGCTCGGAATATTACGCCCAGATATCAGCACATGATAGGGTTCATAATAGTGTCCAAATTCGCCATCCAATCCTATATATCAGGGTTTGTACATTAGTCATTCGTTGGCTGACATCAAATATCCTAGGTTTTCTTTAAATACACTAGGTACAGAATTCAAAACATTCGGATTGCCGCTTAAGTTTACAACACCCTGCAGCACATCAAATTCGATATCCTGGCCAGCAGACAGAGCACCAACAATATCCAAAAAACCATTCTTCTGCACTACTTGAACATTGCCACCGGCAAACAGCATACCTTCAAAATGGGCTGGAGCAGCACCAATGTTTAAAAGAACTATATCTCCCTTGGTTATTACAACGCAATCCTCGAAACTAAGTTGCTCAGTATCGGTAGCTATTATTGCCGCATTACCTTTCACAAAGATTATCTTCTTGTGTTCGGATCCAGATAGTACTAAATCACCGTCTACACATTCAAAATTATATTCTCCTAGAGAAAGTCTGCTTCGGTAATGATCGGCTTTAAGCATATACTCTGTGTCTACTTTAGGAGGTTTGTAACAATGTACATGTGGCGGTTCAACCAAAACACCTTCAGTATCATTGATCTGCTGGTACGCACCCGAAACTGATTCAGAAAAAGATATAGTCCCCCCGTATTCTTCATCTATGTCATCAAGCTCGACACCGTAGTGATTGAATATATTTAGTACGGCTCCAGGTCGGTCAATGACTAGATTTTTGGAGTATAGAGTGTACTTGGCAGGTGGTGTCAGTCTTAATTCAATGGTTTTAGCAGATCGCCCAGGTACTTTACCAGTTGACTTGATTTCAAGATAGCCCGGTTCAGATGGCGATGTCACTGTGACTTCGATTTCTCCATTAGAACTCTGGATTGGAAGATTGAATTTCATTGGAACACCACTTGGCCAGGTGACCCCCTTAGATAATTCGCACTTAGCCCGGGCAATACCGGCCTCGGCCAGGTATTGGGATTTTATACAATCTGCATGCCTGGCAGATATTATTCCTTCCGACTTTGCCAATCCTAAAAAGGCTCCGGCCAAGACTAGTAAAACTGCCGTGATGCCAATAGTCATCAATATTGCTGAACCCTTGTTTCTACTCATTAAGTTTTAACCACTTCATTTTGTTATTCTTCTATGCATTGCCACGTTTGTAACACCCGCTTCAGCGATTATAGAAATGTCGTATTGTCCTGGAAGCACCTCATCCAGTAATATCCCATAAACATTGTTGGCAACCGGTGCCGCTGCACCATTTGTGCGACGATACAGAGTACTTGTCCGGACATAATAATCCACGGTTTTGCCTTCTTGATTCAATAATGTCAGGGTAGCTCCCGAAGCATTGATCACTTTGATTCCTTCTTTTACATCTCTGACCATCATATCCAAGCCATTCCGTGCACTCTCCTGAGCCTCGATCCTTTCTAAACCTTTGCCATGAAACCCTAACCCACTAGAAATGATCGACAACATAGACAAAACGAGTGAAGTCATGATACCCAGGGCTACCATCATCTCCAGCAGGGAGTACCCGTTATTCTGCCTGCGTGCATTAATTGCTGCCATAAACCAATGTCACCAACTGTTCTGTTTGCTGATGCCCGCTGGAAGACCAGTAGACACATACTTTGACTGAGTACAAGCCCAAGTCAGAGGCATACTCTTGGCAGTCACATGTCCCACCGATACCATCTGGGATAGGCAGATCAGAAGATAGAGCATGTACATCCTTAAGACCTGGCCTGACCAACTCCGGATGAGATTTCAGTTCCTCAAGTACTAAAGCAGCATAATTAACCGCTTCAGTCTTACGCGCCGCACCTGAGATCCATGCCATTCCGGACATGAAGACCGAAAGCACTGAAGTAAATACTACCGTTATGATCACCAGTGAAGCCAATACTTCCACAAGTGTCATACCCCTTTGATCATGCAAATTCGAACAATGTATAATCATATTCAAATCAGTTGAAACCCAGATCAGTGCCCATTACATGTAAAAACATTGGCATTGAAAACGTATTCATCACTATCAACAGGACAGTATACGATTTTATTTATATATCTCTCGTCTTTGAGTGCCTGCTGATTACCCGGATCAGTTCCTTCGATCTCCTGGTAGAGTTCGACCGCATGGTTCAGCATATTAATATTGTTAGTGCATGCTTTTTGTTTGCTTTTTTCCATTGCTCCGGCATACTTAGGAACTACTATGGCAGCAATAACTCCTAGGATGACCATGACCGCCATCAGTTCGATTATTGTAAATCCTTTATTGTTCTTAGTTAATGTTTTAGTTGATTTCACTTTCATTCCTCTCTTTCACCATAATGAATTCATTAAGTCAAGCATTGGCAGTACATTACTGGCCATTATCAGCCCTACGATCAAGGCCAGGAACATCACCAACGCAGGTTCCAATAATGCCGCTGTTGTTCCCATTAGCCGATTGACCTCGGACTCGTAGTATTCGGAAAGTCTATTTAAAACCTCCCCCAACGAACCGGTCTCCTCGCCCACCGCAATCATTTGTATAGCTATTTCCTCGAAAACCCTGCTTTCAGTGAGCGGAGCAGTTATGTCCTGTCCACTATAGATCTGCATGGTAGCGCGTTTTATGGAATCCGTAAGTATCCTGTTTTCAACCAAAGTCCCGGCTAGATCCAACGAATCAACCACGGGAATCCCGCTCTGCACAAGAGTCCCCATGACTCCAGTTATTCTAGCCACCGCAGTTTTTTTTACAAACGAATTGATAATGGGTGTGCTTAATATCAGCCGATCACAAATCCTTCTCCCACTTTCAGAAGAGTGCCATTTGTTGATCACTGCAGCCAAAAGAGCCACCCCCAGCAAAAGTATTAGCCCATAGTCTCTAATACCGTTTCCTATCACCAGGACGATTCTCGTGATCAAAGGCAGTACTACTCCCTGCTCACGAAAAATCTCAGCAAACTGCGGAATCACAAAGCTGGCCAGGAACACCAATACCACAAGTGTAAAAAACCCTACCATCAACGGATATATAGCCGCTGAGCGTATTTTAGCATTGAATCTTGTTTCGCGTTCCTGATACGAAGCCAGCTTGTCGAGTGATTTGCCTAAAAAGCCCCCTGTTTCCCCACTAGCTACCATTTGGACATGAAAGTTTGAGAAAACGTTAGGATTCCGTGATAACGCTTTCCAAAGCGGCAATCCTTGCATTAAGGAATGTCTTATCTCAACAATAGCCTGACGCAATACTGGGTTCCGAACCTGACCTTCCAGTACGTCAATACATCTTAATAATGGAACACCAGAATTGATCATTGTAGACATCTGACGGTAAAGACCTGCTAATTCGATGCCCTTGACTCTACCCCAATAATGACTCCTATTCAGCTTCAAATAAGGCGTGATCACTTCTCCGAATCTGCGGCTCACTTTCAATTCCTTTCCACGTATCGATTTTTAATGCAAATATGTCCTGACCTAGTTAGCTTACAAGATGATCAAAAAGCATCATTATTACCCACTACACATAAGTTTCTTTCCAGACCTCCTCCATGCTAGTTATTCCTTTGCGAGCCTTGCGCAGTCCGTCCTCGAAAAGTCCAATCATCCCATTATCGACAGCTTTTTCCTCTATATCATTCTCCATAGCCCGACCGGAGACCATTGACCCTATCTCTTTATCCACGACTAATATCTCCTGCAGTGCCAACCTGCCTTGATAGCCCGTGTTAACACAAAGTTCACAGCCAACGCCTTTGAAGTACGATTCCCCTGACGATGCCTGATCTAAAACTGGCTCCATATCTTCAAAAGTCGGCATGTGTTGTTCCTTGCATTCTGGGCAGATCCTACGCACTAGGCGCTGAGAGATAACGCCTGATAGAGCTGCCGCTATCAGATATGACTCGATCCCCATGTCGATCAATCTGGTTATGGCTCCACATGCACTGGCTGTATGAATGGTCGATAACACCAGGTGTCCCGTAAGAGCTGCCCGAATAGCCAGTTCGGCAGTCTCCATGTCTCTGATCTCACCAACCATAATGATGTCCGGGTCCTGCCTTAAAACCGACCGTAGTCCCTTGGCAAAAGTCAGTCCGGTTTTGTTGTTTATCTGTACCTGCGTGATTCCTGGAATGGTACATTCGATAGGGTCCTCAAGAGTGATGATATTGCGGTCTGTTTTATTAAGGTAGTCGAGCATTGCGTACATCGTGCTAGTTTTTCCGCTACCAGTAGGACCAGCAACAAGAATCATTCCACGTGTGCTTTTAAGAAGATCAAAAAATAGCTTGCGATTATACTTTTCCAAACCCAGCCGGTCGATCGACATCCATTTCTGAAGCCTATTAAGTATCCTGAGCACGGCTTTTTCACCATGTACTGCAGGGATGGTAGATACCCTGAAGTGGATTTCGTCACCGTTCACCATGGCCCGTATTCTCCCGTCTTGCGGCTGCCTGCGCTCGGAGATATCAAGGTTGGACATTATCTTAATACGGGAAATCATGGCCGGAGCGATATCCGAAGGGAGGTTCATTAGATCGACAAGACAACCGTCTATACGAAGTCTGATTCTCACATGTTCTTTTTGTGGCTCGATATGTATGTCGCTGGCGTCCATCATAACTGCTTGTGACAGCAAATAATTCATCAACTGAACTACCGGGGTTTCATCAACGACTCCATCCATGTGCGTATGTATCGTCTTGAGGCTGGTGTTTCTGGGCATGGTAAGCGAATGTAATATTTTTTGATTGAAATAAGCCTTAGAATAGTTCCTTAGTGCTAAGCTCAGCTCTGGCTTCCCAATATTCACTGGAATAAGATGAAGGCCGATCTCTTTAGAAAGGGCAGTAAGATCATAATTATCTAACGGTTCACTGACAGCCACCGTCAAATCATTATTCAAATGTTCGATCGGCACAAATTGATGTCTTAGTGCAGTTTCATAAGGAACTAATTCCAATAAATCATGGGCAATAGAAAATGGGCCGAGTGCGATTGCATCATCTGCCTTCAAACGAGATGTTTCGATCACTGAGAGTTCGGGCTGGGATGAACGGTGAACGGCCGCCAAAGCTGGTGGCGGTGAGGTGTGTTGAATTGATTTTTTTGTATTATTATGTATGCTGCTGGCGGCATTTTTTGCAGCACCGGAAGATTTTCTGTCTTGAAACACGTTCATACTCCATTTTTTTACTTATTATACTATCGGAGTATGATTTTACAAAAGTATGTTTTTGCGATAAATTATAACATTTGTCGTCAAATGGGTAATTGTCAGAAATCTTTGCCTTTGTCCATTACACTAACAATGGCGCTATCAGAAACGTCGCCTTTGATGACCACTTGACCAATATCGACCGGCAGAACTAAGCGCAGAGCTCCTGCCTTGACCTTCTTATCCTGATACATTATGCCCAGTAATTTGTCGACTGGAAAATCAGGAAGCTTGATCGACATACCCATTCTTATCATCAGGTTTTTGATCCGCTGCGCTTTTGCATTATCCAACATTCCCAGATCACATGCTAGTTCGGCTGCCAGAGCTATACCGATAGCTACCGCTTCCCCATGGCTGTATGTACCATAGCCAGCATATGATTCAACTGCATGTCCAAATGTATGCCCTAAGTTTAGGATAGCTCGCCGTCCTTCTTCTCTTTCATCTTGTCCTACAACTTCCGCTTTGATCTCACAGGACCTCTTGATTATGTATTCAATGACTTGTAAACGGCGCTCTACGATATTTTCGATGTTCGACTCGAGGTAATCAAAAAAGCCGGGATCTTGTATAATGCCGTATTTGACTACTTCTGCCAAACCCGATAGAAAGTCTTTGGGCAGCAAAGTATCCAATACTTCAGGATCGATGATAACGATGCGAGGTTGGTGAAAGACCCCGATCATGTTCTTGGCGCGTGCATGGTTTACTGCCACTTTTCCGCCCACGCTGCTATCCACCTGTGCCAGAAGAGTAGTGGGTATCTGCACAAAATTGACGCCCCGCTGATATGTAGCCGCGACAAATCCCCCTAGATCACCGATCACTCCCCCGCTTAACGATACAACTGTACAATAACGGTCCAACAAGTTGTCTACCGCAGAATCATAGAGGCGCTGGGCTTGCTCAAGTGATTTGTATTCTTCGCCGTCAGGAACTTCAGCGTAAACAACATCCAGGCCAGCATCCCTTAGGCTGGTTAGAGCGCGCTTACCATAATGAGCAAATATCGTAGGATTGCTTACCAACAATACTTTGCTGGTCTGCCCCACGACATTTTTTATCAAGTTTCCTGCGTTAGTCAGTATTCCATGTCCGATCACAATGCTATATGATCTATCGCCTAACGCAACCGTTACCCTGTCCATCCATCTACCTCCTGGAGTTTGTTCATAATGTGCTGGACGACCATGTCAGGCTCAGTATCAGTAGTATCTACTTCTATATCAGCATTGCGATAGAATTCGTCGCGATCATTTAGCATTCGGATAATATCTTCAATGGTGAAACTACGTCCCAGCAGTGGTCGGGTCTGCTTCTTTTTACTCACCCGACGATAGATATCCTCCGGTGCCGCCTTAAGGCAAACAACAACTCCGTTTTTACGCAAATACTCAATATTCTCCGGATTTAAAACAAGTCCGCCCCCGGTAGCGACAACCAATCCCTTTTGATTGGCCAGTTTTTGAGATATCAATGCTTCTTCGGAACGAAATCGAACTTCACCGGCTTTTAGGAAAATATCGCGCACTGTCATTCCAGTAACACGCTCGATTTCTCGGTCAGTATCTATGAATTTGCGGTTCAATCGCTGAGCTAACCGGGTGCCGATCGCCGTTTTCCCTGTCCCCATAAACCCAATCAATACGATGTTCTTTTCCATCTCCACACCTTTTTCAAATAATTAAGATAGTTTATAAAGTTGTTCTGGAGTTCATCTACAGTATCACCGCCGAACTTGGTAAGAAGCTCGGCAGCCAGCACCTGACACAAGACCGCTTCGCCAACCACTCGGGCGGCTGGTACAGCACAAATGTCGGAGCGTTCGATTTCCGCCTTTTCAGCTTCCCAGTTCGTAATGTTGATACTAAGCAGCGGTTTGTACAAAGTTGGTATCGGTTTCATATAAGCACGAACCATGATCGGCTCACCGTTGCTGATACCCCCTTCTATTCCTCCGGCGTTATTAGTAGCCCTGTATAATCCCTGTTCTTCGGAATAGAAAATCTCATCATGCACTTTGGAACCGGGGCTGGAGGATGCCTTCACTCCTTCACCCAATTCCACGGCTTTTATAGCCGGAATACCCGCCATCGATGCGGCAATTCGAGAATCCAGACGCTGCTCCCACTGCACATAGCTGCCCAGACCCGGTGGCACATTGCATGCCGCTATTTCGAAAACGCCGCCCAATGATTCACCATTCTCGCGCGCCTGATCGATAGCCTTGATCATCTGCTGTGCAGCCTGCTCATCTACGCAGGCGACTGGCGAGGATTCAACAGCTCGCTGGGTTTCCTCAGTCATGGCCCATTCCATACGATCACTACGAACCTGACCAATGGCTATTACCCGGCTATATATTTCTATGTTCAGTTCGGCTAACAGTTTCCTGCATATTGCACCAGCCGCTACCCGAGCGGCAGTTTCGCGGGCGCTGGTTCGCTCTAGCACGTTACGAAAATCCGCATGTCCATATTTCATCCCGCCCGCCAGGTCCGCATGCCCTGGCCGCGGCCTATGTACCTGCCGTTCTTCTTTGGCCCCCGGTGCTGCGCTCATGGTCTCCTGCCAGTTTTCGTAATCACGGTTCCTGATCATCATTGTAATCGGACTACCTAAGGTCAGCCCGTTTCTTACACCGGAAAGAAACTCGATTTGATCGGACTCAATTTTCATGCGGCCGCCCCGGCCATAACCTTGTTGGCGCCGCTGGAGCTGGTCATTTATGTACGAGGCTTCTATCTTCATTCCTGCAGGCAGACCGTCAATGATCGTTATCAGAGCCGGCCCATGTGATTCACCTGCTGTCTGAATCTTCAACAATTGCATCCCCTCCCGCTATTTCTTAATGTATCCTCCAGAAAAGCTCTTCGGTTCAAGAAAGACTATAAAAGCATTTTCATCGAGGTTTTTTATCTTTTCCGCAGCTTCCCAGGCTATGTTTCTCTTTAGAAGCATGTTCATGACCAATTTCGCGCCTTCCAGACCGTGTGCCTCCCATGTAGTGACACCATAACCCTGATTCCTTAGTTCATCGACCAGGTATTCATTTTCCCGTGAGGTAATAACCTGAAGTCCCCTGTAACCTAAAGCGATCCTCTCTTCGATCCAGCTCCCCACTATCACGCCGCTGGCAAATCCCAGACAATAGAAAATCAATTTGGGTGGTTCGTTAAGACTGCTCAGCACCTTCCCCAGAGCTACCACGTAGACCATTATTTCAAAAAAACCTAATAAAGCCGCTGTATAGCGGTCACCCCTAATAATAAGGATAGTCCGTATAGTAGCCAAGGAGACATCGATAATACGGGCACAGTATATGAACAGCAGGTCGAATAACAAAATAAAGCCTCCCTCAAGGAGCCAAAAATGTTACCTCCCCCACCATTACGGTTGTACATCTGTTACCCTCACCCTGCCCGTAACCGGAGTGACCGGCACGTAAAGACGACTTCCTCGGTCGTTTTCCAGGTATACCGTTCCCCCACCAGCCGGAGCACCAAAAGGGCTGAACGAACAGTGTGTCTGTCCGGCTTCCGAAGTCGGGAATGTGCTCTTCACAACCCTGATACCCGGTCCCAGCTGGATCTCCCGGCTACTCCTCATAGGTTCTTTGACCCAATACGTAGAGGATTCTATCTCGAATACAAGCTCACACTTCTGTCCGGTGGTTATAGCAGTCTGCCGGGCTTGCCGGAGCTCCACAGCCAATATGTCAGCATCTCGCCGCAGCTCTAGACGGCTTGATGCTGAGCGATACATCGGAAATACTAGAACCGAGAGAATACCAACAATGGCCAGCACCGATAGCAGTTCAACGAGAGTATATCCCAAATCTTGAGATTTAATTCCTTTTAAGATTCTTGCGAACAGCATTCTCCATCACTTTAACCGGGGCTTCCACTCCTGTGAATATCTTAAATGCGATAGCCCCTTGGTTAACAAACATCCCTAATCCTTCAACGGTTTTTATGCCAAGCTCTTCAGCTTCCAAGAGCAACCTGGTCTTGATCGGATTATATACAATATCACACACCACTGATTCGGGACCCAACTGTTTTAGATCCAATGGCGGCATGTTCTGCACATGCGGATACATTCCCACTGGGGAAGCATTAACGACTAAAGAAGCCTTTTTTATAACGGCGGATAGTTCCGCGCTATCCCAAGTCACGCCGTCTGCATGACAGCCTGTCAATCGCTTTATGTCAGTCGCCAAAACAGCAGCCTTTTCAGGCACTATGTCGACAAAAGCTGTTTCACATCCGGCCTTGGCCAGTTCGTAACCGATCGCTCGAGCAGCACCACCTGCCCCTAGAACCAAGGCCATTCCCCCGACACTAACATCCTGCTCCCGTAAAGAAGCTAGAAACCCCGGCCCGTCGGTATTAAATCCCCAGGCCTGCCCATTGGTGATTTTCACAGTATTCACTGCACCACAGGCGGCCGCTTCATCGCTGATCCCGTCTAAATATGAAATGATCTTCTCCTTAAAAGGTATGGTTACATTGAACCCGCGAACATTTAGGGTCTTGCCCGCTTCGATCACTTTGGGCAAGTTGTCTGGGCTCACCGCCCACGCCAAATACAATGCATTGATTTCTAGCTCCTGGTAAGCCTCATTATGCATCAATGGAGAAAGGGAATGCCCAAGCGGGTAGCCTATCACTCCGAACAGTTCTGTGGTTGAATTGATGCTTTTTTCAATAGAATAATTATGCGGGGACATATGCTGCTCCCTTACATAAATTTGGATATAGACAATTATTACAGATAGAAGAGCGGATAGCAAGTCAAACGATAATTCGACCCTTACTGCATAAAATGCGATTAAATGCGACTTTAGGCATGTTTAATAAAGAAAAGTGGAGGTGGGATTAACCTTGGTTCTTATCGGATACATTACTCACTATAGCAGAATTGATCTCGCCCTTCTTGACAGCGCGAACAATTGCTTTCAATACAAACCTTTCGATTTTGCGCATAAATCTAGTTCCCAGAAATTCTCTTTTATTTATTGGAACTACGAGGATGGTAAACAGGTTCATCCTGTTGCCAGCCAACACATCAGTGAAGACCTGGTCCCCAATCATAGCTGTCACTTCGGGGCTGGTCTGTAATACTTCCAATGCTCGGCGCACGGCTTTTCGTCTCGGTTTGCCAGCTTTATAAACGAATGGTATCTGCAAAGTCTCAGCCACTATGTTTACTCGATTCCGATTATTATTGGAAACTAAACAGAAATCGAACCCCATGTCTTTGGCAGACTGGATCCAACTAATTATTCCCTCATGAACATCAAGGCTGTTCCATTCAGTGATCGTATTGTCAAGATCGACTATAAACGCTCTTATTCCCAATGCGAATATCTTATCCAGCGGTAAATCCAAAACTGTATCGACATAGACATCCGGAAATAGGTAATGTTTCACCAGGAACCTCCCAATAAGTTCATAACCAAGAACATTCCCCAAGAGGCATTATTTATTACTTCCATATAACAGTCTTCCCCCTACCGGATCGGGCAGCGGAACTATCTCCACTGCTTTCGTGCTTACTGACTTGGGCACAACGCCAACATCCTGTCCCACTGCAGTCGTTTCCAGATAATAGTACCAGGCACCCTTGTAATAGAATCTTTGTGCCGGGAACGACACATCGCCCTTGACACCTACTGCCGCATGATTGGGTATACCGGACGGCATATAAAGAATAGCCGTATAAAAGCCCATCTTCTGCAGCAGCATAGCCGTCAGCAGTGCAGCATCTTCCGAATCGATTCTTAAGTTTAACGGATTAGTCTGAAATAGAACCTCGTAAGGCAACTTTGTATAGCTATCAAAGGTATCATTTAAGGGATCTTTATTGTTAGGCAGAGACTTAACAAATGAGGCCACAAAGTTTATTAATTTAGCCCCTTTGAATCCTTCTTTAAGAGCAGTCTCATTTAGGGCAAAAGCCACAGCATTAGTCAAATCATTATTAGATAAGTCCTGCATATAGGTATTAATAGAATCGGCAGGTGGAATCTGCACTCCCCATGTAAATAATGGGTTATGCTTGCTATTTATTTGCCAAGCTCTCAGCATTATCTTGCTAACATAGACCGGCCCCACTTCATAAGGTTTCCCATCAAACGTCCATGAAAAGGTTACGGGCTGTGTGTTATAAATATCGTTGGGAATGGTATTAAAAACATCCACTCCACCCGCTGTAAGTACGCCCTTATCCCAGTTGCCACCAATGACTTCCTTCTTATTTGTAATGAAGCGCCCATATCCGCTGGGCATGCCTCCAGTAAAGGACCCGATCAACACATCACCGTTAGCCCATTTAAAAGAACCAAAACCAGCAAGATTGTCATTAACAAAGTCACCTGTATAGCTGTTACCGTTCGACCAGGTATAGGTTCCACTGCCAGTTCTCTTTCCCGACTGGAAATCGCCTATATATTTGTCTCCGTTACTCCATGTATAAACACCCGGCCCATGCATTACACCATTTCTGAAACTGCCTTTATAGTTGAATCCAGCATCATTTATGGCGACTTTACTGCCGCTGGGCTGGACTATCAATCCTTTGCCATAATACCTGTCAGTAGGCCATATTAGCTCTCCGGTACCGTTGAACCTGTCGTCACTGAATTCACCTTTGTATTGCGCACCCCGGGGCCACGTGTAGACGCCCTGCCCAGTACGCCTCCCGTTCACAAAAGCGCCAATATATTTTTCGCCATCTGCCCAGCGATAGCTTCCCTGACCGTTCATTACCCCATCTGCGAACTGGCCGGAATAGCTGTCTCCATTGCTCCATTGGCATGTACCTGCTCCCTCCGGTTTTCCATTTCGGATAACCCCGGAGTATACAGTACCATCAGCGTATGTTATTTGCACTTTTCCATTCTGAATAGAAGGCGCGGTGGAGACAGCCGAAGTCATGTTCGGATCGATTACAGACGCACTATTATCCTGAGGAATAGATGGTGCGGCCGGTAATTCGGCAGCAAAAACAAGCCATCCAGAACACACAAGGTACACGCTCAGTAGAGCAGTTAGTAATGAAAATCTTTTGAGTTGGAGCCATTTAAAGTACATCTAGCTCACCGTCCTTTTTGCTGGACAACTAGTACACGACCCTCTAAAACCGATATGGTTATTTCCTGCTTGGATTTATTGAAGTCGTCGGATTCGTCGACGGTATTGTAGGTATATCCGCTTTACTGCTGGTTGCTGGTGGGTCACCAGGTTGTGGCAGCAAAGGATTTGTATACTCCTGATCAGTAGAATAATCAGGTTCAGTATAAGATGGCTCAGGTATGAAATCGTTTCCACTTGGAGTAGCCGGTTGCGCTCCGGGAGCCATATGGAACATCTGATAAGGCGGGTCGCCAGGCCGCTCATAGAACATAAACGGATAATCCTGGGGATCTGGCTTGACCTGTCCTAATACAAATATACGTAGCGTCATATTACAGGCTAACTGGCCGGCATTTAGAACGGAAATATCAGCATTTTCCAGCCATACCAGGCGGTTTAGATTTTCCACATCATAGATGAAGGTATAAACTGATTCATGGCTACCCTTGATATTCATATTTATTATATAACTTGAATAATCGTTAGCGGTTTCTAGTGCACCAATAGAAATTAGACCTGAATCACTGTTAAGGTCAATATTGTCCTTGGTCGCCAAATCATAAAGGTTAACGATGATTCCAGGAGTATCCTTGTTAGGTGGCACTTTCGTCCATAGAGAAGATATGTTGGATTGTATCTGCGCTATCTGCCGTTTGATCTCTTTGCTATTGTTATATCCCTTTGCTAGATATTCGTTATATTCATTTTGGCGAGCGGCCTTCACCTGCTCAAGACTCTTTAGCTGATTCATCTGTGGCTTCCAATATAATGACCAAAAACCATATATCAGTAAAACTAATAAGAAGCCGACTGACATGATCTTTTCTCTTTGGGTCATATTAGCCGGGTTCAAGGCAGCTTTAATGTCCAGAGAAGCCAATCTATTCACCCCCCTGTACAGAACTGCCAGTATCAGGCTGAACCGGTAAGGTAGATTCCACATCTAGCGGCGCAGGGGTTGTTGCATCAGTACCAGCAGCACCCGTCGAATCTAGCGCGGGTGCCGATGAGTCATTTGTATTTAAGTCAGCATTACTATTATTAGCAGGCGATGTAGGGGCCACTCCCCCCACCCCTTTGAAGGGCAGGTCCATCTGTATGATTCCGGTTGAGCCGCGCAGCGGGACCTGGGTCGGTTCCACTGTTTCAAACCAGCCCAACGAGCGCAATCCGGTGATCAGACGCGCCATATCCAGGGCATTGTCGACCTTGATGCTTATCTTCACACCCCAGGAGTTGATTATATTCATTTGGGTTATGTATACACCCGGCGGCAGCACACTGCTGATGCCATCGATCAGCATGACTGCGCTGGTCTTCTTCTGTTCTAAAGAGCTTACAGCCGTATTATACTTATCAAACTGGCCTTTTTCAGAATCCCGACGTTCAGCAAATACTTTAACCGGAGCCATCACAGAAATCTGCTCCTGCATACCGTCAATTTCATTTTGTATCTGTTTCTGCATATATTGGGGGTAATACATGACCACAGCCAAAGCAAAAACGACCAGTACGATACCCGGTACCGCCAGCAATAAGCGTTTTTTGCGCTGGCGTTCCTCGATCAGATCGGCTGGCAGAAAATTGATTTCTTTAGTTCTGGTAACAAAACTAATCATGCCTGAACATCAATCCTATATTCGCAGCATATAGAGAAGCCATGTCTCCAAACTGGAACCCGGCCTTCCCACTAAACTTTAGCCCGATGGCTTCGTCAAGCGCCATGCATATTTCCACAGCCAGCGCGTTTTCGAATACTTCTTTACCAGAGTGTCGGAGTGCAGTAAGCTCTCCCATTATGTACAGCATATCCGGTTTACGGCCTTGATTGCGGGATGAGAAGAAATCGACATATCCCCGAGTCTCCTCAAGCAGCGTTGTTATATCCTGGCCACGGTTCAGATCATGTGGTGGTACATCCGAATACAGGATCAGGCTGCCGTTTTCATAGATGCTTATCCGCGCGCCATCACGAGCGGTATCCATCAGTATAAAGTCCTGGTTAGGAGCGCGGGAAAACAGACGTAGAAAAGCATTGGGCAGGACATCTATAGATACCAGGTTGAGCTCGGCCATCTCTAGCAGCTGCATAGTTTGATGCAGTACCAGCCGGGGAACGGCAACCAACAGTACCTCATAATAATCCTTGCCATCATCGTCCGCGGTAAAGCTTTTTATAATACTATAATCAAATTCATACTCACTTAGGTCGATCGGCAAAAACTCGTTGATCTCTGCGCGCAGGAATTCGCCGAGTGCACTCACACCCATGGCCGGAAGGCGCGCTGTACGAGTAATTATGCCATCCCGGCTAAGAACGACATGGGCATGTTTGGCTGCAAAATGGGGTTCATCAAGATAAGCAGCCAAGGCCATACCGAGTTCGCGGACATGAGCCTCATCGGGAATCCGCCCAATCGGACTCGATAAATCCAGAGAGCCAAAACCGTCAATACTAATATTGCCTTTACTACGGGAGCCCTTCACTACCCGCACCAAGCTCTCGTGTATATCAATGTATAAAGCCGATCCATTAAACAACGACATTTACAACCCACCCAAACCTTAGCATAGGAGTTCATTGTTGGCTATCTAAGCAAGTTCGACTTAAACCGTTCTTATTCC